>DASWJN010000180.1:0-6657 GCA_036397135.1 Candidatus Methylomirabilota bacterium
CGCGCGGAAGAGGTAGCCGCGCCGCGACCGCTCGAGCCAGCGGGTGGCGGCCACGGCAAGGGCGAGCAGCCCGAGCGCGATGTCGTAGTAGACGGCCTTGGACCCGTGGAACTGGAAGTTGAGGAGACTGTCGGGGCGCGCTTGATCGGCACGAAGACGCCGCGGGCGCCGCCGACCCAGTCCCAGTTGATCATCAGCGTCTGGACGATCTCGCCAACGCCGATGGTGGCGATGGCGAAGTAGTGGCCGCGCAGGCGGACCGGGTAGCCGATCACCTGGGAGACGGCGATGGCCGGCGTCGCGCCCGCCACGATCCCGAGCCAGGGCGTGAGCGCCGCCTCCCGGACGAGCAGGGTGGAGGTGTAGGCGCGACGACGATCTTCCTGGACAATGCCAGACCCCCTGGGACGCCAATGCCATCATCCGACAGCAGGCGGGGTGGGGCCGGATGTCGGCTCGCATTCCGCCACACCGTGCCGGCGGGAACGATCAGGCCGGCGGGCGGCCGCCCGTCACCGGAAGTAGCGGATCGCCAGGAAGCCGGCGATCCCGAGCGCGAGGAACCCCCACGTCAGCAGGTCGAAGTAGCGCTCGATGAGAGCGCGCATCTGCCGGCCGAAGAAGTAGAACACCGTGGCCACCGCGAAGAAGCGGGCCGAGCGGCCGATCGCCGAGGCCACCAGCAGCGTGGGCAGACTCACGTCGAGCACGCCGGCGGCGACGGTGAAGACCTTGTAGGGGATCGGCGTGAAGGCGGCGGTGAGGATGGCCAGGAACGCGTTGCCGCGGTAGAGCGCCTGCACGTGGTCGAACGTCGACTGCGCGAAGACGTACGGGATGAAGACGTCCTTCAGCAGGTGCCAGGCGGAGGCCCCGAGCACCCAACCGAAGGCGCCCCCCGTCACCGAGCCCACCGCGCACACCAGCGCGAAGCGGAACGAGGCGCGGGAGGCGCCGACGCACAGCGCGATCAGCAGCA
Source organism: Candidatus Methylomirabilota bacterium (assembly GCA_036397135.1). GTDB lineage: Bacteria > Methylomirabilota > Methylomirabilia > Rokubacteriales > CSP1-6 > AR5. The sequence goes on from DASWJN010000180.1 coordinate 980, forward strand.
CGTCGGGCGGCACCGGGAAGAACGAGGACTCCGCGAACGCGATCACGAAGAGCGCCCACGTGCCGCCGGGCCGCTCGGCCCACCCCACGGTCCAGTCGTAGAGGCGCCGGATGACGTGACGGCGCGGGGACGAGGCGGTGGCTGAACCGGCAGGCACGCGTCATCTTACCCCGATTACCCCGACGGCTTGTCGCGGCGGCGACATCGTGTCGCCGCCGCGGGCGTCAGCGGCGCAGGGTCAGGCGCGCGCCGTCCGCGCTCTCCTCGAAGTCGATGGTGCTGCCGGCCAGCGCGCCGGCGACTTCCGGATCGATGAGGAGCACCGCCCGCCCCTCGTGCTCGACCACCTCGTCGTCGTCGCGCCCCGTGTCCGGAAAGACCCCGAGCTGCCCCTGCTCGACCTGCGCAAGTCGCAGCGCCACCTCCGGTTTGTCGGCCATCTGCGTTTGTACCGCCTTCAACGCTTCCCGCGCCCGTTCCGTGACCTGGATCATGGGACACCTCCCCGGTGCGGTCTCCGTGAGTGCCGAGGCAAGGACTGCGCCAGGAAGGCGCGCATCGAGAGGTGACCGCCCGGCGTCGGGCTGGTACAGCTCTTGCCAGTGCGGCGGCCACATGCGACGCGCCCTCATCGTCCTGGCGACGGTCCTGCTCGGTCACGCCGGTGCCCATCCGGCGACTGCGGCCGGGGAGGCCAGCGAGTCGATCGACGCGCTGCGAACCGAGCTGGAGGCGCTGCGCGAGATCGTCGCCGACCTCGAGGCGCAGGTGGCGCGGACGCGTCCGTCCCTGCACAGCTTCCGGCTGCCGGAGGCGATGGCGTTCGCGGGCCAGCCGGTGCCGCTCGACCGGTGGGACGTCGCCGAGCGGCTCGAGCGCGAGTTCTACCTCGCCCTCGCCGGGCCCGCCCAGGTCGTGCTCTGGCTCAAGCGGAGCGGGCGCTACTTCCCGTACATCGAGGAGCGCCTGCGGGCGGCCGGCCTGCCCGACGACCTGAAGTACGTCGCCGTGGTCGAGAGCGCGCTGCAACCACGCGCCCTGTCGTGGGCCCGCGCCTCCGGCATCTGGCAGTTCATCGACGGCACCGCGCGCCGCTACGGCATGCGCGTGACCGCCGCCTGGGACGAGCGCCGCGACCCCGCGCGCTCGACGGCCGCCGCCATCGCCTATCTCCGCGACCTCCACGCGCGCTTCCGCGACTGGCCGCTCGCTCTCGCCGGCTACAACGCCGGGCAGGGGCGCGTCGAGACAGCGCTGCGTGAGCAGGGCGTGGCCGACTACTACCGGCTCGCGCTGCCGGCCGAGACCGAGCGCTACGTCTTCCGGGTCCTGGCCGCGAAGCTGATCCTCGAGGCGCCCGGCCGGTACGGCTTCGAGGTGGCGCCGCAGGAGCGTTACGCGCCGCACGCGACGGCGACCGTCACCGTCACGGTCACCGGCCACCTGCTCGTCCGGGAGCTGGCGTCGGCCGCCGGCTCCTTCTACCGGGAGATCCGGACGCTGAACCCCGCCATCGCCGGGGACCGGCTGCCGACGGGCCGGTACGCGGTGCGCATTCCGGAGAGTGGCCGCGCCCGGTTCGCGACGGCGCTGCCCGGGCTGGAGCGCGTCATGGCGGCGCGGGCCGTGCGCCGGGTCACGTACCGCGTGCAGCGGGGCGACACGCTCGGAGGCATCGCGCGGCGGTTCGGCGTCTCGGTCGACGCGCTCCGGCGGGGGAACGCGGCCGCCCGGCGCGCACACCTGCGTCCCGGCGATCTCCTCGTCATCGAGCGCGCGCGCGTGGAGGAGTAGGCGCGACGGCGGAGGATCTGCTCGACGACGTCCCAGAACGCCACGGCGTCCGGCCGCGAGCTCACCGCCATCACGATCTCGTCGGCCGGAGCGCCGAGCAGCCGCTGGATGAGCCCGGTATCGGCCGTCAGGATGCGCTCGATCGCGCCCCACGGCCGCCCTCGCCGCCGTCGCACGCCGGGCTCCTCGATCGACGGCCTGACCACCCGGAGCGGGAGACGCTGACCGCGATCGGCTGGATGCTCTGCCTCTCCTGACATGGACGCGCCTCCTCGGATTGCGGTCAGAAGATCATCGAGCGATGGCGAAGCGCAATATCGGGGTTTCCCTTACAGTGTCGGGGTTTCCCTTACTTGGTCGCACGGGCGGCGGGGCAGGGTAGGATGCCACCGTGAGCGACACTCATGCGGCCGGGGCCGTCCGCCGGGCCGGCGCTTGGCGCCGGCGCCGCCGGGCGCTGGGCCTGGCCCTCCTCGGCGCCGTCCTGCTGGCGGCCGGCGCGTACGGCGTCCGGCTCTGGCGCTACTGGGACCGTCACGTGTCCACCGACGACGCGTTCGTCGAGACCCACGTCTCGCCGGTGAGTGCGCGGGTGCGCGGCACGGTGCTCCAGGTGCTGGTGCGCGACAACCAGGAGGTGCCGGCCGGGGCGCCGCTGCTGCGCCTGGACCCGCGCGATCTGGAGGTGAAGGTCGAGCAGGCCCGGGCCGCGCTGGCGACGGCGGAGGGTCGCCTGCGGATGGCCGCCGCCGGCGTGCCCATGACGGAGGCGTCCACGCGCAGCCAGGTGACGCTCGCCGAGGCGACGACGGCCCGGATGGCGCTCGGGATCGACAGCGCCCGGCGCGTGCTCGAGGAGCGGCGCAGCCGGCTGCTGGCGCGCCGGGCGGCCGTGCAGGTGGCGCAGGCCGACGTGGTCGCGCGTCAGGCGGACCACGAGCGGGCGGGCCTCGACCGGGGGCGGACGCAGGAGCTCCTCGAGCGCACGCTGATCGCGCGCCAGGAGTTCGACTACGCGGACATCGCGTTCAAGACGGCCGCCGCCGCCCTCGAGGCGGCGCGGCAGCGCCTGGACGGGGCGCGCGCCGAGGTGGCGCAAGCCGAGGCCGAGGTGGCCAGCCAGGAGGTGGCGCTGGCGCAGGCGGGCCGGCAACGCGAGGAGGCCGAGGCAGCGCTCGGCACCGCTCGCAGCCGCCGGGGGGAAGTGACGATCAGCAGCGCGGAGGCGGCCAGCGCCGAGGCGCAGCTGGCCGAGGCCCGCGCCACGCTGCGCGAGGCCGAGCTGAATCTGGAGTACACGACGGTCACCGCGCCGGTCGCCGGCCGCGTGACGCGGCGGACGGTGGAGGTCGGCCAGGTCGTGCAGCCGGGCCAGCCCCTGCTCGCGGTCGTCGACGTCGCCAACGTCTGGGTGGTCGCGAACTACAAGGAGACCCAGCTCACCCGCGTGCGCCCGGGCCAGCGCGCGACGATCTCGGTCGACACGCACCCCGGGCTCGTGCTCCGGGCGCGGGTCGACTCGATCCAGAGCGGGACCGGCTCCCGCTTCTCCCTGCTGCCGCCCGAGAACGCCTCCGGCAACTTCGTCAAGGTCGTCCAGCGCATCCCGGTCAAGCTCGTGCTCGAGCCGGGGCAGAACGGGCACGCGCTGCTCGTGCCCGGCATGTCGGTCGTCCCCGTCATCGAGCTGCGGTGAGCCCGCGCGTCCACCGCGCCATCGTCGCCGTGTCGACGATGATGGCCACGTTCCTGGTGATCCTCGACGTCACCATCGCCAACGTGGCGCTCGATCACATGCGCGGCACGTTGTCGGCCGGGGTGGACGAGATCACGTGGGTGCTGACGTCGTTCCTGGTCGCCAACGCCATCAGCCTGCCCATCACCGGCTGGCTGACCGACCTGCTCGGCCGCAAGCGGCTGTTCATCGTGGCCACGGTGGCGTTCACGCTGACCTCGGCGGCGGCGGGGGCGGCGCCCAGCCTGGCCGTCATGGTGGTCGCCCGGTTCCTGCAGGGGCTGGCCGGCGGGCCGCTGGTGCCGCTGTCGCAGGCGACGATGATGGAGACGTTTCCGGCGAGCCAGCGCGGGATGGCGATGGCCGTCTGGGGGATCGGGATCATGTTCGCCCCGATCATGGGGCCGACGCTCGGGGGCTGGATCACCGACAACTGGAGCTGGCGCTGGGTGTTCTACATCAACGTGCCGGTCGGCGCCGCCGCCGTGGTCATGGCCTGGCTGTTCCTGCCCGAGTCCACCACCGAGCGGCCGGCGGTGCGGCGCGTGGACGTGCCCGGCCTGGTCCTGCTCGTGGCCGGCGTCAGCGCGCTGCAGTTCGTGCTCGACCGCGGCCAGCGCGAGGACTGGTTCGCCTCGCCGCTGATCGTCTGGCTCAGCGCGGTGGCGGTGGTCGCGCTCGTCGCCCTCGTCGTGCGCGAGCTGCGGGCCGAGGAGCCGGTGGTCGATCTCCGGGTGCTGCGCCATCCGACGTTCGCGGTGGCCACGGCGGCCATGTTCGTCATCAGCATCGCGTTCTACGGGATCATGGTGCTCACCCCGCTGTTCACCCAGATCCTGATGGGCTACACGGCGATGCTGGCCGGGCTGGTGCTGGCGCCGGGCGGCCTGTCCACCCTGATCACGATGCCGGTCGCCGGCGCCCTCCTCACCCGCCTCGACCCGCGCTGGATCATCGTGACCGGCTGCGCGGTGAACGCCTACGCCATGTACCTGATGGCCACGCTCACGCTGGAGGCGAGCTACTGGCAGATCATGCTGCCGCGCTTCATCCAGGGCTTCGGCATCGGCTTCACGTTCGTGCCGCTGTCGACGGTGGCGCTCAGCGCCGTCCCCATGCGCGAGCTGGGCCACGCCTCCGGTTTGTTCAACTTCATCCGGACCGCCGGCGGCAGCCTGGGCATCGCCGCGGTGGCGACGCTGCTGGAGCGCGGCGCCCAGGTCCACCAGGCGCGCCTGGCCGCTCACGTGAGCCTGTACGACCCCGACGTGTGGGACCGCTACCACCGGCTGACCGAGACGTTCGTCGCGCGCGGAGCCGACCCGGTCACCGCCGAGCAGCAGGCGTGGGCGCACCTGTACCAGATCGTCCAGCGCGAGGCGCTGGCGCTGTCGTTCCTCGACAACTTCTGGCGCCTCGTCTGGATCTTCGCGGCCGTCATCCCGTTCGTCCTCTTCCTGGGCCGCCGACCGCGGCTGGCCGAGACCCCGGCCGACGTCGAGCGCAAGGGCATGATCGTCGAAGGCTGATGATCGGGACCCTGGCGGCGCCGCGCGGCGCCTGGCGCGTCCTCGTCGCCACGTTCGTCACCCTCGGGCTGGCCTACGGCTTCTGGTACGCCTACTCGGTCTTCCTGGTCGCGTTCCTGCGCGAGTTCGGCTGGAGCCGCTCGGTCGTGGCCGGGGCGTTCTCGCTGCTCGTCGTCGTGCACGGCCTCACCGGTCCGCTGCTGGGCTGGCTCGTCGAGCGCTTCGGGCCGCGCCCGGTGATCGCCGCCGGCGGCCTGGTACTCGCCGGCGGGCTGCTGGCCGGGGCGCACGTCGCGACGGTGTGGCACCTCTACGTCGCCTTCGGCGTGCTCGCCGCCCTCGGCGTGAGCGCGGCCGGCTGGGTGCCGTCGGTCGTCCTCATCCGCAACTGGTATCCCGCGCAGGTCGGCACCGCGATCGGCCTGGCCTCGGCGGGGATCGGCGTGGGCATCTTCGCCCTCGTGCCCTTCACGCAGCTCCTGATCGACTGGTTCGGGTGGCGCTGGGCACTGCGCGGGCTGGCCCTGCTGATGGCCGCCTGGATCGTTCCCGCCACGCTGCTCCTCGTCCGGGACGCGGGCGGGCCGGCGCCCGCGGCGCCGGCGCCGGCGGTCGAGGTC
>DASWJN010000181.1:0-3459 GCA_036397135.1 Candidatus Methylomirabilota bacterium
CGAGGCCTCCCCCAGACCAGGATGGCGCCGGCGGAGCCGGCGCTCGGAGCGGTGGATCGAGCGCGCGTGGTCTTGGGCGAGCGGGGCTGCGTCGCGTCGTGTGGTCATCGCGTGCGATGGCGTGCTACGGAGCCAGGCGGAACTCGAAGCGGCCGGAGACGACGTGGCCGTCGGCGGAGAGGACTTGCCATTCGACGCGCCAGGGCCCGGGTTCGAGCGGCGGCACGGCGGCGGTCAGGCGATCAGGAGGGCCGCCGTCGACGGTGACGGCCAGGGAATGGACGACGCCGCGCGCGTCGAGCAGGCGCACGCGCGACAGCGCCTTCTCGATCCGGTTGTTGAAGCGCAGCGTGACCTCCCGCGGCGCGGCGGTGAGGGTCGCGCCGGCGGCGGGGCCCGACTCCAGGAGCAACGAGTGGGCGGTGGCCGGACCGGCGGCCGCCAGCGCCAGGCCGGCGCCGAGGGCCAGCCGGGACCACTGCGCGATCACCGCCAGTCGTCGAGCACGAGGTCGGCGGGGTCCTCGTAATCTTCCGGCTTACCCTTCTGCATCCGCACCATCGTGAAGTCGACCTGGTAGCCACACTTCACCAGGGTGCTGTAGGCGAGCCAGTAGCGCAGGTAGACCGGCAGGATGACGCGCGCGATCCCCTGCTCGTGGGCGAGGTCCTCGATGGCCGTCACGAACTGCTCCAGGTGCTCGACCTTGCGCTGGCGGGGATCGATGGCCAGGAACTTCACGTAGAGGCTGCCGGTCGGCGCCTCGCTGACGCCGGGCGTGTGGCAGATCGCGAAGCCGACCAGCTCGGCGGCGCGCTCCAGCAGGAGCGTGTCGCCCAGCGCGAGGCCGTCGACGATCTCGACTTCCTTGGCCAGGTCCAGGCCGCGGCAGACGGCGTTGGTGATGCGGTGGAACCGGCCGAGCGCGGCCTTCTTCTTCGTCTCCTCCAGCGCCGAGAAGCGCCGGATGGCCACCGTGCCCTTCAGCGCCGGCCTCGGGGCCACTCCCCGCGTGCCGGAGCGATCGAGCCCGCGGCTCATCATCGCGGTGAGGAACTTCGGCCGGAAGCCGGCCTTGTGGTAGAGCGCGAGGTGTTTGGCGCTGGTCGGGTAGGTCACCGCGCCGTGCAGCGTCGCCTTGTTCTCCTCGAAGAATTCCTGGACGGCGCGGATGAGCTGCTGGGCGATCGTCTGATTGTGATAGTGCGTGAGCACCGCGACCGGGCCGAGCAGGCCGACCGTGCCCCAGGTGGCGGCCAGCGCCGCCCCCACGATCTTGGCGCCGTCCTCCTCGGCCACGAAGCAGCCCCACGGCTCCATGAGCCAGCGGTGGTGCACGTACTGGGCGCCGTTGAACGCCTGGCGCGGCCGGGTGCCGAGCTGCCGCTCGAGGAAGTCGCCGAAGCTCTGCTCGAGGACGTCCTTGACCTTGGCGAGGTCCCCCTTGCGCACCCGTCGGATCTGCACCTTGGGCAGTCGGCCCTGCGGGTCGAGGCCCGCCCGATCGACGGTGGCCCTCACGAGGCGCCCGCGAGGTCTTCCAGCAGGGTGATGATGCCCGAGTGGTCGAGGCCGCCGCGTCCCTTGACGCGAAGCGCGTTGAACAGCTCCTGGACGACGGCCGTGGCCGGCAACGGCACCCCGAGCGCGCGCGCCGACTCCATGATGAGGCCGAGGTCCTTGTAGTGCAGGTCGACCTTGAAGCCGGGGTTGTAGGTGTTCGCGAGGTAGTTCGGCTTCTTCTGGTCCAGGCACCGGGAGCCGGCCAGCCCGCCCGCCAGCGCCGTGAGCAGCAGCTCACGGTCGAGCCCGGCCTTCTTGCCCAGCGTCAGGGCCTCGGCCAGGGCGGTGAGGTTCACCGCCACGATGATCTGGTTGGCGAGCTTGGTGAAGCCGCCGAAGCCGAGCGGCCCCAGCAGCGTGATGGTCTTGCCCATCGCCTGCAAGATCGGCAACACGCGCTCGAACACGGCCTTGTCGCCGCCCACCATGATCGAGAGCGCGCCGTCGATGGCGCCCTTCTCGCCGCCGGACACCGGCGCGTCGAGCATCGCCACGCCCTTGGGCTCGAGCGCCTTGCCGATCTTCTGGGTGACGATCGGCGAGATCGTCGACATGTCGGCGAAGACCAGGCCCCGACGCGCGCCCTCGATGATGCCGCTGGGACCGAGCGCGACCTGCTCGACGTCGGGCGAGTTGGGCAGCATCGTGATGAGCACGTCGCACTGCCCGGCGACGTCCTTGGGAGAGCCGGCGGCGGTGGCGCCGGCCTTGACGATTTCCTCGACGGGACCCTGACTGCGACTGTGGACGACCAGCGGATAGCCGGCCTTGATCAGATTTCGGGCCATCGGGCGACCCATGATCCCCAGACCAATGAATCCGATCACTTGCGCCATATAGCTCCCCCCGGCTCATCACGTCGGCTAAGCGCCGACAAGTAACACATAGACGCCGGGGTGGTCAAGGTCGAACCAGGATTCGGCTGCCCTCGACCCACGTCTGGAGCACCTGCAGGTCGTTGATCGCGCCCGGCGGGCACTCCAGGGGGTTGGCGGACAGGACCAGGAAATCCGCACGCTTACCGGAGACGAGGGCGCCACGGTCGGCCTCCAGCCCCACGGCCCGGGCCGCATCGATCGTGTACGCGCGCAGGGCCGCTTCCGCGGTGAGCGCTTCCTCCAGCCCTGACGGCTCGCCCCCGCGGGCCCGCCGCGTCACCGCGGCCTGGATGCCGAGCAGCGGGGAGTTCTCGCCGCACGGGAACCTCCAGCGCGCCGATTGGAGAAATGGTTGTGGGGATCCACGAAGCCCGGGATGACCGTGCGGCCCTCGAGGTCGCTCACCTCGTACTCGTCCTCGCGCAGCCAGAGGATCTCGTCGGTGCCGCCCACCTCGACGATGCGCCCGTCCTTCACGGCCAGTGCCTGGGCGACCGGCAGCGAGTCGTCCATCGTGAGGATGGTGGCGTTGACGAGGAGGTGGATCACCGGCGCGCGGCGATCGTCCGGAGCGCCGGCCCCGCCAGCGAGGCGGTGCGCATGTCGCTCACGCGCGCGCCCAGCCGGCGGTAGAAGCGCCTGGCCCGGGCGTTGTCCCCGCGCACGCCCCACTCCAGGCACGTCAGCCGGCGGCGGACCGCCTCGCCCGCCACCGCGGCCACCAGCATCCGCCCGAGGCCGCGGCTCCGCGAGCGCGCCAGGACGAAGAGATCGTGCATGAACAGCTCGGGAGCGGCGATGTCGGTGTTGTAGCCGAGGGCGAACGACGCGTAGCCGACCACGCAGCGATCGACCTCGGCGATGAGCACCCGGAAGTGAGGGCGGCGGCCGAAGGCGTCCCGCCGGACGATCGCCGGCGTGAACCGCTGCCGGAGGCGCTCGTGGCGATTGAGCGCGTTGGCCAGCCGGGCGATGGTCGGCGCATCGCCCGGCCGGGCGCGTCGAATGCGGGCGATGC
>DASWJN010000182.1:0-7293 GCA_036397135.1 Candidatus Methylomirabilota bacterium
ACCTCGCCGGCCTTCATCGCCCGGAACGCCTCGTTGATGTCCTCCAGCCGCCCGCGACGGGTGACCATCTCGTCGAGCAGCAGCCGGCCCTGCCGGTAGAAGTCCAGATAGCGCGGGATGTCGATGCGGAAGCGGTTGGAGCCCATGCGCGAGGTCTGCACGCGGCACTCCGGCCGGATGGCCATCCAGGGGAACTCGATCATCGCGTCGGGCGGCAGCACGCCGACGATCGTGGCGGTGCCGCGGATGGCCAGGCTCTCGATCGCCTGGCGGACCAGCCTGGCGTTGCCCACCGCCTCGAAGGCGTGATCGACGCCGGCGCCGCGGGTGAGGGCGCGGATGGCCTTGACCGGGTCGTCCTGGGCGCTGTTGACGGCGTCGGTGGCGCCCACCCGCCGGGCCATTTCCAGCTTGGAGTCGAAGATGTCCACCGCGATGATGCGGCTGGCGCCGCCGATGCGGGCGCCCTGCACGATCGCCAGCCCCACGCCGCCGCAGCCGAACACGGCGACGGTCTGCCCGGCCTCCAGGCCCGACGTCCGCAGCGCGGCGCCGACCCCGGTGAGCACGCCGCAGCCGACCAGGGCCGCGCGGTCGAGCGGGAGGTCGGGATCGATCTTCACGAGCGAGTTCTCGTGCAGGAGCATGCGCTCGGCGTAGCTGGCGATGCCGATGAACTGGCGCAGCGGCTCGCCCTTCTGCGAGAGCCGCGGCGCGGCGGAGTCGGCGCGGGTGACGGCGCCGCCGGTGCAGAGGTTCGGGTGGCCGCCCAGGCACTGCGCACAGCTTCCGCAGAAGCCGGACAGGCAGGCGACCACGTGATCGCCCGGCTTCACCGTGGTCACGTCGGCACCGACCGCCTCCACCACGCCGGCGCCCTCGTGGCCGAGCACGATGGGTCGGTCGAGCGGCCAGCGGCCCTGGCCGTCCACGACGTGCAGGTCGCTGTGGCAGACGCCCGTCGCCGCCGTGCGCACGAGCACCTCCCGACCCCAGGGCTTGTCGATCTCCACCGACTCGACCGTCAGCGGCTCGTGCACCTTGCGGAAGATCGCGGCCTTCATCTCCATGACTCTCTCCTCAGGCCGGAGCCTGCGCGTACCACGGCATGACCTCGGTCGTGAACAGCTCGAGCGAGCGCATCGCCTGCTCGTGGGTGAGGTCGCCCCACTGGAACGAGCAGACGAAGTAGTTGGCGCCCGTCGCCACGTACTCGTCCATGTACTCGCGCACCGCGGCCGGGGTGCCGGCCAGCGCCACGCCACCGAGGCGATTGGGATGGGGCCGCCGCGCCTGCTGGTCGAAGCGCTCCAGCTCGGCGTCGATGTCGCGCCGCAGCTCCCGGGTGGGCAGGCCGGCCGGACGATCGCCGACGAAGCCGAACGAGCCGTCCTTGGTGGACAGGAACTGGGTCAGGTTGCGCTTCTCCGCCTCCAGCCGGCGCGGGGCGGCCAGGTTCCAGCGGTACTTCTCCCAGGCGGGCGTCGCCGCCGCGATCGCCTCGTCGTCGGTTTCCGCCACGACCAGGTGCACCACCAGGCCGATCATCGGCTCGTCGCCCTGGACCGTGCGGGCGCCGGCGCCCTGGTGCTCCTCCCAGGCGGCCCGATAGCGCGGCACGGCGACGGCCAGCCCGTCGAGCGAGCCCACGATGATCGTGTGCATGCCCTCCATCGCCGCCGTCACGGGATTGCGCATGTACCAGAGCGGCGGATACGGCTGCTGCAGCGGGCGCAGGTACATCGGGAGCTTCTCGAAGCTGTGGAAGCGGCCGGCGTACGTCAGCTCGTCGTGGCTCAGCCCTTCGCGGATGATCGCCAGCGTCTCGAGGTAGCGCGCGTAGTTGATCTCGGGATCGGCCTCCTGGCCCCAGAAGAAGGCCTCCATGACGCCGCCGCGGCCGACCCCGATCTCCAGCCGCCCGTCGCTGAGGTTGTCGAGCATGCTGATCTCCTCGATCAGCCGCAGCGGGTGGTGCAGGGGCAGCACGTAGACGCAGGGGCCGAAGCGCAGGCGCCGCGTGCGCTGGGCCACGGCGGCCAGGAACACGTTCTGCGAGGGCGCCAGGCTGTGGATCGCCGGCGTGTGGTGCTCGGCCAGGTGATAGGCGTGGAAGCCGGCGGCGTCGAGGCGCTCGATCTGGAGCAGGCGCTCGCGATAGATCCGGTCCAGCCGCTGTCCGGGCACCGGCTCGATGTGGTCGAAGACGCCGAAACGCATCGTCATGGAGCCCCCTCGTGCGCCCTGCGCACCGGCGGTCTCTCGGCCTGCGCAGTATAAACCCGAGGGACCCGTGCCAGCCGCTCGGCCGGCGTCACTCGCGGGGCACGCTTGAGGGAGATGGAACGGCTGGAGTAAGGTGATCCACCGTGAGGGCGCCACGCGTCGAAACCCGCCGGTTCACCCGCGTCGAGTACGATCGGCTCATCGGCCAGGGCTTCTTCGACGGGGACGAGCGGATCGAGCTGCTGGACGGTCTGCTGGTCGTCCGCGAGCCCCAGGGAAGCCAGCACGCGGTGGCGGTCGAGCTCGCGCGAGCCGCCTTGCAGCGAGCGTTCGGAAGAGGCCATCACATTCGCGGTCACTCGCCCGTCGCGCTCGACGACGTCTCCGAGCCGGAGCCCGATATCGCCGTGGTGCGCGGACGCCTTCGGCGATACTCGGCCGCGCACCCATCCTCACCGGTCCTTGTCGTGGAGGTGGCCGACTCCTCGCTGGCGAAGGACCGCGTGCGCAAGGCGGTCCTGTACGCGCGGGCGGGTCTCGCCGACTACTGGATCGTGAACCTGATCGACCGGGTTCTGGAGGTCCACCGCGAGCCCGAGCGATCCGCGGCCGGGCGCTGGAAGTACCGCAGCGTCGCGCTGCTCGGGCCACGGGCAACGGTCTCACCGCTCGCGGCGCCCCGCCGCCGCATCCGCGTCGCCGACCTGCTGCCCTAGCCGGCCAGCCCGCGGTCGGGCGGCGCGCCGCGCTCAGATCACGCCGTCGGCCCGGAGCCGCTCGAGGTCCTCGACGCCGAGCGACAGCCACTCCTTGTACACCTCGGCGTTGTGCTGGCCGAGCAGGGGTGCCGGCCGGATCTCGGTCGGCGACCTGGACAGCTGCACGGGGTTGCCGGGCATGGTGAACTCGCCCCAGCCGGGATGCTGGATCGTCGTCACCATGTTGCGCGCCTTGAGGTGTGGATCGGCGAGGATCTCGGTCGGCGTCAGACAGGCGCCGGCCGGGACGCCGGCCCCGCCCAGCTCGGCCATCACCTCGTGCTTCGTTCGCGTCATCGTCCAGTTCTCGACCAGCGTGTTCACCTCGTCCTTGTGCGCGCTCCGCCACTTCGGATCGGACCACTCTGGATGGCCGACGAGATCCTCGCGGCCGATCGTGCGCAGCAGCGCGTCCCACATGTGGCGCCGTACCGGCTGCGGATAGATGTAGGCGTAGTCGTCGGGGCCGCCCGGCTTGCAGCGGTAGATGCCCGAGGGCGAGGAGTTGGGCACCTCGTTGCCGCGGCGCGAGTCGAAGTCGCCGCCGGCGTACACCAGCCGCATCGCGATGCGGCAGAGGTTGACCACCGCGTCCTGCATGGACAGCTCGACACGCTGGCCCTGGCCGGAGGCCTCGCGCTGCCACAGGGCGGCCATCACGCCAAAGGCGGCGTGCACGCCGGTGCCGGAGTCGCCGATGGTCGGGCCGGGCTTGAGCGGGGGCGAGCCGGGGAAGCCGGTCAGCGTCATCGCGCCCCCGGTCGCCTGGGCGATCATGTCGAAGCTCTTGTACTGGCTGTACGGGCCGTAGCTGCCGAAGCCCTTCACCGACAGGTAGATCAACTTTGGATTGATGGCCGCGAGCGTCTCGTAGCCGAGGCCGTTCTTCTCCATGGCGCCCGGCGCCTGGTTCTCGGCGACGACATCCGCCTGCTTGACCATGTCGAGGAACATGGCCTTGCCTGCCGGATGCTTGAGGTTCAGCGTGACGCTGCGCTTGTTGGAGTTGAGCGTCAGGAAATAGCTGCTGTCCACGCCGGGCTTTTCCGCCCGGCCGTACCGGCCCGGCTCGCCCTTGCCGGGCTCCTCCAGCTTGATGACGTCGGCGCCCAGCCAGGCCAGGAGCTGCGTGCACGAGGTTCCCGCCTCGAACTGGGTCAGGTCCAGGACGCGGATGCCGTTGAGGGCCTGGCTCATCTCTCCCCCTTCGATCGGGTGAGGGTGCGTGGGACTTCCTGGCGCGACGCCGGCCGCCATTCTGCCACATACTCTCGGACACGAGGGCCCCATGAAGACCGACCTGCTCCTGATCCCGATGAGCGCCCGCTGGGCCGACCTGCGCGCCGCCGCGGTGGCGGCCGACGAGGCGGGGTTCGACGGGCTGTGGACGTGGGATCACCTGCGCGATCCCGACAACGGCGCCGGTCCCGGCGTGCCGGAGGCGTGGACCGTCCTGGCGGCGCTCGCCGAGGTCACGCGCCGGGTGATGCTGGGGCCGCTCGTGCTCAACGTGGCCAACCGCTCGCCCGGCGTCCTGGCCAACATGGCGGCCACCCTGCAAGCCGTCTCGGGCGGGCGCCTGCTCCTGGGCCTCGGCGCCGGCGGCAGCCGCGCGACACCCTACGCCGCGGAGCAGGCCGCGATCGGCCAGCCCGTGGCGCGGGACGAGGTGCGGGCCGCGCGCGTGGTCGAAGCGATCGCGCTGATGCGCCGGCTCTGGTCCGGGGAGTCGGGGTTCCTCCGGCCGGAGCCGCCACCGCCGATCATCGTGGGCGGCTTCGGGCCGCGGATGGCGGCGATCGCCGGGCGCCACGCGGACGGCTTCAACACCCAGGCGCTCCATCCGCGGCTGGTCGACCTCGTGAGGATCGCCCGCGAGGCGCACGCAGCGGCCGGGCGCGAACCGTCCAGATTCATCCTCACGGTCTTCGCCGGACTGCACGACCGCTGGCTCGATGGCGACTCGGCGGCCCGGCGGACGCTGGAGCGTGCGGGCGTCGAGCGGCTCATCCTGCTCGTCCAGCCGCCGTTCGAGGCCGGCGGGATTCGTCGTGCGTGGCGCCTGCTCGCGTCGGCGCAATGACACGGCTGCCCCCTGTCGTGCCTGGCTGTCACCGGCCAGTGCGCTAAGCCCTCGACTTCACGACAGGGAGCCTGGCATCCCCTGTGCTTCCGCGGCGGAGCGCCACTCGAACACAGGAGGGGAACGACGATGGGTGATGGGACGAGGTCCGTGTTCTTGACCTTCGGATCGCTGGTGATGGTGATCGCCCTGACAGGCTGCTCGGGCACCTCGTGGCAGTTCTGGAAGACGTCATCCACCGCCGAGGCGCCGACGAGCCCGGAGGTCGCCAGTCCGGCCCCGGAGCGCACGACCGCCGAGCCGGTGCTGGTGACCTCGCACCCGCCGGTCACGACCGCGACTCCCGCACCGGCTGCCGGGACGGCGGCGGCCCCGGCGTCGTCCAACGGCTACGTCGAGCTTCCCGGCCTCGCGGACGTCCGCTTCCGGTCCGGCCAGGTCACCGTCGGCAAGACCGACGTCAAGACCCTGGACGGTATCATGCGCTGGCTCAAGGAACATCCGGGCTCGGTCGTGATGATCGAGGGGCACACCGACGACCTGGGGACCCGCGAGCAGAACCTGACCGTCGCCGAGAAGCGCGCCGAGTCGGTCATGCGGTACCTGGTCTCGAAGGGCCTGGAGCCCAAGCGCATCTCGGCCATCTCGTACGGTTCCGAGCGGCCGGTCTGTGCCGAGAAGACCACTACCTGCCGGGCCAAGAACCGGCGCGCCCGCTTCCTCGTCAAGCAGCCCTGACGGTCAGCCGGCCCGGCGACCCGCTCCTCGGCGGGCGCCGGGCCGGTTGACGCCGGACGGCCTCCGGGCATCGCAGGCCGGACGCGCCCCCTCAGCTCCGGCGGGCGCGCTCGATCTCGTCCGGGGTGTGCCGGAACGCACGGAACACCCAGTTGTTCAGCCCCGGCCGTCCCGTCTCCGGGAAGAAGTACGGGTTGACGTACTCCCAGACGACCAGGCCCTCGGGCGTCACCTCGAAGATCCGGCCGTCACACCCCTCGCAGATCAGCGTGTTGCCATTGGCCAGCCGCTGGGCGCCGGAGATGTACGGGCTGAAGAAGTCGAAGAGCGACTGGTCGTGGTACTCCCAGACGATCGCGCTGGTGCGGGGATCGACCTCGATCACCCGCGAATAGGGCGCCGGGTGGTCACGGCGGTGCGGGCCGTTGTCGAAGATCAGCAGGTTGCCGTTGGGAAGCGGGCGCGGGTCGTGTTGCTGGGCCAGCGGCGGGCTCCCCAGCTTCCAGACGACCGCGCTGGTCCGCCGGTCGACGATGGCCACCGTGGAGATGTTGCGAAAGCTCACCACGAGGTTGCCGTCGGGCAGCTCGGCCACGGTGTTGCCGTGCGTCCACTCCTCGCGGCGGTCCTGGAGGGTGATGGTCTCGGTGTCGAGATCCAGGTGCTCCCAGCTCCGCCACTCCCACGCGACCTCGCCACGCGTGGTCACCTCCAGCAGATAGTCCCCGTAGATCGTGCCGCCGGCCTCGCTGCTGGCCAGCCCGCCCTTGACGCGGGCGTGCAGGGCGACGGGGATCGGGCGCAGGCAGAGCAGGATCACGTTGCCGTTGGCCAGCTTGCGCGCGTCGTGATGGTGGTCCGGGTGCCGGATCTCCCAGACCACCTTGCCGTGCCAGTCGACCTCGAGGGCGGCGCCGGCCTTGAAGCGCTCCCACGCCTCGAAGCGCGTCACGCCCTCCATGACCTTGCCGGAGTAGAAGAGGTTCCCGTTGTCGAGGAGGTGGCCGTAGAGGCCGGGGCGGTACGGCAGGCGCCAGGTGTGGACGACCGCTCCGGCCATGTCCAGCAGGTAGACGGTGCCGTCGCCGAACATCGGTGTGAAGAGGGTGTAGCCCGCTTGCGCGCGCGCCGGGTCGTGGGCGATCAGGCCCGTGCGGGTGCGGCGCACCCGCTGTTGATCGATACTCGACATTTCGGCCGCTCCGCTCAGCGCGCCGGCGGCCTCCCGGCCTTGGCGGCGGCGTCCGCCTTGGCAAAGTCCGCCTCCGCGAACCCGTAGAGGTGGGCGCCGCCCATGAAGATCTGCGCCGCGATCTCCCGGGGAACGTTCTTCAGGAGGTTGTCGGCCACGTGCGGGAAGTTGGAGTCGAAGTGCGGGTAGTCGGTCGAGATGCACATGCGATCGGCGCCGATGAGGCCGGCCGTGGCCTCGATCTCCGGCTCGCTGCCCTCGACGGCGGCCCAGCAGTTGCGCCGGAAGTACTCGCG
>DASWJN010000183.1:0-3279 GCA_036397135.1 Candidatus Methylomirabilota bacterium
CACGACGCTCGGCAACGAGGGGATCCCGATCTCGGAGGGATTCTTCCGCAGCGTCCGCGCCGTCTACCTTCGCATGGGCCAGGATCAGGTCCGCCGCTACGCCGACGACGCCGCCATCAACCATCTCGCGTTCGATCGCCACGAGGAAGACTCCGCGGTCGAGATGTTCGCCCAGGCGATCGAGGCGGCCGCGAAGGAGGTATACGACGATCCCCTGGGGGCCCGACCGATGCCGAACTGGGCCCGTGTCACCTCCGCCCTCCCGGACTTCCTGGACGAGCTGCGAGACGCGGTTGAAGCGGACAACCGCTGATCCTCGGCGGCGCCCGCTGGTCGCCGTGGTCACCGACGTGGACGGCTGCCTCCTCGACCACCGGACGTACCGCGCCGGCCCGGCAGGCCGGGTCCTCCGGCGTCTGCGGCGGCTCGGCGTGCCCGTCGTCCTCTGCACGAGCAAGACCCGGGCCGAGCTGCGCGCGCTGCGGCAGGAGCTGGAAGGTCCTCACCTCGCGATCGTGGAGGACGGCGCGGGGATCCTCGTTCCGGCGGAGATCGCGCGCGCGCTCCGCCTACCCGGCGCCCGCCGCGTCCGCGAAGGGCGGGTCGTTCCACTTGCGCCCGGGTACGCCGCGATTCGCCGTGCCTTCGCTGCGCTCCGCCGGCGGACCAGCGGCGCCGCGGTGGGGTTTGGAGACCTGAGCGCCAGCGAGGTCGCGGCGGCAAGCGGGCTCACGCGGGCCGCGGCCCGGCGCGCCAAGCGCCGCGAGTTCGACGAGCCGTTCTTCTTCCTGCGGGACGCGACGCGCCATGCGCGGGGGCTCGCGCGGTTCGCGGCCCGTCGCCGACTCCGGGTGACGCGCGGTGGCCGGTTCTGGCACCTGCACGGCCCTACCGACAAAGGCCGCGCGACGCGCCTGGCGCGCGAGCTGCTGCAGCGAGCCCACGGCGCCCTTGTCATCATCGCTCTGGGTGATAGCCCGCTCGACGCTCCCATGCTTCGCGAAGCCGACCTGCCGATAATCGTCCCCCGGCCCGACGGCTCCGTCGATCCGACGTTGCGGCGCCGCCTGCGCGAGGCTCGCATCGCCCCCGCGCCGGGCCCGGCCGGGTGGGCGAAGGCCGTAACGCGGGCCGTGCGGGAGCTGCGCCATTCGCTAGGCCGGACAACCGCGCGCGAGTTGCATGCTATCCGTCGTCGCCGGCGGGCGGCGCCAGGAATCGCGCGACGCGGTCCCGCGCGGCCCGCGCGTCGTCGTAGCCCAGCTCCATGAGCGTCGCGATGTACTGCGGCTCGAACAGCAGGTAGCTGAGGAAGTCCGCCGCCTGGACTCGCTCTCCGCCGAGGTTTCCCACCACCAAGCGCAGGCCGCGGGGCAGCGTGCGCAGGTGACCCAGCGCCAGATCGCCGAGGTCGCGCGAGGGGTGGAGCACCAGCAGACGGACGAGGCTCAGCCCGTCCGGGGTGGGGGTTCCGGGAGGCAGCGCCGCGACCAGCCGGTTGACGCGCGCGAGGCGCTCGGCGTCGGCGTCGAGGGCGTCGAGCAAGATCGAGTGCAGAACCATCCCCATCGTCTCGGCGGCGCTGGGGTAATCGCGCGCCAGCGGCCGCGGCTCGGCGGGGCGGCCGGTGCGCATCCCGATGGCTAGCAGCGCGCGGGCGCCGAGGTGGATCGCGGGGGCAAGCGGCGCCGTCTGGCGGACGCCGCCGTCGCCGTAGAACGCGTCACCGATCCTCACGGCGGGAAAGATCATGGGCACGGCCGACGAGGCCAGCACGTGGTCGATGGTGAGCCGGGCGGCGGCTGCGACACGGCGGGCGCGCTGCCACAGGGCCACGTCGGGCGCGCCCTCCACGAACGTAACCGTGTAGCCGGTGGCGAACGAGGTCGTGGTCAGCGCTGCCGCGCGCAGCCGGCCCGTTGCTACGTTATGCGCCACGCCGCCGGGGTCGAAATGGCGGGCGAGGAACTGGCGCAGGGGAGTCGGATCCAGGAGACCCCGCAAGGCGGTGGCACTCCTCGCCCGGCCGAAGGCGGCCTGGGCGAGCCAGCGCACGGCGGCGCGCCCCAATCCGAAGGGGCGCACGCGGAAGACCTCCTCCACCGTGAGCCGGCTCCACTGCTCGCGCAACCGGGCGACCGCCGCGGCCAAGGGGCCGCGGTGGGCGGCGAGGAACAGGGTGTTGATCGCACCGGCCGACACGCCGGTGAAAATCGGAAAGTCGAGGTCGCGGAACTCCTCCGTGAGAGCGGCGAGCACGCCGACCTGATACGCGGCGCGCGCCCCGCCGCCCGACAGCACGAGCGCGAGGGAGGCGGCGGTCGCGCGGATCTGAGGGTCAATGGTCATCGTCCGGTAGTATAGCGCGCCCTTCGTTCCGCTGGGCGCTCCGTTGAAGAAAAAAAACCCGCACCGGGTTCTCACCGACTGGCTTGACGGCGTCCGCCACGTCATAAGAGATTGCGATAAGTGAGGTGTTCACCAGCGTGTTAGACGCTATCAAGAGTTTCGTCGCCCGGCGGATCGTGCGTCACGAGTCGGGCGCTCAGTCTGCAGAAGGCCAGTCGGGGCCGAGTGGCGTCCAGGTCGCAGCTTGCGCGCTCCTCTTGGAGCTTGCGTACGCCGATGACGAGTTCAGTCCGGTCGAGCGCGCCCACATCGAGTCAGCGCTGCGCCGCCACTTCGACCTGGACGAGGCTACGATGCGCGACTTGCTGGAGCTCGCCGAGACCGAGCGGCGGCAATCCATCGATCACTATCAGTTCACTCGCACCATCACGCAGCAGTACGACCTCGGCCAGAAGATGGTTCTGGCCGAAGTGATGTGGGGCGTCATTCTGGCGGACGGCGACATGCGCCGGCGTGAGGACTATCTAGTCCGGAAGCTGGCGAACCTGCTGGGCTTGGCGCCCGCCTATCTGGCGCAAGCCCGCCGCGCCGCGAGCCCACCCTCGTGATACTCCGCGTGCTCCCGCAGCCCTTTGTGATTCCCGCCTTCGCGGCAGGTCGTGCGGGCCCATGATCGACGATGCCACACGTCGTCCAAACTTGGACCGCGACCTTCGCGATGACCACCATATGGGGCCGAGCGCGCCGGAGTCGATGAACTCGACGCCCACCGCCGTCTGGTGACGGGCCCGGGGCTCGGCGGCCTCGACCTCTGGGTGCTCGGCGCGTACCTCGCCGCCATCTTCGGCATGTCGTTCGCCTTCGCGCGGCGCCAGCGGACGGGCGAAGAGTACTTCCTGGCGGGCCGAACGATGGGCGGCCGGGCCCTCG
>DASWJN010000184.1:0-1794 GCA_036397135.1 Candidatus Methylomirabilota bacterium
TCCGGTAACCACGCATGGGTGCCTCCTCGAGGGGGTCCGACCGGAGGAACACGTAACTGCTTGGAGGGCCGTTAGGCAACCGTGCGAACCGGCCCTAGATTGCGGGGTACTGTCGAGGGCCGCCGCCGGAGGATCCCATGCACCGTATCGCAATCGTCGCCTTCTGTTCTCTGCTCACCGCTCAGCAGCCCGCCCAGCACACCCTGCAGGGAGCCGTGCGCGTCGTGGACGTGCGCGGCCGCGCGATCGAGGTCACGACCGGTGTGGGCTTCGCGCTGCAGGTCATGCGGCTCCAGGTCCCCACGGATACGCGCGTCAGCGCCGCGGGTGCCGAGGGCGTGCTGCCGCTGGGCCAACTGCGCCCAGGGGACATCGTGCGAGTGTCCTACGGCACCGGCCGGGGGGGCGAGGGCTACGTCGCCTACACGATCGAGCGCGTCGGCCGCATGGCCACCGGGCTGGAGCCGTCCCGATGATCCGGCTCTGCGCGGTGTGGGGGATCGCCGTCGCCGTGACGGCCGTGTCGTGCCGGCGGCCGCCTCAGCCGGGGGATCCGTTGCCCGGCCTCTCGGCCGCCGAACGCGAGCGGTTCGCGCGGGGCCGGGCGGCGTTCGACAGCGTCTTCACCCCCGAGACGGGCCTGGGCCCCTTGTTCAACGCCGACGCCTGCGGCGAGTGTCACGACCAGCCGGTGAGCGGCGGTGCGGGCGACGAGGTGGAGCGCCACGCCTCGGCGTTCCATCCGGAGGGGCCGGGCCGCGCCTGCGACGAGCTGGTCGCGCTCGGCGGCCCCGTCTTTCAGCAGCGCGTCACGCCCGCCCTGCGGACCGCGGTGGGGATCGATAGCGAGCCCATCCCGCCGCAGGTCACGGGGATCGCGGCCCGCACCTCGCCCGACATCTTCGGCTTCGGGCTGCTCGACGCGGTGCCCGACTCGGCGATCCTCGCCCACGCCGACCCCGAGGACCGCGACGGCGACGGCATCTCGGGGCGCCCCAACCGGTTCTTCGACGGCCGCCTCGGCCGCTTCGGCCGCAAGGCGCTCGTGCCCACGCTGCGCGAGTTCAACGACGGCGCGTTCGTCATCGAGCAGGGGATCACCAATCCCGCCGTCCTCGACGAGGGGACGTTCGGCAACGGGCCCTTTCCCTCGGGCACAGATCCCACGCCCGAGCCGGAGCTCTCGCGCGAGGCCACCGATCTCGTGGACTTCTTCGTGCGGCTGCTCGCGCCCCCGGCGCCGCGGCGCCAGTCGCGCGAGACGCGCCAGGGCCGCCAGGCCTTTTCCCGAGTGGGGTGCGACGGCTGCCACGTGCCGGCGCTGCGCACGGGCGACAACCCGAACCCCCAGCTGCGCCACCGCGAGGTGGCGGCGTACACCGACCTGTTGCTGCACGACATGGGGCCCGAGCTGGCCGACATCTGCTTCGCGCTCGCGACACCGAGCGAGTTTCGTACGGAGCCGCTGATGGGCGTGCGCCTGATGACGCGGTTCCTGCACGACGGCCGGGCATCGACGCTCGAGCAGGCGATCGAGCTGCACGGCGGGGAGGGGGCGCGGTCGCGGGACCTGTTCCGCGCGCTGCCGGCGGCGGAGCGGGCGGCGGTGGTGGCGTTTCTGAAGACGTTGTAGGGAGGCCTCTGGATCGCCGACGGTTCGCCACCACGCTCGGCGCCGTGGGCGCGGGGCTGGTCGTCTCCCCCACCCGGCCGGACCCGCTCCCGACCCGGCGCCTCGGCCGCACCGACCTCGACGTGCCCATCCTGAGCTTGGGCGGCTCGCACCTCTCCCAG
>DASWJN010000185.1:0-25525 GCA_036397135.1 Candidatus Methylomirabilota bacterium
TGGGGGGATGGGGGGATCGCGCTCGCCCCCGTCCGGAGCGAGCATGCCGCGACCGGCGAGCCATGCCGGCGCCGCCGGTGCCCACGCCCCCCGCCGCCAGCGCCCGTTCGCGCGCGGTGGACAGTCGCGAATAGCGCGCGCTAGGCCTTGCTGCCCCAGAGCTCTTTCGCCAGCCAGTCGAGCCCCAGGGCCTTGAGCGTCTTCGGCAGGGGCTTGCCGGTCTTGCGGTCGTAGCCGACCTCCGCGTACCAGGTGTTCACCATCGTCTCCCACTGCTCGCCGACGGCCTGGCCCTTGGCGGGGCCGTCGTGAGGCGTGGAGCCGTAGCGCTTGGACGGGTGCTCGAGGTCGGGGGTGAGGCCGCAGCGCAGCGCGACGGCGCGGTTGATCGCCGCCGTCTTGCGGCCCATGCGCATGGCCTCCTCGACCGTGTAGCGCCAGCCGGTCGCCGCCGACAGGGCGCGGCAGACGTTTTCCAGGCGCGTGCGCGTCGTGAAGATGCAGATGCCGAGCGAGTCCTCGAAGTTGCGCCGCCCGCGGCAGCCGGCGACCAGCTTGGCCACCTCCACCCCGTTGAACGGGTTGATGCGCGCCGGCAGGCCCAGCTCGGTCTGGTGCACGGGGTTGCCGGTCTCCATCGTCGCCGTGGACGAGGTGGTCGTGTCGAGCATCTCCTCCCAGCGGGCGCGGTGATCGTGGCCGCGGGGCGAGGCGCCCTTGCCGGTGTAGATGGCGGCGTCCTGGGCGGCGCCCCCGAGCTTCTCGGCGGCGCGCTTGAGGCCCTCGGCCAGCAGGTCGCCGAAGCCCTCGCGCCGGCTGATCATCTGGGCCAGCCGGTTGGCGCCCTCGATGTCGCCCCACTTGAGGTCGAAGCCGACCTGCTTCGGCGTGAGCCAGCCCTTCTCGAGGCCCTCCATCACCCAGCCGCACACCCAGCCGAACTCGTTGACGTCCAGGCAGGCGCGGTCGAGCTGGCTGTTGAGCCACGCCACGCCGTCGATGTCGGCCGTGACGCCGATCGTCCAGCCGGCGCCCGACCAGCCCTCGTACTCCGGCTCGTCGACCATCGTGCCCTTGTGGCGGCCCTGGCGGATGACCGCCATGTGGCAGTGGTGCATGCCGCACGCGTTGCACTGGTGGCCGCGGTGGTCGAAGCCCTGGCGCAGCTTCGGCGCCTCCCACCGGGACATGTCGCCGTCGGTGGTGTTGGTCGTGTAGTTCTTGATCGGCAGCGCCCCGAGCTTGTTGAGGTTCACGACGCCGGGCAGCGTGCCGTACTCGTAGAGCGAGCGGGCGGACGGATCGGTCTGCAGATCGTGGGCGATCTCGTCGGCCGCCTGCACGAGCCCCACCGGGTCGTTGGCGCGGAGCGCCTTCGTGCCCTTCACGATGGCCACCGCCTTGAGCTTCTTCTTGCCCATGACGGCGCCCACGCCGTTCTTGGACGCGACGTGGCCATAGTCGCCCTGGATGGCGGCGAAGCGGACGCAGTGCTCGCCGGCCGGCCCGATCGAGTACACGGAGAGCTGGTGGCCCCGCCGCCCGAGGTCGTCGCTGAGCGCGTCCTGGGTCTCCCACGTGTCCTTGCCGATGTAGGACCGCGCGTCGCGCAGCTCCACCCGGTCGTCGTCGACGTAGAGGTAGACCCAGTCGCGCGACTGGCCCTGGATCACGATCGCGTCGTACCCGCAGTACTTGAGGTTCGTGCCGAAGAAGCCGTTGGCCTGGGTCGAGGTCGGGCCGTTGGTGCCCGCGCCGATCGTCACCACGGTGAGCCCGCCGGTGCCCCACACCGGCAGCCCGGCCAGCGGCCCGGTGGCGAGCACGAGCCGGTTGTCGGGGTGGTCCCAGGACACGTTGCCCTTCCCCTTGCGCGTCTCGTGGTAGAGGATCCGCGAGCCGAGCCCGATGCCGCCGAGCTGGTCGCGTATCTCGTCGGGACCGCCCCACGGCTCGCCCCAGCACTTCCGCTTGCCGAGATCGACGCGGAGGATCTGGCCGGCGAACCCGCCGGGTGGTTGCGGTTGCGGCGTGGTGGACTTCTTGGGTGCGCGGAGGGTCGCTGGAGTCATACGGCCACCGGGCTGTCACCGGGCGCCATCGACGGGCGCCCCAGGACGGTTGCGGGTAAGAGAGCGCCCGTCGTCTTGGCGGCGATGAACGCGGTCTTGACGTCGAACGGGTTGCGCCGCAGCAGGTCCTTGAAGCGGGCGAGCGAGACGCCGGTCTGCACGAGCCCCTTGAGCATGCCGACGTCGTTGGTCGTCCAGATGTCGTTGGAGCGGCCGATGATGATCGCGCCGGTCAGCCGGTCGCCGGTGAACAGGAGCTTGCGGTAGGCGTTGCGATCCTTCTTGAGGCCGATGACGGCCTCGGCCTTCGCGTCGTCCCAGGCCCCGAACGAGGCGGCGTCGAGGTGGCAGACCTCCACGATGTTGACGATCAGCGAGCCGCGGTAGCGGACGTCCTTGCCGGCCATGTTGGCGCCGACCACGCGCCCGTGCTCCTGGGCGGTCGGCTCGATGGCGTGCACCGCCGCCTCTCCCGAGACGAGGTCGCGCCCCTCGGCCACGTCGCCGGCCGCGTAGACGTTCGGCACGTTGGTGCGCAGGCGGTCGTCGACGACGACGCCCCGGTTGATCTCGACCCCGGAGCCCTTGAGCCAGTCGAGGTTCGTCTTGATGCCGGTGGCCATGATCACGACGTCGCAGGCGAGATCGGGGCCCGCCGAGAACTTCAGCCGCTTGCGGCCCCTGGCGTCCTCGATCTTCGTCAGCTTCACGTTGGTGCGGAGGCTGACGCCGTGGGCCTTGAGCCAGCCCTCCACCAGCTCGCCGCCCGTCGCGTCGACCATGCGCGGCAGGACGCGGGGCGCCACCTCCACGATGGTGAGCCTGGCCCCCAGCGAGAGGATCGAGTTGAGGATCGTGAAGGAAATGAAGCCGGCCCCGACCATGACCACCTCGCTGCCCGGCTTGATGGCGTCGATGACGCCACGGGCCTCGTCGAGCGTCCAGAACGAGTGCACGCCGGGGCCGTCGGCGCCCGGCACCGGGGCCCGCACCGCCGAGGAGCCGGTCGCGATCAGGCAGTCGTCGTACTCGACCCGGGCGCCGTCGTCGAGCGTGCACACGCTGGCCGTGACGTCGAGGGCGGTGGCCCGCCGGCCGACCAGCGTCTTGACCTTCCACTTCGCGAGGTGGGCGGCGGTGGCCGTGAAGACGTGGGACTCGGCGATGGAGCGGTCGAGGTAGTAGGGCAGCACCATGCGCGAGTACGGGCGCTCGGCGGTGACGAGCGTGATCTCGGAGGGCTCGCGCTCCTCCTCCCGGATGGTCCGCATCGCGTTCATACCGGCGGTGCCGCCGCCGATGATCAGGTGACGGGCCGGCATCAGCGGGCTCCCGCCGCCACCAGCAGGTGGCTCACGCGCTCGGCGGCGAAGTCGCCCAGCCAGTCCGACGCGGGCGCCTCGACGTACTCGATGGCGGCCGTCGGGCAGGCGTGGGCGCAGGCGGGATCGCCGCCGCACAGATTGCACTTGAACGCCTTGCGGGTGGACGTGTCGTAGAACATCGTGCCGTAGGGGCAGGCGATCGTGCAGAGCTTGCAGCCCACGCAGGTGTCGTCGAGGACGTCCTTGGCGCCCGCTGCGTTGATCGTGATGGCGCCGACCGGGCAGGCGGTCATGCACCAGCCCTCCGCGCACTGCGTGCACGTGTAGGGCGCGTACGACGTGTGCCCCTCGAACGGCGACACGCGGATCACGGACTTGGCGGGCTGGTAGGTCGCCGTCTGCATGTACGAGCAGGCGATCTCGCAGCGCAGGCAGCCGGTGCAGCGCTCGGGTATGAGCTTCAGGACCTTCATGCGCGCTTCTTCTTCCCCCGGCGGCGCCCGGCGCCGCCCTCGAGCCGCCCGATGAACTCGTCGAGCGGGATGGCGGCCATCGTCATGCCGGCCACGCCGCCGCGCGCGCCCAGCTCGACCGATACCCGCGAGATCGTGGCATTGTCCGGAGCCTCGATGATGGTGACGAAGTCGTACGGTCCCAGCACGGCGTACTGGCTGACGACGCGGGCGCCCATGCGCTGCACGTCGGCGTTGACCTTGCGGATCCAGCCGGGGCGCCCGCGCAGGACCTTGCGTCCGGACTCCAACAGCGTGCTCAGCATCACGTAGAGGCTCACGGCGGGCCCTCCCTCAACGCGCGTCGCGACAGGCGACGCGGACAACGGGCGGTAGTATAGCATCGCGCCGCCGGCCTCGAGCCCGGCGCCGCCACCGCGGCGCGCCGGGCCGCCGGCCGTCCCGGAAGGCCTGCAAAGCGCCGCGCACCGGGTGCAGGCCGTTGCGCCAACCCGGTAATCCGCCCCCGTATTCGTCGTCGCCGGAGCGTGATCGGGCCTGGCATGTCGGTTGCCCTCCTTCGAGGGCATGTGGCGAGCCCTGGCGATCGTGGTCGGCGCACTCGCGCTCACCGGTTGCGCGACGTCGACGCGCACGACGCAGATGGGCGTGCTGCCACAGGGCCACCAGCTGGTGACGCTCGTCGTCTCCGAGGACCGCGAGCTCGTGCACCGGGAATGCGCGAGCGTGACCGCCGGCTGGGCCCTCGGCTGTCATCGGTGGCGCCGGGTCGCCCTGCCCGAGGCCGGCGACGTCAAGCTGATCACGATCGTCCGCTACACCGACGCGCTGCCCTCCACGCTGGCGCTGGAGATCGACGTCCACGAGCTCTGCCACGCCATCGCCGCCCTCCAGCCGATCACCGACCCTTGCCACGCCGACAACGGCGGCACCATCCGATCCGCCGCCGACCCCGCCTTCCGCCGCCGCTGAATCCCCCGAAGCGAGGCCCGCAAGCAAGGAGAAAGGATAGGCACGGAGAGATGGCATGAGGGCACCTCCCCTCCCCGCGCCATGACGAGGGGCGCCACGGCTCCGCCGGGGCGCCCCGAGCCGCCCGGGGGGCTTGGGGGGCCCTCTCGAGGCCCCCCATGTCAAAAGTCACACAGCCGCCCGGTCGCTCGACGGCTTCAGGAATGTGTAGATCGACGTGAAGTCCTTGCGTCCGAGCCCGTGCGACGACGCCAGGCGCAGCACCTGCTGCGCGGCCGGCGCCACCACGACCGGGACCCGCAGCTGCCTCGCCGCATCCACCGCGAGGCCGAGGTCCTTGGCCATGAGGTCGGTCATGAAGCCCGGCGCGTAGTCCTGGCTCGACGCCGAGCGCGCCACCAGGCCGGGCACCGGGTGCATGTGCTCCATCACCCAGGTGTTGCCGGACGATCTGGAGATCACGTCCGTGAGCACCTTGGCGTCCACGCCGAACCCCTCGGCGATGCGGAAGGCCTCGCTGACCGCCACCGCCGCCACGCCCGCGATGAGGTTGTTGCAGAGCTTGGCCACCTCGCCGCTGCCGATGGCGCCGACGTGGATGATGGCGGCGCCCATCGCGGCGAGGGCCGGGCGGGCCTCGTCGAGGTCGCGCGCATCGCCGCCCACCATGATGGCCAGCGTGCCGTCGGTGGCCCGCGGCACGCCGCCCGACACCGGCGCGTCGAGGAAGCGCACGTGGCGCTGCGCCAGGGCGGCGGCGACCCGCCGCGAGACGGCCGGGTCGATGGTCGACATGTCCACGCACAGCCGTCCCGCCGCCACGCCCTCCAGCACGCCGCCGGCCCCGAGATAGGCGGCCTCGACGTGGGCGGACGAGGGCAGCATGGTGACGATCAGCTCGCTCCGCCGGGCGACCTCCGCCCCCGAGCCGGCGCCGGTGGCCCCGGCCTCGACGGCGGCGGCCAGCGCGTCCGCCACCACGTCGTAGGCCACGACCGCGAAGCCCTTCCGCACGAGGTTGGCGGCCATCGGCTGCCCCATGGTCCCGGTCCCGATGAAGCCCACGTTCATAGACGCTCCTTTGTCGCGTCGACCCCGGGGGCGATGCGGTCCCCTCGCGACGGCGACGATCCGTCCGTTCGCCGCGATATGATCGGGGCCTGTGTCGGTCCCGTCAAGTCGGCTGGGACTGCGCGGCCTGGCGCTGATCGCTCTGGCCGCCGTTTCGTGGGGGACCACGGGATCGGTGACGACGGTGCTGGTGAGCGAGGCCGGCGCCAGTCCGCTCGTCATCGGCGCCGTCCGCATGGTCGTCGCGGCCGCGCTCCTCCTCGTCGCGGCGCGGTGGCTGACCGGCGGGCCCGGGGTCCATCCGGCCGACCGGTGGCGGTGCGTAGGGCTCGGCGCGTGCATGGCGGCGTTTCAGGTCACCTATTTCAGCGCCGTGCCACTGGCGGGCATTGCCGTCACGGCGCTCGTCGCCATCTGCTGCGCGCCCCTGCTCATCGCGGGGCTGGCCGCGACCGTCCTTGGCGAGCGCCTCACCACCCCTGTCGGTCTGGCCCTGGCCCTCGGCGTCGCCGGCACCGCCCTGCTGATCGTCGGCCCCCGCACGACCGCCGACGTCTCGATGCGGTTCCTGGCCGGCGTCCTGCTCGCCGGGGCCGCCAGCATCTCCTATGCGCTGTACGTCGTGCTCGCCAAGGCGGCGCTGACCCGCACGGCTCCCCTGCCGCTGGCCGCGGCGAACTTCGGGATCGCCGCGCTCCTGCTGGCGCCGCTCCTGGCCGCCCCCGATGCCGGCCGGCAGATCGCGCTGGGCTGGCCGTGGCTGCTCTATCTCGGCGCCGTCACCACCGCCGGCGCCTACGCGATCTACACGCTCGGCTTGCGCGACGTGCCGGCCTCGGTCGCCGCGATCGCCTCGTTGATGGAGCCGCTCACCGCCACGCTGCTCGGCGTCGGCCTCTTCGGCGAGCGGCTCGGCGCCGCCGGCGCGGCGGGCGTGCTCCTGCTGTTCGTCGCGATGGGACTGCTGGCAGTGCGGGACGCCGCGTGAGGCCGCGCGTCGTCGTCCCCACCTACGACGAGCGCGACACCATCGTCGATTTGCTCGCCGAGCTACGGGCGCGGCTGGGCCCGGCCGCCCGGATTCTCGTCGTCGACGACGGCTCCCCCGACGGCACCGCCGAGCTCGTCCGCGCGGTGGTCGCGCGCGATCCGGCCGTGGAGCTGCTGTCGCGGCCGGCCAAGCTGGGACTGGCCTCCGCCTACCAGGTCGCGCTGCGACGGGTGCTCGACGAGGGCCGCGACGACTGCGTCGTGACGCTGGACGCCGACTTCTCCCACCACCCCCGCTACGTGCCCGCGCTGGTCGAGGCGGCGGCGACGCACGACCTCGTCGTCGGCTCCCGCTACGTCGCGGGCGGCGGCATCGACAACTGGGGTGCGCGCCGGCGGCTGCTCTCGCTGGCGGGAAACTGGTACGCGCGCACCGTCACCGGCACGCCCGTCCGCGACCTGACGGCCGGGCTGACGTGCATGCGGACGGACTTCTTGCGCGCGGTCCCGTTCGACCGGATCCAGTCGCGGGGCTACGCCTGGCTGATCGCCCTCAAGACGCTCTTCCACCGCCACGGCGCCCGCATCCACGAACTCCCAATCCACTTCGTCGAGCGCCGCTTCGGCCAGTCCAAGCTCTCCACCAACATCGTCTACGAAGGATTGGTCGAGCCCTGGCGCATCCGCCGCGCCCTCACCACGGATACGCGGCCACCACGAGGCCCGCGCGGATGATCGAGGCGCGGCCCGGCTCCGCCGGGGCGCGACGAGCGTTCGGGGGGGGAGGCTCGGGGATGGGGCCACCTCGAGGCCCGCGCCGATGATCGAGGCGCGGCCCGGCTCCGCCGGGGCGCGACGAGCGTTCGGGGGGCTTGGGGGGCCCTTCGAGGCCCCCCATGTAATCAATGCCCCCCGAACTTGCGGCGCATCGCCTGCAGGGTCTTGCAGGCGAATTCGTCCTCGCCGCGCGAGGTGAAGCGCTGGTAGAGCGAGGCGGTCAGCACCGTGGCCGGGACGCCCTCCTCGATGGCGGCGAGCACGGTCCAGCGGCCTTCGCCCGAGTCCGGAACCTCGGCCTTGACGTTCGCCAGCTCGGGGTCCTCGGTCAGCGCCGCCGCCGTGAGGTCGAGCAGCCATGACGCCACCACGCTGCCCCGCCGCCAGAGCTCGGTGATTTCGGCCAGGTTGAAGTCGTACTGGAAGTGCTCGGGGTTCCTGAGCGGCGTCACCTCGGCGCTCGCGGCCTCGCGGCCCTTCTTGCCGACGTTGGCGTTCTTGATGACGTTGAGGCCCTCGGCGTACGCAGCCATGAGGCCGTACTCGATCCCGTTGTGGACCATCTTGACGAAATGGCCGGCGCCCGCCGGACCGCAGTGCAGGTACCCGTCCTCCGCGGTGCTGCCCTTCACCTTGTCGCGCCCCGGCGTCTTCAGCGCGTCGCCGCGGCCGGGGGCGAGCGCCTTGAAGATGGGATCGAGGTGTTTCACGGCCGCGTCGGGCCCGCCGATCATGAGGCAGTAGCCCCGCTCCAGGCCCCATACGCCGCCGCTGGTCCCGACGTCGACGTACTGGATGCCCGGGGCGGCCAGCTCCTTGGCGCGGCGGATGTCGTCCACGTAGTACGAGTTGCCGCCGTCGATGAGAATGTCGCCGTTCTGGAGCAGGGGCACGAGGGCGTTGATGACGGGGTCCACGACGCCGGCCGGGGTCATCAGCCAGATGGCCCGGGGCGCGCTCAGCTTCTCCACGAACTCCTTGAGCGCGGAGGCTCCCCCGGCCTGGGCGCCGGCTTCCTTCTGCACGCGCTGCTGCGTCTGCGCGATGACCTCGGCGCTGCGGTCGTTGACGACGAGCTGGTGCCCGGCCTTCGCGAGCCGGACCACCATGTTCTGCCCCATGCGGCCCAAACCGATCATCCCCAGTTGCACGTCGATGCCCCTTTCTCGGCGGCCGGCGGATCAGGACAGCCACCGCGTACCCCAGCGTCCCCGCCCCCCGGGCTATACACCGCGGATGACCCGCCCCGCAAGGCGGAAAAGTTGCACGACGGCCGCGCGCGGGAGGGCGTTCCCCATCTTGCGCGCGCCGCGGCGTGGCGCCCCACATCAAATCCAGGTCAGGGGCTCGGGCCGCCGCGGCGCCGGGCGAGGGTGCGCTCGGCGTCCTCCACGAGCGTCCGGATGTTCGGGAGATCGGGATCGTCAGCGGGAGCGAGCGCCAGGTAGCGGCGCCAGTGGCGGACCATCGGTTCCAGCGCGGCCGGCTCGGTCTGCGCCCGGAACTGGTAGGCGACCCCGAGGTTGCGCAGCACCACCGGAGCCACCGCGGGGCGGGCCGCCAGCGTCTCGAGCGCGCGGATCGTCGCCTCCGGGAGCATCGGATCGTCGCGGCGGGCCGCCGCCCGTCGCACGAGCGCCAGCCCGTAGCGCTCGTACTGCTTCCAGTAGCCGGTGGCGAGGGCGTGCTCCCAGCTGGACGGGGGAAACGCGGCGGTCCGGGCCGGGGCGAACGAGGCGAACGAGGCCTCGTTGTCCCGCACCCACGGACCGGCGGCGGGCTCCTGCCCGCGCGGCAGGACCTGCTCGACGAGCCCGAGTGGCCACAGCGCGTACGCTTCCTCCAGCGTGCGCAGCCACGGCGTGCGATTGCAGACGACGACCGGACGGCGCGGCAGGTTCAGGTCGAGGAACTGCCGGAACGTGAACGGTGCCGGCGGGAGGACCAGGTCCGGCATGTGGTGCGCCGCCACCGGGCGGAACCACGGCAGGGCGACGATCCCGATCGGCAGCACGTGCACGTCGGGGCGCACTCCCTCGACCTGCTGCAGATAGCGGACGCTGCCGATGACCTCGTCGCTCGAGAGCAGCAGCACGCCCCGCGGCGGCACCGATTGCAAGACGGCCTCGCCGTAGTCGCGCACGAGCGTGTTGGCGTGGGCGCGCACCTCGGCCAGGTTGACCGCCACGAGCGCCGCCGGCAGCGCGAGCGCGACCGGCCAGCGGACCCGCGCCCCGGCCCGCGGCCCGGCGCGGGCGAGCTCGGCCAGCCCCAGCCCCAGCAGCGCCGTCACGACGACGAAGCCCTGCTGCCAGAAGCGCTCCTGCATGAACACGTGCAGGGGATCGTCGAGCCGGATGTTGGCCAGGAGCAGAAGACGCCGAGGTAGAAGAGCAGAGCGGCGAGCCAGGGCCCGCGTCCATCCCGCCGCCGGCACCTCCAGGGCAGGCGGCGGCACCCCGGGACGTACGCTCCCCACCCGCGCGCGCCGGCGTGATCCGGGCACGGGCTCTAGCTCGGGCGGATCGGCCTCGACACTGCGCGGCTGAACGTGCAGTTGGGCACCACCGCAGAGTGCTTTCCGGACCCGCCGGCCACCACGACGAAGACATCCGCGGGGGAGGGCACGCGGGGCAGCCGTGCCTCGGCATCCGTCGTGGCGTTCATCCAGGCCGGCCAGTCCTGCATGCCCCACATGCCGCCGAGCCGCATCAACCCGAGCGGCTGGCGGGCGTTCTCGTAGACGTAGCGCTGGACGTCCGCGCGCGTGAACCCGTCGTCGGCGATCGTGCGCGCGTGCTCGGGCCCCAGCACGACCAGCAACTGGGCCTGCGAGAAGTACCAGCCCACGTTGGAGCCGAGCGACACCGCGGTGTCGGCGACGTTCGTCAGGATGCCGCCGGCGGTGGTCGAGACGTGATCGTTGACGTTGTGCGGTCCCTCGCCGCCGTACACCGTCACCACGTCACCGTCCCGCAGCGGACCCCACGGCGACGCCGTCTCGTTCTCGGCGATGCAGTAGGCGAACTTGGCGGGACTCCCCTGGGTGGCCATGTCGTAGCGCCCGGGCCAGGCACCGCCCACGTTCAGCAGGATGAGCCGGATGGCGCGTCCGATCGTGGCGTTGGCGCGGAAGCCGGGGCCGAAGCAGCCACTGCCCCCGTGCAGGCCGACCTCGCGCCCGTACCGGCCGTTGACGACGACGAGTGGCGCCACCGGGTGCGTCGTCGCCTGCACCCCGTAGAGGTTGAACGCCGGATCCAGCATCGCCTCGACCGCGGCGAGGACGATCGGAAACGCTGCCGGCTCGCAGCCCGCCATGACCGCGTTGACCGCGAGCTTCTCCAGCGTGGCCTGGCGCCAGAGCGGCGGCAGGGCGCCCAGCACGCGTCCGCCGTCGCGCCCGCCCAGCATCGCGGCCACGCGCGGCTCCGTCGGAGCGATGATCGGCAGCCCGTCGCACCAGGCACGCGCCGTGAATTCGCCGAGCAGCGCGGCGGGATCGTCGTCGTCGAGCGCGACCTCGCGGTCCCCGACCGGGCGTGTCGGTGCCACGCCCTGCTCGTCCGGGCCACCCACGGAACTCGCCGCGCCGGCGGCCCCGGCGACAACCGTCCCCCCCTCGATCAACGCGGCCAGCTGCTCGAAGGCCTGGTGGGCGCGGCGGGCGACGGAGTCGGGGCGCTCGCCGCCGAGCGGGTGCTGGATGACGAGCAGGGGCAGGCCCGACACGCCGAGCGCGGCCAGCTCACTGACCGCCAGCCCCTGGAAGGCGGTCGTCGCGATGAGGCCGGCGGCGGTGCCGCCCTTCGCCAGCTCGATGGCGTCGTGGAGACTCCACGACGTGCACGACCCTCAGTCGGCCGAGCCGGCGAAGACGACGTCGCACTCCTTGCTCAGCTCGGCGATCAGCTCGGGGGCGGCCGGGGTGGAGGCGTTGGCCTTGCGCCGGTGCACCACCG
This sequence comes from Candidatus Methylomirabilota bacterium, assembly GCA_036397135.1. Taxonomy (GTDB): domain Bacteria; phylum Methylomirabilota; class Methylomirabilia; order Rokubacteriales; family CSP1-6; genus AR5. Next base: position 11,643 of record DASWJN010000185.1, read on the forward strand.
CCTTGACGCCGTACCGCTCGCGCAGCAGCTCGCCGATGCCGCTCGTGAGGCGGTCGAAGTTCGACTTGGTGTTGTCGAGAAAGCCGATGGTGCGGCCGGCCCACTCGCGCGGCAGCAGCGGTACCGCCATCGCCTGGCTGGCGACGACGCCGACAGGGCTCAGGACTCGAATCCGGGCCATGCGTGTCTCCCTTTCCGGAACGTGAGGACTTCCGACGGTTCCGCCACGTCGCATCTTACAATAGCCGCCGGATGGTCATCGCCCTCGATCTGGGCACGTCCTCCGTGCGGGCGACGCTCTACGACGCTCGCGGGCGCGCCGTGGACGGACGCTTCCACCAGGAAACCTACGCGCCCACCACCACGCCCGACGGCGGTGTGGAGCACGACCCGGCGCGGGTGCTCGGCGCCGCGGCGGCGTGCCTGGACGCGGTCGTGCGGGCGGCCCGTCACGACGACGTGCGGGCGGTCGGCGTCGCCTCGTTCTGGCACGGCCTGCTCGGCTTCGACGCTACCCACCGCCCGGTGACGCCCCTGTTCATGTGGGCCGACTCCCGCAGCACGCGCGAGGCCGGCCTCCTGCGCGACGCGCTCGACGAGGAGGCGCTCCACGCCCGCACGGGGTGCCATCTGCACGCGTCGTACTGGCCGGCCAAGCTGCGGTGGCTGGCGCGCGAGCGGCCCGCCGACGTCCGGCGCGTCGCCCGCTGGGGCTCGATCGGCGAGCACCTGGAGCTGGCGTTCTTCGGCGAGGCGGCCACGAGCCTGTCGATGGCCTCGGGCACGGGGCTCCTCGACCAGGCGGCGCTGCGCTGGGATCCCGAGGCGCTGGCGGCGGCGGGCATCGAGGCCCGGCACCTCTTCCCGCTCGTGAACCTGACCGACGGCCGCCGGGGGCTGCGGGCGCCATGGGCGGGTCGCTGGCCGGCCCTGCGCGGCGTGCCGTGGTTCCCCGCGGTCGGCGACGGCGCGGCGAGCAACGTCGGCTCCGGCTGCGTGGATCCGCACCGGATCGCGCTCAACGTCGGCACCTCGGCCGCGCTCCGCGTCGTCACCGACGCCGAGACGGCGCCCCGGCGCGGGCTCTGGCGCTATCGCCTCGACCGCCGGCGCTCGGTGCTCGGCGGCGCCACCTCGGAGGGCGGCAACGTGTACGCGTGGTGCCGCGAGGTGCTCAGGCTGCCCGACGAGGACGCGGTGGAGCGGGCGCTCGCCGAACGGGCGCCGGACGCCCACGGCCTCACCGTCCTGCCGTTCCTGGCCGGCGAGCGGGCCCCGGGCTGGCGGGGCGGCCGCCGGGCGGCCATCACCGGGCTGTCGCTGGACACGACGGCGCTCGACGTGGTGCAGGCCGCGCTGGAGGCGGTGGCGCTACGGCTGGCCCTGGTCTATGCGCTTCTGGCGCCGTACGCAGCCGCCGACCACCTCGTCGTCGCCTCGGGCGGCGGCATCAGCCGTTCCGGTGCCTGGACCCGGATGCTGGCCGACGCGCTGGGCCGCCCGATCCACGCCTCGGCCGAGAGCGAGGCCACCAGCCGCGGCGCCGCCCTGCTCGCGCTCGAGAGCCTGGGCACGCTCCCGGACGTGGCGGCCGCGCGAACGCCACTGGGCCGGCTGGTCGTCCCCGAGGCCGCGCGCCACGCGCGCTACGCGGCTGCCCTCGAGCGCCACCGGTGGCTCGACGAGAGGGTATGATCACCGGCATGGACCAGCCCGAAATCATCGTCGCCGACGATCCGGCCGCGCTCGCCGAGGCCGCCGCCCGGGCGATCGTGGAGATCGCCCTGGCGGCGGTGGCGGCCCGCGGCCGCTTCACCGTCGCGCTGGCCGGGGGCAGCACGCCGCGCGTGACCTACGAGCGCCTGGCCGAGCCGCCGCTGCGCGAGCGCATGCCCTGGGACCGCACGTGGGTCTTCTTCGGCGACGAGCGGGGGGTCGGACCCGAGCACCCCGATTCCAACTACCGCATGGCCAACCAGGCCCTGCTGACGAAGGTCCCGATCCCCTCGGCCCAGATCGCCCGCATCCGTGGCGAGGCCGACGACCCCGAGGCGGCCGCGGTCGAGTACGCCCGGCGGGTCGCCGAGGTCTTCGCGTGCAAGCGCGGCGAGCTGCCGCGCTTCGACCTCATCCTGCTCGGCATGGGTGTGGACGGCCACGTCGCCTCGCTGTTTCCCGGGTCGCCCGTCCTCAAGGAAGTCTTCCGGCCGGTCGCGGCGGTGCACGCCGCGGCGGCCGCCATCCCGCAACGGTTCACGTTCACGTTCCCGCTGATCAACGCCGCCGCCCGGGTCACGTTCCTGGTGGCCGGGGCCGAGAAGGCCAAGATGGTGAAGGCCGTGCTGGGCGAGCCGGGCGGGGGCCTGCCGGCCTCGATGGTGCGCCCGACGGACGGCCGGTTGACCTGGCGCCTCGATCGCCCGGCCGCCGCCCTGCTGAAGGTCGCCAGGAGCCGCTGACCGGCATGCCGTCGAACGACGAGCCGTTTTCGCTGGTCATCTTCGGCGCGTCGGGCGACCTGACCCGCCGCAAGCTGATCCCCGCGCTGTGGACGCTGTTCGCCGCGCGGACCCTGCCGGAGCCGTTCGCGATCATCGGCACCGGCCGGACCGAGATGAGTGACGACGCCTTCCGTGACGCGATGAAAGAGGGCGTCAAGGAGTTCGCCCGCTTCAAGATCCCGTCCGACCAGGTGTGGCAGCGGTTCGCGTCGAACATGTTCTACCTGTCCGGCGATCCGACCGAACCCGAGCTCTACGCCCGGCTGCGGCAGCGCCTGGAGGACGTCGAGCGCCAGCGCGGCGGCCCCGCCAACCGGCTCTACTACCTGTCGACGCCGCCCAGTCTCTATGACGACATCACGATCCAGCTCGGCAAGGCGGGTCTGGCCCGCAACGACAGCGGCTGGACCCGCATCATCGTCGAGAAGCCGTTCGGGCACGACCTGCGCTCCGCCCAGGAGCTGAACCGGCTCGTCACCAGCGTCTTCCAGGAGGAGCAGGTCTACCGCATCGACCACTACCTCGGCAAGGAGACGGTCCAGAACCTTCTCGCCCTGCGCTTCGCCAACGGCATCTTCGAGCCGCTGTGGAACCGCAACCACGTCGCCGAGGTGCAGCTCACCGTGGCCGAGCGGGTCGGCGTCGAGGGGCGCGGCGGCTACTACGAGGAGTCGGGCGCGCTCCGCGACATGATCCAGAATCACCTGCTGCAGGTGCTCTGCCTCATCGCGATGGAGCCGCCGGTGACGTTCGACGCCCGGGCGGTGCGCGACGAGAAGAGCAAGGTCATGCAGGCGGTGCGGCCCATCGATCCGGCGAAGGTCGACGCCTCGGCGCTGCGCGCGCAGTACGGGCCGGGATTCCTCAACAACCGCCCGGTGCCGGGCTATCTCCAGGAGAAGGGGGTCAAGCCCGACTCCACGACCGAGACGTTCGCGGCGCTGCGGCTGGAGATCGACAACTGGCGGTGGGCGGGCGTGCCGTTCTATCTGCAGACGGGCAAGCGCATGGCCAGGCGGGTGAGCGAGATCGTCATCCGCTTCCGCCGCACGCCCCACATGATCTTCCGCCGCGGCCCGGTGAGCGCCGACCCCAACCTGCTCGTGATCCGCATCCAGCCCGACGAGGGCATCTCGCTCATCGTCGACGCCAAGGAGCCGGGACCCGACCTCAAGCTGAGCCCGGTCACGCTGGACTTCAAGTACCAGGAGGTGTTCGGCGGCGAGCCGCCGGAGGCCTACGAGCGACTGTTGCTGGACGCCATCCACGGGGACGCGACGCTGTACTCGCGCGGCGACTGGATCGAGCAGGCGTGGACGCTGACCCAGCCGGTCCTGGATCACTGGGCGCAGACGCCGGGCGCGCTCCCGACCTACGACGCGGGCTCCTGGGGGCCGCCGGAGGCCGATGCGTTCATCGCCCGCGACGGGGGCAAGTGGCGGAGGCCGTAGGCCGTCACTTCGTCAGGGGGGTGGGCCACAGTCGACGGCATACGTTGAAGGAGGCTGCCACCGCGACCAGGAATGTCGCGCCGCCCAGGCCTTTGTCCAGCGCCTCGGACCAGCTATCGGCCAGCGCCAGCAGGGACGGAAGCATGAACCCGAGCACCATGGTCACCGCCGTGAAGATCGCGTGCACGACCACGGGGAACACGACCAACACGATGATCGCCTTCGCGACGATTGCGCCGTACATTCGTCCCCTCGCCGCATCTCGGACGGCCCCTCTGGCCGGAACTGAGGGCTGCGCAACCCTCTGACGGGCGAGATAGCAACACGGAGACCAGGCCCATAACCCGGTGTGGTGAATGACGTTTTGCGGTCACGCCTGCGGCAGCCCGGCCACTTCCTGACCGGGGCCGGTGGTAAGACTACCGCTTCTTGCCCCCGGTGCCCGCGTAGTAGGAATGATAGTAGCGATAGTAGTCGTAGAAGTACCCGTCGCGCTTCATGTTCACCCCGTTCATCACCACGCCCAGGATCCGCCCCTTCACCGCCAGGATCTGCCCGGTGGCGCGCCGGATCACCTCGTGCGGGACCTTGCCCGTCTGCACCACCATGACCACGCCGTCGGCGAAGGTGGCCAGCGCGACGGCGTCGGCGACGGACACCACCGGCGGAGAGTCGAGCAGGATCATGTCGTAGTCGGCGGTGGCGCCCTCCAGCGCCTCCCGCATCCGGTTGGAGCCCACCAGCTCGGCCGGGTTGGGCGGCAGCGGGCCGCTGGTGAGCACGGACAGGCCCGCGACGCTGGTCGGCTGGGCGACGTCCGCGAACCGCAGGCCCTCCAGCAGGGCGGTCGTCAGCCCTCGGTGGTTGGCGAGGCTGAAGATCCGATGCAGCGTCGGGCGGCGCAGGTCGGAGTCGACCAGGCAGACCGTGGAGCCGGTCTGGGCCAGGACCACGCCGAAGTTGGCGACGGTCGTCGACTTGCCCTCGCCGGGGCTGGACGAGGTCACCACGATCGAGCGGCACTTGTGGTCGAGTCCGGCGAACTGGATGCTCGTGCGCAACGTGCGGTACGCCTCGGCCGCCGGCGACTTGGGATCGACATGGGCGACGAGGCTCGCCGCCGGGCCCGGGGCGCTCCGGTTGCGGTCGGCCATGGCTACCGCTTCACCACGAACTGCGGCACGATGCCGATCACCGGCAAGCCCAGGTAGCGCTCGACGTCGTCGGGCGTCTTCACGGTGGTGTCGAAGTATTCGAGGGTCAGCGCCGTTCCCACCCCCACCAGCAGCCCCACCACGACCGCGGCGACGAGGTTCACGGCCTTGCGGGGCCGGATCGGCGTGCGCGGGACGACGGCCTCCTCGATCACGCTCACGTTGTTGGTCTCCAGCCCGCCGGTGACGCCCGTCTCCTTGAGGCGCTTGAGGACCGCCTCGTAGAGCTGCTGGTTGGAGTCGGCGTCGCGCTGCAGGTTGAGGTACTGGATTTCCTTCTCGTTCAGCTCCTGGGCTTCGGCCCGCAGCCGGTTGACGTTGCCCAGCAGCGTGTCCTCGCGGGCGCGGGCGACCCGGAACTCCGTCTGGACGGCGCGCATCATCGTCTTGATCTCGGCGTCGATCTTCTGATTCACCTGCTCGATCTGGGCGTCGACCTTCAAGATCTCGGGGTGCTTGGCCTTGTACGTCCGCGAAAGCTTGGCCTTGCTCGTCTCCAGCTCGGAGGCCTCCTGCTTGAGCCGCTGGATCAGCTGGCTGTCGGCCACCGTGAAGATGGTCGCCGCCCCGTCCCGGTCGGAGGTGACCCGCTGCAGCTCGTTCATCTTCGCCTCGACCGACAGCCGCTGGGCCTGGGATTCCAGATACTGCTTGTTGAAGTCCATGATCTTCTGCGCGGTGATCTGCCGCTGTTCCTGCAGCCCCATGATGCCGGCCTTGACGCGGTAGTTCTGCAGCGCCACCGACGACTCCTGGACCTTGGACCGGAGGCTGGTCATCTGCTCGTTGAGCCAGGCCATGGCCTCCTGGGCCCCCCGCAGCTTGGTATCCAGGTTGTGCTTGACGTACTGGCGGGCGAGCGCGTTGGTGACTTCGGCGGCCAGCGGCGGGCTCGGGTGCTCGAACTTCACCGCCACCAGCCGGGTGTTGCGGCGCGGCTCCACCGTGATCCCGGCTTGCAGGGCGCGCACCGGGTCGGCCGCCCGCTTCAGCTCGGGAATGCGCGTCTCGAGGTCGAGGGTCTCGATCACCTTCGCGACGATCGGGCGGCTCGTCATCAGCTCGTACTGGGTGCGGTAGTACTCCTGGGTCGGCGCGCCGATCGGCGTGACCTCCTGGATGTTCAGGACCCTGGGCGGCTCCGGCTCGATGAGCACGGTGGCGCTGGCCTGGTAGACCGGCGTCTGCACGAACGACCACACCGCCACGCTGAACACGGTGATCACGAACAGGCCCGCCACCAGGTAGCGGTGCTTTCGCAAGGTCCGGTAGTAGTCCCTCAGGTGGGTCGCGCGCACGGGCTCCAGGCTCTCGCTGGTGGTCAAAAGAAGCTCTCCGGGACGACGATGACGTCGTTCTCGAGCAGGCGGATGGCCTTGTCGCGCTGGCCGCGGCGGATGACGTCGTTCATGTCCACGTTGAGCGTCTGCTGGCCGCGATCGGTGGTCCGGATGACCCGCGTGCGGCCGGGAGCGGCCTTGTCGGTGAAGCCGCCGGCGATGGTGATGCCCTCCAGGACGTTGGTCTCCTTGTCGAGCTGGTAGGCGCCCGGCTTCTTGACCTCGCCGAAGACGAAGAACGTGTTGCCCTTGGGCACCATGACGGTGTCGCCGTCGGCGACCCGGAAGTGCTTGTCCGGGGGGACGGCGCCGGAGAGATCGAGCGAGATCGTCTCCTGCTTGCCCTCGACCGTCCGCCGGAGGACCTTGACGCCCGACGGGGCCGCGGTGCCGTTGAAGCCGCCCGCCAGGGTGATCGCCTCCAGCACCGAGGTCTCCTTGTCGAGCGGGAAGGTGCCGGCCTTGTTGACCTCGCCGAGCACGAAGAAGGCGGACGCCTTGGGGACGAACATCATGTCGCCGTTCTGCAGGAGGACGTTCTCCTTGACGTCGCCCGCCTGGATCTTGCGGACATCCAGCCGCAGCAGGACCGTGCTGGCAACGCCCCCCGCGCCCGGCTTGGGGGTCTCCGTGCGGACGAGCACCAGGTCCTTGCCGGCCGTCCGTGCCAGCCCCCCCGCCTTGGACAGGATCTCCAGCAGCGTGGTGGGCCCGGTGAGGTAGAAGAGGCCGGGCTTCTCGGCCTCGCCCAGCACGTGCACCTTGCTCGAGAGGTAGTCCTTGACCGTGACGATCACCTGCGGGTCGACGAGGTAGTCCTTCTCCAGCAGGTCGCGCAGCCGCTGGGCCAGCTCGCTGGTGTTCAGCCCGGCCGCCTGGACGGCGCCGATGAGCGGGAACGGCACCCGCCCGTCCAGCGTGACCGGGTACTCCTTGGTGAGGTCGTCGTGGCCCCAGACGGTGATCTTGAGGACGTCGCCGGGGCCGATCGTGTATTCCTGCGCCAGGGGCGCGCCCCCTCCCAACCACCCCGTCAGGAGGAACAGCGCGCAGGCCGCCCAGAGCGAGGGGGGGCGAGGCGGCGACATGCTACGGGCTCACGACTAGAACGACAGCGTGACCTTGCCGCCGACGATGTCGTTCTTGAAGTCGAAGTTGTCGAAGTTGGAGTCGCGCCGCGCGTGGGTGTAGTCGGCGCTGAGGGCCAGCCATCGCTGGATCTGGTACTCCACGCCGAGCGAGAACGCCCCGACCCAGTCCTCGCGCCAGTCGAACCGGCCGTTCACCTTCTGGGCCTTCTCGAAATAGTCGCCGTAGCCGCCGGCCAGCCGGGCGCTCAGCAGGAGCTTCGGCGTCAGGAAGTGCTCGGCCGCCAGGGTGAGGATGCTCCCGAGATAGGCGACGTTGGTGGCGAACACCGACTCCTGGACCGAGCGCTCGGCGACCAGCGTGAGGCGCGTGCGGGCGGTGGGCCGGTAGACGAGGTCGCCGCTCACGACGACACCGCTGTAGGCCCCGACGTCGCCGCGGTCGGGATCCCGGACCTCGTAGCCGACCCGCAGGGTCGATTGCAGCCGGCTGGTGAGGTCGCCCCGGACGCCGACCGCGGCGATGTAGCGGTTGACGTCGCGGTCGTTGGCGGTGTCGAAGTCCTTGGTGCCGTAGGAAACGTTCACCAGCAGGTCGGTCTTGGGCTGGACCCGGTAGAAGCCGGTGAGGCCGATCGTGTGTTCGTCGCGGTCGAGCTGCTCGACGCCCGTGTCCTCGTCGAAGTTCACCGTCGTCCACACGTAGTCGAGGCCGACGGCGTACCGCCGCGTGAAGCCGTACTCCACCGAGGGCGACAGCACGTTGGTCGTGCTCTCGAGGCGGCCGGTCAGCTCGGTCCCGGGCGGGTCGCTGGTGCGCGCGAAGTCCTCCTTGACGTTCACCCGGAGGCCGCCCGGAAAGGCGAGGAGGATGTTGCCGAGGACGAAGTAGTGCTCGGTGTCCTGGCTGCCGAGGTCGGCGTAGCGAACGATCTCGGCGCTGAAGCCGAGGTCGATCTTGTGGCGTCCCAGCGGCAGCTCCAGCACGAAGCCCGGGATCGTCTTGAAGATGACGTCGTCCTGGGCTCGGCTGGGCGCCTGGAAGATGTTGGATTCGTACTCCACGCGCTGGGAGATGAACGGCGAGACCTTGAAGCCGGGCAGCCCGAGATCGGGCCAGAGGGCGTTGAGGTCGATCGCCGATCCCCGGGTGGGTGTCAGCGCCATCACCGCGACCAGGGAGGCCACCGTCACGAGGCGCCTGCCGCCCGCCAGCCACGCCCGTCTCTCGCTCACCGCCGCTCCCCGGAAGTCCGCTTCCTCAATCGTGTCTGCCCGCGCTCTCAGGCTGTGGAGCCGTAGCGGTGACCGCCGTGCCGGCGATGATAGGGGACAGGGGTCACGAATGTCAAACTCGCCGACGATTCGGCGCCCCGACTACCTCGTGCGCTTCACCGCCCGGCCGGTGGTGTACTCGGCGTAGGTGTACCAGAGCCCCTCCCAGAGCAGCACCTGCAGGGAGTCGCCGTCCTTCTCGTACACCTGGGTCGTTCCGTGCTGGGAGGTCTTCGTGCTGCTCACGTGACGCCACCCGTTGGCCTCCAGCGTGGTGCGGATGGCCGTCGTGAGGCTGTCCAGCTCGAGGCGCCCGCGATAGATGTGGCGGCCCGCCTTGACGTTGGGCGTCTCGATCACGGTGGAATCTTCGTGCTGGTACGCGAGCCCCTTCGGCACCGGGATGTCCTCGAACTCCAGGCGCGTCGCGCGCGGCGGAGTGCTCGCGCAGGAGACCAGCATCAGTGAAACGGCGATGGCGGCGGCGAACCCAGGCAGTGTCATGGCGGCATCCTAACAAGGGGTGCCGGCCGCAACCAAAGAATTCCCGCCCTCGTCAGCCCTGGATGCTGTAGCCGCCGTCGACCGGGATGATCGCGCCCGTCACGAAGTCGGATGCGGCACTGGCCAGGAATACCGCCACGCCGGCCATGTCGTCGATGTCTCCCCAGCGCCCGGCCGGCGTGCGGCGCAGCACGTTGTCGTTCAGCCCCGGGACCTCGCGCCGCGCGTTCCGGGTGAGCTCGGTGTCGATCCAGCCGGGCAACACGGCGTTCACCTGGACGTTGTCACGCGCCCACGCGACGGCGGTCGACTTGGTCAGCTGCACGATGCCGCCCTTGCTGGCGCTGTACACGGGCGCGAAGGAGGCGCCGAAGATGGACATCATCGAGCCGATGTTGATGATCTTGCCCCGACCGGCCGCCTTGAAGGCCGGATAGGCGGCCTTGGAGCACAGGAACGCCGAGGTCAGGTTCGTGTCGAGCACCCGCCGCCATTCATCGAGCGCCAGCTCGTGGGCGGGCTTGCGGATGTTCATGCCGGCGTTGTTGACGAGGACGTCGAGGCGCCCGAACCGCTCGATCGTGGCAGCGATCAGCCTCCCGACCGCCCCCTCGTCGGTGACGTCCGTCGCCACCGCGTGAGCCTCGGCGCCGCGACCCGCCAGCTCCTGCACGGCCGCGCGCGATTTGCCGGCGTCGCGCGCAGCGATCACGATGCGCGCCCCGGCGCTGGCCAGACCACGCGCCATCCCCAGGCCGATCCCCCCGTTGCCACCCGTGACGATCGCCACCCTGCCCTTGAGTTCGAACATGTCGTTACTCTCCCCCTGCCCTGTAAACGTTACAGGCCTGCCGGGACCGTTGAAGTCTTTTCAACCTGCCGGTGCGCGGGCCATCTAATCCCGCGGGCATTTGGGCTGCATGGACTGTGGCACGGCGGCTGCACTCGGTGGAACGTCGGTTTCGACCCGATCGCTGTCGCCGACGGAGGGTACCTCAAATGCTCGCGCGCGTCCCGTTCATTCCGCGGCTCGATCTACAGCGTGACGCGCATCCGCGTGTGTGGGCCATCGTGCTCACCGGGGACGAGCCTCCGTTCTCACGGGCCGTTCCGCGGCGGCGGCACTGCCGAACCGCGCGCCACTGGCCACCGACGACCGGTACGGCTCCGCGTGCTCGGCACACCCTGGAGCGAGCCAGCCGCCTGGCGCCGCCCAGCCAGACGGTCACCGTGCTGACGCGACGACAGGCAGCGGCCTGGGACCGGGCGCTGTCCGCCCTGCCGCAGGTGCATCGTGTCGTCCAGCCCGTCTATCGCGGTCGCGCCGCCGAAGCCCTTCTCCCGCTGCTGAAGATCGCCCGCCAGGATCCCTCGGCGACGGTCGTCGTCCTGCCTGCGGACCATCGGGTCGACCACGACCCTCGCTTCCTGCGCTATGTCGGCCGCGCGGTGTGGGCGATCGCGCTGCGGCCGGACCTGCCGATCCTGCTGGCGGCGCACCCCCACGCGCCCGTGATCGACGGCTGGATCGAGCCCGGGCCGGCCGTCGAGGGGCTGGAGGATCTGGCCGTGCGCTCGGTGAAGCGCTTCGTGGACGGTGCCTCGCCGGCCGAGCGGCGGCGGCTGTTCGAGGGCAACGCACTCACGAGCACGTCGATCCTCGTGGGCCGCGCCGGCACCCTCCTGGCGCTGGCCGGCCGCACGCTGCCGGAGGTCCTGGAGGCGCTCGAGCCGCTCGAGGACGCGGCCGACCGCGCGGAAGAGTCCCTGCTCTGCGACGCCGTGTACGAGTGGATGCCGGAGGCGGATCTGGCGCCGCTGGAGCGAGCCCGCGAGCTGGCGGTGCTGGCGCTGCCGGACGCGGTCTGGCGGGCTCCCGAGCGCGAGGCGCTCGGCCTGCTCGCGTCGTGATCGATCCGCTGCCCTCGGGCCCCGGCGAGCGGCGGCTCCCCGTTTCGCGTCTCCACGGCATTGTTCCCCGCCCGTCGGCAGCCCACGGCCGTCCCGGGCGCCCGGCGGCCGATGCTGTTCGGCCTGCCACTCACCGTGGACGTCTCGTGGCTGCTCGGTCTCGCGCTGGCGACGTGGACCTTCGCCGCCGCGGTGCTGCCGCGGGAGGCGCCGGGCCGTAGTCCGGCCGCGTACCTCACCGCCGGCGCCCTGGCTGCCCTCCTGCTGCTCGCCTCGCTCGCCCTGCACGAGACCGGGCACTGGGTGGCTGCCCCGCCTCGCCTCGCTCCGGGATTCGTGCATTCGTAGGTTGGCGTTTCACGGGGGCGTCTTGATTGTCTTTGTCAGGGGGGAGCGGCGCCGCTTCCCCCCGCCCCCCCCAACGGGGATCCGCGGGGCCGTTCGATTGCCCTTCCGGCCTCGCGCGATCGGCCTCGCACGATCTGCGGTCCGACCGGCGCCGGGACGGGGCTACCTCACGGCGGGCAGGACGAGGCTGACGCGGGCGCCGTCACCGGGGGATTCCAGGCGCAGGGCGCCGCCGTGCAGGCGGGCGATGCGCTCGACGGTGACGAGACCGAGGCCGCGGTGGCCGGGCTTGGTGGAATGCCAGGGCCTGATCACCAGCCTGGGATCCGTGGTGCGGAGCCCCGAACCCCAGTCGCGGACGCTCACCACCGTCTCGTGGCCCTCGGCCACGGCGCTCACGCGCGGTGGCCGCCCGGGAAGAGCAACGCTGGCCTCCACCGCGTTGCGCACGAGGTGGGCGAGCGCCGCGGTCAGCAGCGCGACATCCCCGACGACCGGCGGCCACGGTCCCTCGGCGAGGGTCACGGCCGCCGCGGCGTCCCGCCGCGCGGCCTCCGCCACGGCCGCGAGATCGACCGTGCCGACGGCGCCCAGCTCGAGCGCGACCACGGCGAACGCCTCGGTGAGCATCGTCGAGAGCCGGCCGAGCTGGTCCAGCATGGCGCGTGCGCTCTTGTCGGCGGTGGCGTCGGCGCCGACGAAGCCCTTGAGGAGCTGCGTGTGCACGGTGAGCGAGTTGAGGGGGCCGCGCAGGTCGTGGAGGAGTCGCGCGAGGTCCGACGGCAGTTCGGGCCGGCGGGCATCGTCGGCCGGCGGCATCAGGTCAGGCGGGCCGACTTCACCGCCTGGATGCCGTACTTCGCCAGCTTGTTGTAGAGCGTCTTGAGGCTGATGCCGAGCAACTGGGCCGCCCGCCGCTTGTCCTGCCCCGTTTCCTCGAGCGCGCGCAGGATCATGTCGCGCTCCATCTCGCGGATCGGGGTGACCGAGCCGCCCGCGGCCGGGGGCGCCGGGGCCGCCGCCCGCAGGACGTTGTCGGGCAGGTGCTCGACGCCGATGAGCCCGGAGCCGCTGAGCACGACCGCCCGCTGGATGACGTTGCGCAGCTCGCGCACGTTGCCGGGCCAGTGATAACGCTCCAGCTCCCGCTCCGCCTCGCCCGCGAGGCCGCGCACCTGGCGGTTGTCCTGGCGGTTGAACTCCTCGATGAAGGTCCTGGCCAGCAGCGGGATGTCCTCGCGCCGGTCCCGCAGGGGCGGCAGGTGGATCGAGAAGACGTTGAGCCGATAGAACAGGTCCTCCCGCAGCTTGCCGTTGGCGATGGCTTCGGTGGGCACCTGGTTGGTGGCCGCCACCACGCGCACGTCGACCTGGATCTCGTGCTTGCCGCCGCCCACGCGCCGGAACGTGCCCTCCTGGAGGACGCGGAGCAGCTTGGCCTGGGTGTTGGAGTCCATCTCGGCGATCTCGTCCAGGAACAGCGTGCCGCCGTCCGTCAGCTCGAAGCATCCCAGGCGCCGTTCGGTGGCCCCGGTGAAGGCGCCGCGCTCGTGGCCGAAGAGCTCGCTCTCGATGAGCGTCTCCGGGATCGCCGCGCAGTTGATGGCCACGAAGGGCTTGGTGCGCCGGTTCGACAGATCGTGGATGGTGCGGGCGACCAGCTCCTTGCCGGTCCCGCTCTCGCCGTACACGAGGACGGGGGCGGTGCTGGTCCCGGCCAGCTCGACCCAGCGGTAGACCTCCTGCATGCCGCGCGACTGGCCCACCATCTGGCCGAAACTGCCCTTCTGGCGGAGCTGGTGGCGCAGCAGATTGACCTCCCGCGAGAGCGACTCCTGCTCGATCGACTTCTCGAGCAAGACCTGGAGCCGGGAGGTCTCCACGGGCTTGGTGAGGTAGTCGAAGGCGCCGTGGCGCATCGCCTCCACCGCCGTCTCCACCGTGCCGTGGCCGGTCACGAGGAGCACGATGGGCGGCCGCCCCGTCTCCTTGAGCTTCTGCAGCAGCGTGAGGCCGTCCATCTCGGGCAGCACGAGATCGGTGACCACCACGGCCGGGTGCTGCGTCTCGACGAGGTCGAGCGCCTCCTCGCCGGAGGCGGCCGTCTCCACCTCGTACCCCCACTGCCCGACGAGGCGGGCGAGGCCTTCGCGCTCGGCCGGCTCGTCGTCGACGACGAGAATCTTGCCGGACTTCATCTGGTCGCGTCTGGTCGGGCTCACGGCTGTCTGGTGCCCTCAGTCTACGGATG
>DASWJN010000186.1:0-14038 GCA_036397135.1 Candidatus Methylomirabilota bacterium
GGTCGGCACCATCCACGCCGCGACCGCGCGCGCATCGAGAAGCGCGCGATAAACGATCGCGCGGGGCGCCTTCACGCGGCGACTGATGCGGGTCGCGCTCCTGCGGTCGAACCCGTTGGCACGGGGAAGCAGGAACGGCTCGCCTTCTACGCGGGGCGGCGTTGTCTAGCGCGCTGATCCGGCACGTGGCCCAGGAGCAGCGCCTCGACGGGCACACCGTGTCCTTGCATGCGCCCCGGCGATCCGACCGTGCCGCCATACCTCCAGGTGGCTGATTTCGTCGACACGCCTTCACGCACACTTTCTAACGATTCCGCTTGACAGGCTGGTGCGTGCGCCGTCGTCGCCGGCCGGCAGCGCCGGCTGGAAGGCGTCCCGGCGGGCCGCCCACGCGCACAGCGCCACGTTCGATGAGGGTCTCGCGAAAATCCCGCTTCGGACGCGATTCGCCGCCTGGCGGGCCTCCCAGAGGGCCCCGAATCCGGGGTGTAGAGTCACCCCAGCCGAAAGGGGGGACGCGCCCATGGAGATCACGCCCGCGCCTTCCACGACCCTCGAGCTCGAGCGGCTGGGCGACGAGATCGCCGAGTTGGCCGCCCACCTCGACGCCGCCACCGCCCGCCTGCTCGCCCTCATCCGCGACTTCGACGCCCGCGGCGGGTGGAACTCCGGTTTCAGCTCTTGCGCCGCCTGGCTGACCTGGCGGATCGGCCTCCAGGCGGGCGCCGCCCGCGAGCACGTGCGGGTCGCCCGCGCCCTGGGCACCCTGCCCCTCCTGGCCCAGGCCCTGGCCCGCGGCGAGCTCTCGTACTCGAAGGTCCGCGAGCTCACCCGCGTGGCGACGCCGACGACGGAGGAACGGCTGCTGGCGGTCGGGCGGGCCGGCACGGCCGAGCATGTCGAGCGCATCGTGCGCGGCTGGCGCCGGATGGAACGGCAAGGCCGAGGTGGAGGCCGCCGTCCGCCAGCACACGAGCCGCGCGCTGCACGTGTATCACGACGAGGACGGCACGGTGCGGATCCACGGGCGGCTGGCGCCCGAGGTCGGCGCCCTGCTCCTGAAGGCCTTGGCCGCCGGCCGCGAGGCCCTCTACCAGCAGCGGCGGGAGACGGCGCCCGAGGCCGACCCGCCCACGATGGAGCAGCAGCAGGCCGACGCCCTGGCCCTCCTGGCGGAGACCGCCTTGCACCACGGCCTCGACGCCGGCGCCCCGGCGGAGCGCTACCAGGTCGTAGTCCACGTTGATGCCGCGGTGCTGGCCGATGCGGCCGCCCCCGGCCAGTCGGTGCTCGAGGATGGCGCGCGCGTTCCAGCTGGAACGTCCCAGCGCCTGGCCTGCGACGCCAGTCGGGTGGTGATGCGCCACGACGCCGACGGCCGCCTGCTGGAGATCGGGGCCCGTACGCGCACGATCCCGCCGGCGTTACGGCGGGCGCTCCACCACCGCGACCGCGGCTGCCGCTTCCCGGGCTGCGGCGTGCGCGCCGGCCAGGGCCATCACATCCGCCACTGGGCCCACGGGGGCCCCACCACGCTGTCTAACCTCGCCCTGCTCTGCAGCCGTCATCACGTCGCGGTCCACGAGGAAGGGTTCCAGGTCGAGCGCCAGGCGGACGGCGAGCTGTGCTTCCGACGGCCGGACGGGCGGGTGTTCCCCGACGTCCCGCCGCCCGCTCGGGTGCCGCGCGACGCCGTGGGCGTCATCCGGGCGCGGCACGAGACGCAGGGGCTGGCCCTGCACCCGCGGACGGCGATGCCGGGGTGGCAGGGTGAGCGCCTGGACGTCGGCTACGCCATCGACGTCCTGCATCCCCGGGCCAGCGGGCCGACCGAGACGGGCCCGTGAGGCAGCCAACTCGAACCGCCTCGTCGTCGAGGAGGACTGACTCGGCGGCGTGACGACATCCGCGCGCTCGGGCGCTGGTCGTGTGGGAGATGGGATCGCGGCCCCGCGTCCTCCAGCGTCGCGCCGCAACATCCTCACCGGCATGCTGCCGGCCCGCCGTGCCGGCATACCCACAAGGCTCTGGATTCACCCACACGACTCCACGAAGAGCCACTATTCGATTGCAACGCTGCCATCTGGTACGAGATGCCGGCATCCAGCCGTGGATGCGAAGCATCTGTACCTGGATGGCCAGCCGGGCATCTGCATGTGCAAGCTCTCCGCTCGACCCCGGCATCCACGATTGGATGCTCGTTCGTCGACGATGCGGGTGTTGGGGCCGAACGCGCAACGGCGATCGGAGCGCAGTTGCCCGACCGGCCCACCATTCCGCCACCATAGTGCTGGCCCAACTATAGAAGGCGTGCCGGACGCGTGGCAAGAGCTGGCGGGCGGCGGCGCGCCTCCGACGGGGCTGGTACCGCCACCAGCCAGCGGACGATGAGCGCGGCGGCGGTGGCCGCCAGCAGGTGCTTGAGCGTGTGGCCGCTCACGAGACCGCCCAGCACGAAGATGCCCCGGTCCGCGACCTCCGCCCCCTTGCCCACGGCGTAGAGCGCGATCCCCGCGAGCAACGGGCCCGCCGGCCGGCGCCCCGGCAGCAGCGCCAGCATCAGCGGGATCAGCAGCATCGGCAGGAACTGCGCGAGCGCGTAAGGACGCAGGTCGTCCGTCTGCTGCCACCAGACCACGCTGACGAGGGCGCCGAGCGCCAGCGGGGCCAGCAGCGCCCGGCCCGCCGCCGAGCCGATGCGGTCGCCGATCGCCACCGCGAACACTGTCGGGAACAGCGCCGAGAGCGGCAGCCGGTCCCAGACGAGCGTGGCGTTGTCCGGCGCGGCGTGATACCAGGCCGAACCGAGCCCCGTGAGGACGAGTCCCACCGCGAACACGATCCCGGCGGCCCGCTCCCAGCCGGGCAGCGCCGCCCGCGTCACGCGGACGAGCGCCCACGTGCCGGCGAGCAGGAACCCCAGGTTGGACAGCACGTTCAATCCGTGCGGCACGGCGAGGATCGCGCGCTGGTCGGCGAAGTGGTGGTACGCGAGATCCTGGCGGATGGGCGGCACGGCAGCGGCCACCACGACCGCCGCGATCACGATTGCGACGAGCGATCCCACGCGCCAGCCGTGCGCGGGGCTCACGTCGTCTCGCCCGCGAGCACGGGCGCGGGCACGCGCGCGGCCAGCCGCTCCAGCTCCTCGGCCAGGGCGCGCCGGCGATCCAGCAGGCGCGCGCGCAGGCTGCGGCGCGCCAGGAAGTGCAGCAGCGCGGTCGCCTCGCGCGCGACGTCCTGGAGCCGCGCCCGCCAGGCGAGCGCGAAGAACCCGGACGGCAGGAGCGCGGTCAGGAGCAGCGCCGCCAGCCACGGGCCCCCCAGCAGCAAGGCCAGCCACGCTTCGAGCGCCCACGCCAGCGGATAGATGACGACGCCCCCGGCGATCTTGTAGGTGGCCTCGACGTCGGGCTCGGGCCGGACCAGGCGAATGCCGAGGCGCACCAGCTCATGGGGCAGGCCGTGCAGCAGCACGCCCAGCAGCGCCACCGGCAAGCCCAGGACGAGCGGCACGATCTCGCGCGCCGCGTAGCGGAGCACGATGGACGGCGCGTAGGCGCGACCGAGCGTCTCCGGCGTCATGCCCAGCCGGTCCAGCTCGAGGTCGTATTCCTCGACCTCCCGCCGGAAGCGCTCGACGTCGGCGGGCGCCGCCAGCCGCAGCCAGCGATAGGCGCGCGAGGCGCGCTGCAGCCAGGCGGTCGACCGGGGGTCACGCCGCGTGCTGCTCTCCTGACGCCAGACGCGCTCCATCAGGCGCAGCAGCCGCAGCGTCTCGCGGTCCTCGGCCTCGACGATCTGGCGGCGCAGCGCGGCGGCCAGCCGATCCGTCAGCGTGCGGACGGCGGCGACCGGGTCGCGCCGGTGCAGCGCCACGCAGTCCCCGGTGACCACGGGCGCGCCCACGAGCACGAGCGCGCCCCCGGCGCGCAGGCGGCCGGGGTCGGCGACGACCAGGCCGACCGGCAGCAGCGTGACCGGCGGCGCCCCCGCCGCCTCGGCCTCCAGCAGCAGCCGGGCGGCGCCGGTCCGGAGGCTCATGAGCGTCGGCTCGGGCTGGCTCACGCCCTCGGGGAAGATCAGGATCGCCTCGCCGCGGCCGAGCGCCGCGCCGACCGCCTGGAAGGTGAGCGCGTTGCCGGCGGTGTCGCCGCCGGCGTCCTGGCGGCGATGCACGGGGAGCGCCCGGGCCAGGCGCAGGAACGGGGCGATGATCGGGTGGCGGAACAGACCGGCCTTGGCCAGCGGGCGCAGCGGGCGCGGCAGCGCGGCGAGCAGGAGCATGGGGTCGACGAGGCCGTTCTGGTGGTTGGCCGCCACGATCAAGGGCCCCGCCGGCGGCACGTGCTCGAGCCCCGCCACGTCGATCCGGCGATAGAAGGCGCCCAGCAATGCCCGGGCGACCGCGCGGACGAGGCGCGGGCCCACGGCGCTCAGCGGGTGCGGGCGGCGTGCAGCACGGCGACCACGGTCATCGCGTCGAGGATCTCGGACCCCTCCACCATGCGGACCACCTCGTCGAAGGCGAACGGGCGGACCTCGATGAACTCCGTGTCGTCGGCGTCACCGGTGACCGGCCGCAGGCCCTCGGCCAGGTAGATGTGAGCCGTCTCGTCCACCACGCTCTTGGAGGTGTGAAAGCTGCAGAGCTTGACGAGGCGGGCCGCCTCGTAGCCGGCTTCCTCGGCCAGCTCCCGCTGGACGGCGGCCTCCTCGCTCTCGCCCGGCTGTACCGCGCCCGTCGGGATCTCCCAGGAGAAGTCGCGGGCGACGTAGCGGTACTGGCCGACCAGCACCACCGTGCGGGGGTCGAGGAAGGGCAGCACGCCCACGGCCGGCTTGCACTCCACGACGCCGTAGAGCGTGGTGCGGCCGTCGGGCAGCTCGGCCACGTCCTCGCGCACGCGGATCCAGGGGTTGGTGTAGACGTCGCGCGTGGTCAGCGTGCGCCACGGTACGCGCGCCAGGGCGCGCCGGCGGTCGGTCATGCCGACATCTTCGGGTATACTCGCACCCAAGTCCACCGTCCCAGGAGTGTCGATGAAGGTCGTGCTGCGCAACCCCCGTCGCGAGGTCGAGGTCGCCGGCAATCGCCGGGTGAAGGAGGTCCTGCGCGAGCTGGACATCCTGCCCGAGACGGTGCTGGTCATCCGCGGCGACGACCTCGTCACTGCCGACCAGGTGGTGAGCGACGGCGACACGATCGAGCTGCGGCCGGTGATGTCTGGAGGCGCTCCGTGAAGTGCCGCAAGTGCGGCGGGGCGGCGGCGATCGAGCTGCGCCGCCACAACGCCGCCTTCTGCACCGCCGACTTCCTGGAGTTCTTCCGCAACCAGGTGCGCGAGGCCATTCGCCGCCACCGCATGTTCGCCCGCGACGAGCCGGTGCTGGTGGCCGTCTCCGGCGGCAAGGACTCGCTGGCGCTGTGGGACGTGCTCATCGAGGACGGCTACCGCACGACGGGACTCTACCTCGACCTGGGGATCTTCGACTACTCGGTCGAGTCGAAGGCCAAGTGCGAGGCGTTCGCCGAGGCCCGGGGCGTGCCGCTGCTCGTGCGGCGCGTCGCCGACGAGGTGGGGGCGCCGGTGCCGGTCATCAAGCAGGTCACGCGGCGCCCGCCGTGCTCGGGCTGCGGGCTCAGCAAGCGCTACCTCCTGAACCGGGCAGCGCTCGACGAGGGGCTGCCGGTGGTGGCCACCGGCCACAACCTCGACGACGAGGCGGCCACGCTGTTCGGCTCGGTCATGCACTGGCAGACCGACGCGCTGCCCCGCCAGTCGCCGGCGCTGCCGTCCACGCACCCCAAGCTGGTGCGCCGCGTGAAGCCGCTCTACCGCCTGTCCGAGCGCGAGACGGCCGCCTACGCCTTCTTGCGAAGGATCGACTACATCGTGGAGGAGTGCCCGTTCGCCAAGGGCGCCACCTCGATCGCCCACAAGCAGATCCTCGACCGCATGGAGGACGCCTCGCCGGGGGCCAAGCACAACTTCCTCTTCGGCTTCCTCGAGAAGGCCCGCCCGGCCTTCGAGCGGGCGGAGGCGGTGACACTGAACGAGTGCGCGCGGTGCGGCCAGGTCACCACCGGCACCCTGTGCGCGTTCTGCAAGCTCGCCGACCAGGTGAAGCGCTCGGTCTGAGCGGAGAGGAGACATCGTCGAGCATGGCGGGCTTTCGCTGTCCCAAGTGCGGCAAGGTGGCGATGGTGCAGAGGGTCTGCTGTGGCCGCCCGATGAAGAAGGCCTGAGCCGGGTCAGCCGGGCGCCAGCCCGGGCAGGCGGGCGGCCTGGGCGGCCAGCTCGTGGGCGAGCTGCTGGTCGCGGGAGGTGAAGGGGCGCACCGCGCCCCGCCGGTCGAGCGCGTTGATGAGCTGTAGCACCCCGACGACGCGCTCGCCCGCGTCGCGCAGCGGCAGGGCCAGCATCGAGCGCGTGCGGTAGTCGGCCTTGCTGTCGACCTCGCGCAGCAGCGTGTAGGGTCGGTCCACCGGGATCTCGTAGGCGTCGCGCAGGTTCACCGTGGTCTGCGTCAGCATCACGTACCCCGCGATGCTGTTCTCGCGCAGCGGCAGCGGGCGCCCCGCTACCCGCCGCCGCACTTCCTCCTCCCCCACCTGCCGGGCCAGCACGTCGTTCTGGATGGCCGTGAATTCCAGCGCCTCGCCGCGCCGGAGGTAGACGGTGCCGGCCTCGGCGCCGGTCAGGCGCCGGGCGGCGGTGAGCAGCCGGTCCAGCCCGCGCGCCACGTCGCTCTCGGTGGCGAGCGCGGCGCCCAGCGCCTCGATGTTCGCCCGGGCCGCGGCCGCCGCCGCGCGATAGGGCGAGCGGCGGGGCGCATGCTTGTCGCGGGTGCGAGCGGGCTTCTTCTGAGCGCCGGGGCGGGCGGCGGGCCGGTTGGCGGAGCGGGCGGCCGGGCGGGGGGCGTGACGAAGCGGCTTCGGGCGGCGCCGGCGACGCTTGGGCTGTCGCCGGCGGGCCACTCAGTCGCCTGTCCGCGCGGCGGGAGCGGGCATCAGCGGGGCGCCAGCGCCTCCTGCAGGGCCGTGTCCAGGTCTTCCGGGCGGACGGGCTTGAACAGGCAGCGGCGGACGCCCAGCCCCGCCAGCCGCGCGTGATCCTCCTCGCGCAGGCCCCAGCCGGTGATGAACAGCAGCGGCACGCGCGCGTCGAGCCCGCGCAGCCGCTCGGCCAGCTCCCAGCCGTTCATCCCGGCCATGCCGATGTTCGTGACCACCACGTCGAAGCGGCCGGCGCCGTATTCCTGGAGCGCGGCGCGCCCGGTCGACGCCGGCGTCACCGTGTGGCCGAGCCGCCGCATCATCTCGACGAGCGTGGCCAGCACCTGGGGGTTGTCGTCCACCACGAGGACGCGGAACTGCCGGCGACCCTCCACGCTGGGGACGGGCGGCTCGGGCGCCCCCGACTCCTGGGCGACCGGGAAGGTGAGCGTGAACGTCGTTCCCGCCCCCGGCGCGGTCTGCACGTCGATCTCGCCGCCGTGCCGGCGGACGATCGAGTAGGTCATCGACAGGCCGAGCCCGGAGCCGTCCTCGCCCTTGGTGGAGAAGAACGGCTCGAAGATGCGCTGGCGCACCTTCTCCGTCATCCCGACGCCGGTGTCGGCCACCGACACCCGGACCTCGCGGCCCGCCGCGTGGCGGCTGGCGATCGTGAGCGTGCCCCCGTTCGGCATCGCGTCCATCGCGTTGAGGATGAGGTTGGTCAGCACCTCGCTCAGCGCGGCCGGCCGGCCCTGTATGAGGGCTCCCGCCTGGAGGTCCAGGCGCAGCTCCAGCGGACGGCTGTCGCGGGCGATGTTCTCCTCCCAGCGCGGGCGGGTGATGGCCACGGCGTCCTGCACGATCTGGTTGATGTCCACGCGCACGAACTGCTCGTCGGGCCGCAGGCGGGCGAACTGCTGGATGCGGCGCACTGTCTCGGAGCCGTCCATCGCCGCCGACTCCACCACGGTGAGCGAGCGCTCGATGAGGTCGGTGTTGGCGGGGTTCTGCTTCATGAGCTGGGCGTAGCCCAGGATCGCCTGCAGCAGGTTGTTGAAGTCGTGGGCGATGCCGCCGGCGAGCTGGCCGAGCGCGGTCAGCTTCTCGGACTGGTGGAGCTGGTCCTCGATCTCCCGCTGGGTGGTGATGTCGCGGACGATGGCGATCAGGCCGTCGAGCCCGCCCTGGCGGCTGCGCAGCCCCGACAGCGTCACCGCCAGGGTCAACGGCCGGGGGCCGCCGAGCGCCCGGGAGATCTCGAACGCCTCGCGCTCGGCGCCCTCGGCCAGCCGGCGGCGGGCGGCGCCGTACTCGGCCTCCGGCAGCAGCTCGGTGATCGGCCGCCCGATCGCGTGGCCGGCCGGCAGGCTGAACGTGCGCTCGGCGGCCGGGTTCCAGCCGTCGATGATGTCGTCGGCCCGCACGGTGATGATGGCGTCGCCGGCCGAGGCGATGAGCTGCTCCAGCGAGCGCTTGGTGTCGGCGATCTCGCCGTAGAGCCGGGAGTTGCGCAGCGCGATGGCCAGGTACTCGGAGAGCATCTCGAGCAGCTCGCGCTCGCGCGGATCGACCGGGCGGCCCGAGGCGCGGTTGTCGACGACGAGCCAGCCCAGCGGTCCCTCGGCGTCGCGGATGGCGCACGTCACCAGCCGGCCGGTGTCGCCGGAGGCCGCCGCCGGCGGGCTCGGGGCGATGGTGACGACGTCGTAGCCGAGGGCGCTGTGCAGCTGCCCCGTCACGGCGGTGGTGACGGCCTCGACGTCCAGCTGGTTCACGATGGTGCGCGAGATCTCGCGCAGGATCGACAGCTGGGTGACCCGCAGCGACTCCTCGACGGCCTCCCGGCGCGCGGCCTCCTCCAGCTGGCGCGTCTTGACGGCCAGCCGCCGCATCTCCTCCACCAGCCGCGCCACCTGCCCGCGGGCGCCCAGCTCGGCCGTGCGGCGGCTCAGCGCCCGGCGCACCACGTCCTCCAGGTCCTGCCGGGAGAAGGGCTTGATCAGGTACTCGAAGGCCCCGTGGGTGAGGGCCAGCTTCACCGTCTCCAGCGAGGCGTAGGCGGTGATCATCACGACCTCGATGGCCGGATCGATCCGCTTGACCCGCCGCAGCACCTCGAGCCCGTCCAGCTCCGGCATCTTGATGTCGAGGATGATGACGTCGGGCCGGTAGGCCGGGATCTGGGCCAGCGCCGCCCGCCCGCTGTCGGCAGTCTGGATCTGGTAGGAGGGCTTGAGCAGCATCCGCAGCGACTCGCGCGGCCCCAGCTCATCGTCCACGACCAGGATGCGGGGGGCGGTGGCCGGCGGCGCCGCGGTGCTCACGAGGCCGCGGGCAACGTCACGAGGAAGGCCAGCTCGTGACGCGTCTGCCGCGTCCGCAGCCGCCCACCGAGCGCCTCGACGAGCCGCTGGGCCACGGCGGGCCCCACGTCGATCAGGCTCTCCTGGACCATGTGGACAGGGTCGAACAGCCGTTGCAGCCGCTCGACCGTCACGCTGGCCGTGCGGG
The DNA here is from genome assembly GCA_036397135.1 of Candidatus Methylomirabilota bacterium. Lineage (GTDB taxonomy): Bacteria > Methylomirabilota > Methylomirabilia > Rokubacteriales > CSP1-6 > AR5. The sequence continues at coordinate 9,515 of DASWJN010000186.1, forward strand.
AGCCGACCAGGATGCGCACCTCGGCTCCCCCGTGCTCGTCCTCGTGGGGCCCGACTGACAGTGCCACCTTGGCTTGCTCGGACGGGGAGTTGTGGGCCAGGTACCGGATCAGGTAGCCCAGGGCCTTGCGGAGCTGGGGGACGTCGACCTTGATGAGCTGCGGGGCGGCCTCCGAGGCAACCTCGATCTGCAGGTGCTTGCCTGCCCCCTCCTCCGCGGGGTCGATGGCGTCCACCAGCTGGCCAACCACCTCTCGGGCGTCCACGATCGAGAAGTTTAGCTCACCCTCGGTGACCAACCCTGCAAGTTTTTCGAACACTTCGACGAGCCGGCGGACGTCCCGCCTGACCACCGCCGAGAAGTGCCGTCGAAAGTCGGGGTCGTCATAGCGCTCGCCGATCAGCTCCATGAAGGTGTTGATGGACACCAGGGGGTTCTTGATCTCGTCGGCGATGCGGGCCAGCACCCGGGTGAGGAGCTGGAACTGCTCGGCCTCCCGGCGCTGGGCGGCCAGCTCCTTCTGGGCGGTCAGGTCCTCGAAGACCAGGACGGCGCCCAGCGGCTCCCCCTCCTCGTCGCGCACCGCGTAAGTCGAGACCTCCAGCGACAGGTGGCGCAGGGCCAGGTGGATCTCCGTGCGGGCCAGGGCCCGGCCGGAAGCCAGGGTGTCGTAGAGCATGTCGCCGAGGGGCGAGGGGAGTGCCCGGAGGTCCTGGCCGACCACGGCGCCCGCGGACAGGTCCAGGATCTCCTCGGCCCGGCGGTTGAACGTGCCCACCTTGTGGTCGCGCCCGATCGTCACCACCCCGCTCGACATGTGCGACAGGATCCGCTCGCTGAACTCCTTCTCGCGGGCGAGCTGGTGGTGCAGGGTCACGTCGCGCAGGACGGTGGCCAGGTGGGCAGCCAGGTCGAAGAGCGTCTGCATCTCGCGCCGGCCGTAGATGGCGCCGAACACCGGCTGGCCCAGGGCCAGCACCGCCACCAGCTCGCCGTGGGCCAGCAGCGGCACCGCCACCACCGCCTGCAGCAGCTTCAGCTCTTTCAAGATTTCGGGGTCGACGATCTCGGAGGCCGCCGCCGGCCGTCCCTGCACGGCCAGCCAGCGGATGAGGCCCTCGTCGGCCGACAGCCGGATGCCGTGGACGAGCTGGAGCGGCAGGCCGCGCTCGGCCACGATGCGAAACTCGCGCCCGACCGCGTCGGGCCGCAGCAACGCCACGCGGGTAGGGCGGACCAGCTCGACGATCGACTCGAGGAAGAGGCCGAGCGCCCGGGGGATGTCGAAGCCGGCCGCCAGCACGCCGGTGAAGCCCCGGAGCACCCTCGCCAGGGCGGCGCTGTCCCAGGCGGGCTCGTCGCCGGCGGGTTTCGCCGGCACGGCAGCCGGGGGCGCCTTCCGCGTCGCGGCCACCTCCCGGGTGAGCCGCTGGCGGTCCAGGGCGTGGCGCAGGACGGCCTCCAGCTCGCGGGCGGTGAAGCCGTCGGGCACGGTGAAGTCGGCGCTCTCCGCGTCCTCGCCGCTGGACCCCAGCGACACGACGAGCGCCTGCGGGGCCACGTCCTTGGCCGCCGCCACGAAGGTGGCCAGGGCGCCGGCCGGCCCGCCGCTCTCGCGCAGGATGACATCGATGTCCACCAGCCGCAGCGTGCGCAGGGCCTCGCCCTCGGTGCGCGCCTCGAAGGTCGAGAACGGCGCCAGGGGCCGGACGAGGCGAGCGCGCAGGGGCTCGTCGGAAGCCAGGACGAGAACGGTGTTCACACCACTACAGCGGATACCACGTGTGCGGCTGGAAACTCCACCGTGAAGATTGCGCCCCCGCCCGGCCGGTTGCCCGCGCGCAGGCGGGCCCCGTGGGCCTGGGCGATGCCGGCCGAGATCGCCAGCCCCAGGCCGGAGCCGCGCGCCTTGGTGGTGAAAAAGGGCTCGAACACCCGCTCCAGCAGCTCGGGTGGGATGCCGGGGCCAGTGTCCCCCACCGTCACCGTCACGTGGAGGTCGGTGCGGATGATCTCGACCGTCACGGCGCCGCCGCTCGGCGTCGCGTCGTGGGCGTTGAGCACGAGGTTGAGGAACAGCTGCTCGAGCTCGGCGTGGTTGCCGAGCACCGGACAGGGCTCGGCGCCGAGTGCCGCCGTCAAGGTCTGGTCGTTCTCCTGCAGCGTGGGCTGCACGAGCTCGAGCGCGTCGCGGGCCGGCAGCCGAACGTCGACCGGAAGCCGTAATCCGCCGGCCGGCCGCGACAGCGTCCGCAGCCGGTCCGCGAGGCGCTCGATGCGGTCGATCTCACGGGCGGAGATCCGGCTGAACTCTTCGAGGAATCGCGCGTCGCTCTGGCGGCGCGGCAGCAGCTGGGTGAACGTCTTGATGGCGACCAGTGGATTCTTGATCTCGTGCGCGATGCCCGAGGCCAGCGCCTGGAAGTAGGCCAGCCGCTCCGCGCGGCGGCGCTCGACTTCGAGCTCCTTGAGCGGCGTGAGGTCGCTGAACACGGCCACCGCGCCGAGCACCGCGCCCGCGGGATCGCACACCGGCGACACCGTGCAGATGACCGGCCGGCTCACCGGCCCGTCGGCGCCCGGCACGGCCGGCAGCTCGACCTCGGGCTGCGTGCGCGGGTGGCCGTCGGCCACGGTGGCCAGCAGCGGCTCCATGAGGCAGGCTGGCAGAGCCGTCGCGGGGTCGCCCTTGGCCCTTTCTGCGAGCCCGGTGAGCCGCTCGGCGGCGCGGTTGAGCATCGCCACCCGGCCGGTCGCGTCGACCGCGATGACGCCGCTCTCGATCGTGGAGGCGATGTTCTCGAGGTATTCGTTGGCCACGACCACCGCCGTGTAGAGCTGCGCGTTCTTGATCGCCACGCCAGCCTGGTTCGCCAGGGTCATGAGCAGATCCAGATCTTGCTGATAGAACGCGTCCCCCGACAGCTTGGGCCCCACCGCGATCATGGCGATCAGCGAGTTGTCGGACACGACGGGTAGCAACAACGACCAGTTCACCAGGGTCAGCCGATCGTGCAGCGCCGCCGCCGCCGGGTCTCGCTCCCGTGCCACCTCGTCGGCCAGCAACGGCCCCTGCGCCGCATCGAGCGCTGCAACGATCTCTCTCGAAGCGAGCGCCGGCGCCTCGAAATGGTCGACGTCCGGCCGCCGGTCGGCGATCGCGCATCGGAATATCCCGCTCTCCCGCACGTAGAGAGCGACTCCTTCGACCGCTGTCGACCGTATCACCGTGGTGCTGATGAACCGCAGCAGCTTCTCCAGGTCCAGGACCTGCGTCAGCATCCGGCTGGCCTCGCGCACGGTCCGCTGATAGTTCGCGTGCGTGCGATAGACGTAGCGGTCGAGCAGACGGCTGGCGACATCACGCGTGATGGGGATGAGGATCGTGGCGACCGCGACCGCGATCAGTAGCCGTGCAACCTCGGAAGGTTGCAGGATGGTCAGAAGGCGTGGCCAAAAGATGGCGAGAACAATGCCTGCAGGCAAAGCTGAAAGAACAATAGCCAAACCTAGCGTCAGCCCCCGATGAATGAAAAGCCTTAGATCCATCAGGCGGTGCCGGATTATCGCGTGTGCGATGAATCCGACATAGACAAGGCTGAAGTAGGGTCCTATCCAGCTGTATGTCGACTGACCTGTGATAAGCGGAATCAGCAGGTTTGTGGAAATGCCGCCTATCGAGCCACCAATGAGCCCGGCTCCCAGATAGTGAAACTGTGCCCTTGCGAGGCCCCTCGACGAGCGCCACTTGCCAACGAATATCCAGACTCCGGCGCCCCAAGCCGTTACGAAGTAGAGCGCGAATGGCAAATACAGGGGGCCTGTCTTTCTCGTAAGACCAGTAGGCCCGATTTCAGCCTCGTATACGACCAGATTGGGAATGAGTGACAGCAGCGCGAAGATCGCGGCAACCGCAACAACGATCTTTAGATAAAGAGGAAATGTCAAGAAATTTGCGGTGGGATAACAGTAACTAAAAATCACAAATGCCGCTGGAATGAGGCTCGCAAACGCAAAAGCGAACCCAAACCGTAAGTCAAGGCTATCGCCGCTCTGAAGTCCTGCAATGCTTAGAACCCATCCAGCAAAGACCAAACACTGTGCGGTGAACGCTCGGTTTACGGGGTCTCTCGGTCGCGCTCTAAGTACGAATAGGCCTAGTGCGACCAGTAGCACCGCAACGCCAAGTTGAGTGATGTATATCAACTAGTTAACCGGTTTTCACTCGCGCGAACTATGCGGTAGCGCAATGACAGATCGAGTTACTGAATCTACTTCAAGGCGTGGGAATTCAATCTGGGCAGTCGTCCCCTTGCGGCTGGACCTTGGGATCAGAGTTAGGCGGGCGCGATGGAAATCTGCAATCTCACGACAGATCGACAGACCGAGGCCTGTTCCAGACGGTTTTGTTGTGAAGAACGGTTCGAAGATGCGGCCGCCGAATGAAGGGTCGATACCACTGCCCTCATCCATTACTCGCACGATTATGCGTTCTTCCCCCATCAGCGACGTTTCGGCTGACAG
>DASWJN010000187.1:0-2500 GCA_036397135.1 Candidatus Methylomirabilota bacterium
CGCTCCTTCACCGCCACGAGCGCGTCGGCCAGCTCGCGGACCTCGTCGGCGGGCCGCTTGAGCAGGAAGAACGTCAGCCGCTGGGCCGTCTTCGGCCCGATACCGGGCAGCCGCTGCAGGGCTTCGATGAGGCGGGCGACCGGCTCGGGGTAGTAGGCCACGGCCTCCTACATCCCGAGTCCGGGGATCTTGAGCCCACCGGTCAGCTTGCCGAGCTCCTGCTGGACGAGCTCGCGCGACTTGCGCAGCGCCTCGTTGCAGGCGGCGAGCACCAGGTCCTCGAGCATCTGCACGTCGTCCTTGGTGACGACCTCCGGATCGATCTTGATCGAGACGATCTCCTGCTTGCCGTTGGCCTCCACGGTCACCATGCCGCCGCCGGCCGTCGCCTCGACCTTGCGCCTGCCGACCTCCTCCTGCATCGCCATCATCTGCTGCTGCAGCTTCTGCGCTTCCTTCATCATGTTGCCGAAGCCCTTCACTGGCCTTCTCCTTCCGGCAGGCGCGGGCGCACCGCCACCACCTCGCCCTGGAACTGCGCCACCGCCGCCTGCACGGCGGGGTGCTCCGTGACCGCGCCCCCGCCCTCTTCCTCGCTGACGACGCCGAACCGCTCGGCGCCGGCGACGTGACGCCGGAGCGCCTGGGTGACGAGATCGCGGTTGGCGCTGTCCGCCAGCATCTCACGGTGAAAGTGATTTCCGGTCAACACGAGCACCAGCTCGCGGTCGCGCACGCCGGCCGGGCGGGTCTGCGCGAGCACGGCGCCGAGGGTGGGCTTCTTGCGCATGACCTCGTCCACCACGCGCTGCCACCCGGCCGCCACGTCCTCGCCGGCGGCGGGGGCGCTGGCGACGGGTGCCGGCCGGCCGGCCGCGGGCAGCGGCGGGGATGGCAGCCGCGGCGCCGGCCGCTCGACCGGCAGCAGACTCTCCTGCGTCCGCGCCGGCGGCGGCGTGGCCAGGCCCTGCTGCCGGAGCCGCGCTTCCGCCTCCGTCACGCGCCGGAGAACGTCCTCGAGCGCGTGCGGCTCCGGCCGCCGGGTCGCCCGCACGGTGGCGATCTCCAGCTCGACGCGGGGGTGCGGCGACTCGCGCATCGCCGCGTCGGCGTCCAGGAAGGCGCGCAGCACGTAGAGCAGGTCGTCGAGCGAGGCCGCCTCGCCCAGCGCCCGCAGCTCGTTGGCCTCGTCATGCGGGACGTCGGCCAGCCGGGTGGCCGGCGCCGCCTTCAGCACGAGCCCGCGGCGCAACAGCTCGATGACGTCCCGCGTGAACGCACCGAGGTCCTCGCCCTCCCGGGCCGCGCGGTCGATCGCCTCCAGGGCCGGCCCGGTGTCGTGGGCGACCAGCGCCCGGGCGAAGGCGCGCACCTCGACCGGCGCCGTCGTGCCCAGCAGGGCGGCCGTCGTGTCGGCCGCCAGCCGGCCGTCGCCGTACGCGAGGGCGGTGTCGAGCAGCGAGAGGGCGTCGCGCAGCGAGCCCTCGGCCGCCCGCACGATGACCGGTAGCGCGGCCGGCTCGAAGTCGAGCTTCTCCCGGCCCAGGATGTCGGCCAGCGTCTGCGCGAGGAGGTCGGGTGCGATCGGCCGGAAGTCGAAGCGCTGCACGCGCGAGAGCACCGTGGCCGGGATGTCGCGCGGATCGGTCGTGGCCAGCACGAAGACGACGTGGGCGGGCGGCTCCTCCAGCGTCTTGAGCAGCGCGTTGAACGCCGCCTCGGTGAGCTGGTGGACCTCGTCGATGATGTAGACCTTGGAGCGCCCGCGCGCCGGGGCGTACTTCACGTTCTCGCGCAGCGTGCGGATCTCGTCGATGCCGCGGTTGGAAGCGCCGTCGATCTCCACGATGTCCACGCTGGCGGCGGCATCGCGGCACACCTCGCACGCGCCGCACGGCTCGGCCCCCTTGCGCTCCGGGCACAGCAGCGCGCGGGCCAGCAGGCGCGCTGTGGTCGTCTTGCCGATCCCGCGGGGGCCCGCGAAGAGATAGGCGTGCGCGATGCGCCCCGAGGCCAGCGCGTTGCGCAGCGTCCGGGTGATCGCGTCCTGCCCGACGACGTCGTCGAACGTCTGCGGGCGGTACTTCCGCGCGAGGACCTGGTAGCTCATCCGAAGAAAGTGACCGTGCACCCCCCGTCGATCGACCCGTACTGCGATCTCCCCGCAGAGCCGGCTCCGGCCAGGTACTCCCACGGCACACGAAAGGGTCGCCTTACCGTTGCTCCCTTCCGGGCCTGGCGGGGTTCGACGATTTTCGTTGCGTGGGGCCCAACCTTCAACACCGTCCCACGAGGCTCATTCAACACGGGCCGCCCTCGGGAGGGGATTCGACCCCGCTGAAGCGGATTGCGGGCTACAGGGCACCGCTAACTCCCCGTCTAGCACGGCCACGCCGAATACATGGCGGAGGGGGTGGGATTTGAACCCACGGCACAGGGATCACCCGTGCACGGCATTTCCAGTGCCGCACCTTCGGCCGCTCGGTCACCCCTCCAGAAA
>DASWJN010000188.1:0-4990 GCA_036397135.1 Candidatus Methylomirabilota bacterium
GACGGCCTCGGGGGTGGTCGCATGCCCTCCGCATGGCTGCCGTGCCAAGGCCCCCGGGGTGGCCTATAATCCGCCCACGCTCGTCAGGATCCGGTCAGGAGGGCACCATGCCGCCACATCGTCGCGCCTATCGTCCGACCGTGATGGGGACCCGCGGGGCGGTCGCCGCCGCGCACCCGCTGGCCTCGATGGCCGGCATCGAGATGCTGCTGGCCGGCGGCAACGCGGTGGATGCGGCGGTCGCGGTGGGCTCCACGCTCAACGTGGTCGAGCCGTTCATGTCGGGCATCGGCGGCATCGGTTTGATGCTGGTGTCGCGCCCCGGGGGCGAACGGCACGTGCTCGACTTCATCGGCCGCTCGCCCCGGGCGGCCGACGTGACGGAGGCGACCGAGGACGAGCTGGCCGGCGGGCCAAAATCGTGCGCGACGCCGGGCAACCTGGGCGGCTGGCTGGCGGCGCACCAGCGCTTCGGCCGGCTGCCCCTGGCCAGGGTCCTGGAGCCGGCCATCGGCCACGCCGAGCGCGGCGTGCCGCTCACGTTCAAGAACGTGGACTTCTTCACGCAAGCGCGGCCGACGCTCGGGCGGTCGCGCGAGGCCGAGCGGCTCTACTGGCCCAACGGCGGTCCGCGCGCCGGCGCCGTCGTGACGTACAAGGACCTGGCGGCGACGCTGCGGCAGGTGGCCGAGGGCGGGGCGGAGACGTTCTATCGCGGGCCGATCGCCCGCACGATCGCCCGCGCCGTGCAGGAGGCCGGCGGGTGGCTGGCCGAGGAGGACCTGGCCGGGTTCGCCGTGGAGTGGCGGCAGCCGGCGGCCATCACCTATCGCGGCCACGACGTGTACTCGATGCCGCCGCCGTTCTCGGCATTCCAGATGCTGGAGACGCTGAGCATCCTGGAGGGCTTCGACCTGCGCGGCTGGGGCCACAACTCCGTCGACTACCTGCATCACCTCATCGAGGCGATCAAGCTGGGCTCCGCGGATCGGCTGGCCTATGCCTACCGTGACGACACGCCGATCACGGGGTTGCTGTCCAAGGCCTACGCGGCCGCGCAGCGCGCGCGCATCGACGCCAGGCGCGCCGCCGTGAGCGAAGGGGAGCGGTACGACGCGACGAAGCTGCCCGGCCAGATCGCCGAGGGGTATCCGGCCAGATTCGAGCACGAGCAGACCACGCACTTCGCCTGCGCCGACGGCGAGGGCACGGTGGTGTCGGTCACCCAGACGCTGGGCGTGCCGTTCGGCTCGGGCTTCGCGGTGCCGGGCACGGGTATCGTGCTCAACAACATCCTCAAGTGGATGGACCGCGACCCGGCCTCGCCCAACGTGCTGCGGCCCGGACGCAAGGCCGGCACGATGATGTCGCCCACCCAGGTCTTCCGCGACGGCGCCTTCCGGCTCTCGATCGGCACGCCGGGCTCGTACGGCATCCTCCAGACGCAGCCGCAGATGCTGCTCAACCTGCTGGAGTTCGACCTGAACCTGCAGGAGGCGATCGAGGCGCCGCGCGTGCGCGCCTACCGCGACCGGCTGGTCGACGCCGAATCCCGCATCCCCGAGCCCGTGCGCGCGGGCCTGGCCGAGCGCGGCCACCGGCTCAACGTCCTCGACGACTGGTCCTGGGTCGTCGGTGGCGGCCAGGGCATCGCGCGCGACTCGGAGTCCGGCGCGCTCATGGCCGGCGCCGACCCGAGGAGAGACGGCTACGCCTTGGCGATCTGATTGACATGGGGGCCCCGAGATGGCCCCCAAGCCCCCAACGCTCGTCGCGCCCCGGCGCAGCCGTGGCGCTCCTCGATCACCCGCGAGGGCCTCGCGGTGGCCCCTTGCCCCCAAGCCCCCGCCGTTCGTCACGTCCCGGCGGGGCTGTTCATCCCTTGCGCGTCATGGCGGCGACGACGCGGCAGAGCTCCCACGGGTCCACGGGCTTGCGGATGTGGGCCTGGAAGCCCGCGGGGAGCGTCCGGTCGGGGCCGTGGGTGGCGCCGTGGGCGGTGACGGCGATCACCGGCAGGGCGCCGCCGCGCTCGGCCGGCAGGGCGCGCAGCGAGCGCACGAACCAGTAGCCGTCGTGCTGGGGCATCGCGATGTCGCAGACGATGACGTCGGGCAGCACCCGTTTCAGCGTCTCCAGGCCCTCGCCGGCACCGGCGGCCACGCTCACCAGCGCGCCGCAGTAGCCCAGCACGGTGCGAAGGAGGTCGCGCGCCTCCGGGTCGTCGTCGATGATGAGGACGTGGACTCCGGCCAGGGCGTCGCCCGGGAGGGGATCGTGGCGCCCCATCGGCGCTATCGCATCGCGGGTACTGCGAGGAATACTGCCACCTCCATGCGGCCCGAGCGGTTGGCGCTCACTCGACGTTCCTCCACCTTGCGACGTTCACCGCACCGTCATCATGCTCGAGACGAGCCGGCACAGGCCCCACGGGTCGAGCGGGGTGCGCACGTACGCCTGGAACCCCCGGGCCCGCACCAGGTCGTCGATGCCGTCGGCGGGGCCGACGGCGATGGCCGGCACCACCCCGCCGTCCTCGGGCTTGAGCGCGCGGACCTGGCGGATGAAGCCGAAGTCGTCGTCGTCCAGCAGCGCCACGAGCAACAGATCGGGCTTCACCTGCCTCATGACGGTCAGCGCCTCGTCCACGGAGGCCAGCGGGGTCACCAGCGCGCCGCAGTACGACAGGATCTCGAGCAGCGTCCGGCGCCCGTGGGGATCGCCGTCGATGACCAGGATCCAGACACCGCGGAGCGAGTCGACCGCGAAGAAGCCGCCGCGAGGCATGCTCATCGACGAGGAGCAATCCCGATGCCGGCACGCCTGCGATGCGAGGGAAATGTGCGGGGATCCCGACTCATCGGGTGTTCATGGACGCCGGAAGAGGATCGTCCCCATGAACGACTCGGCCGTGGAGTTGGTGTCGTTGGAGTCGATGGCGACCGAGACGGCGGCCGGCGGGTCGGCGTCGTCGTTGTAGATCCGCCTGAAGTCCTCGGCCACGTTGCGGCGTTCGGTGAGCCACGTGCCGAGGTCGGCCGGGCCCGAGCGGACGACGACGTAGGTCACGGTGCCGGTCTTCTCGCTCTTGCAGATCGTGCCGGCCGGCGCGGTGGTGTCCCAGACGTAGCCGATGATCCGCGAGCGCACCGCCTCCGGGAAGCGCGGCCACGTGACGTAGATCTGGGCGGCCTGGTCGTCAGTGGCCTTCTTGCAGGAGTTCCCCCCCCGGGGCAGGACCAGCGCGCGCCACGTCCACTCGAGGATCGGCGTCTCCTTGAGGTTGACCTGGCCCTTGACCTCCTTGGAGATCGTCGAGCCCTCGTCGGCGCTGCGCATGTGCACCGCTTTCCGGCCGTCCTCGGCGACGACCGTGAAGTCGTATTTCGGGCTGCCCCAGTTCTGGCCCTTCCACCCGGCGGGAATGCCCTTGCTGCCGATGGGGTGCTTCGCCCAGTCCTCGACGAGGATCTGGTCGGCGGCGCCGGCGGTGGCGGCGAGGGAGAGCACCAGGACGGCGGCGAGGCGCGTGCGCAGCGGGCGTCGTCTCACGGGCATGGTGGCCCTATGATACCGTCTGGCCGTGGCCGGCCCGCTCGAATCGATGCGCCTCGACAAGTGGTTGTGGGCGGCGCGCGTGTTCAAGACGCGCAGCCTCGCGGCCGGCGCCTGTGACGGCGGCAAGGTCGACGTCAACGATCAGGCGGCCCGGCCGGCGAAGGCGCTGCGCGCCGGCGACGTGCTCCGGGTGTCGCTGCCGCAGGGGCGCCGGCGCATCCTGAAGGTCGCCGCGCTCGACGACCGGCGCGGCCCGGCCGCCGCCGCCCGCGCCCTGTTCGAGGACCTGACGCCCGCCGAGCCGCCGCGCGCCCGGCTGGCGCCGGCGCCGCGGCGCGAGCCCGGCGCGGGACGCCCGACCAAGCGCGAGCGCCGCGAGATCGACCGGCTCCGGAGCTGGTAGAGAGGACCCCATGGAGACCTACGACTGGACCGCGATCGTCGACGGCCTCAATCGCCATCTGCGCCTGCGCTCCATCCCGATCGGGATGAAACTCTTCGAGACCGTCGAGGAGATGGAGGCGATCCCCAAGATCCGCCGCCCGCGCGCCCGGCACACCACCGATCAGATCGTGGCCCAGGCCCGCCAGCTCGGCTGGACGGTGGGGATCACGATGGCCGACCTCATCGGCGCGCAGTGCGGCGCGGTGATCGGCCTGCATCCCCAGGACGACGAGTGGCTGTCGGGCACGCGCATGGCCGGCGTGTGGTTCCAGACGATCGAGGACGCGTCCGCGCACCAGCACGCCATGGACGTCGTGCCCTACGGCCGGTACCGGGCCATGGCCGTGGCGCCGCTGACGGCCGGCCGGCTGAACCCGCCCGACATCTGCCTCATCTACGGCACGCCCGGCCAGATGATCTTCTTCATCAACGGCCTGCAGTGGACGGGGTACAAGAAGCTGTCGTTCACCTCGGTGGGCGAATCGGCCTGCGCGGATTCCTGGGGCAAGGCGCTGCGCACCGGCGAGCCCGCCCTGACGATCCCCTGCTACGCCGAGCGACGCTACGGCGGCGTCGCCGACGACGAGCTGCTGATGGCCATTCCCCCCCGCTTCCTGCCGAAGGTGATCGCCGGCCTCGCCGCCCTCTCGAAGAACGGCCTGCGCTACCCGGTGCCGCCCTACGGCATCCAGTCGGACGCCGGCGCCGGGCTGGCCGTGTCGTACGCGGAGAAGGAGAAGAAGGCGTAGATGGCGTGAACGAGGGCGGCGGGCGCGCTTCTTGTGCCCGCCCGCGAGTTCTGTTACATTCTGCCCGCTGTTCGCGCCCGGGTGCCCCGCGCGGGGCTCCCCAGGGAAGGCGGTGTGAAGCCGCCGCGACCCCGTCACTGTAATCGGGGACGAAACCCGCGGATGCCACTGGCCGAGAGGCCGGGAAGGCGCGGGGAGTAGGACGATCCGAGAGCCAGGAGACCTGCCCGGGCGCGCAC
>DASWJN010000189.1:0-14543 GCA_036397135.1 Candidatus Methylomirabilota bacterium
CCGCTGGACCGCATCCGGGGCGTATGCCGACAGGATCAGATCCACGTTCTTGCGCTCCCAGCCCGCGGCGACCGTTCCGATCAGCCGCACGATCTCGGCCTCGTCGCGGGTCCGGGGCACATAGTCCTTGAGCGGAACGCCAGCCCCATGATCGGCCGACGCAGTTCCCCATCCCCACAGAGGGCTGAGCACGAGCGTCGCGAGGATCGCTGCAGCTACTGCGCGGGAGTTACGCATGGAGGTCTCCTTGACCTGTTGGAGTCACGCATCGTCTTATCTCCAGGGTCATTGCGGGCCCGTAGGACCTGTGTGACCCTCCGAGCATGCCGACCCACCATTCCTTCTACGTGACACCCGGCCCCCGGGGCGCTGCTCCGCCCTTTGCCAGGAGAGACATCCGGCGAATCCTCAGCGCCATAGCTGACATCCAACGTGATGGTGAGCTGTGCGGTCGTCAAACTCCCCACTTCCCGATCGAGGAGGATCCCAATGGGAGCGAAAGGTGAAGCGTTCGCGAAGCAGTTCGAGGCGAGGGCCCAGGAGGCGACGGCGGTGCTCGAGGAGCTGAGCGACGCGGACTGGAGGAAGGTCACGGACGCGGAGAAGTGGTCCGTCGGCGTGACCGCGCACCACGTGGCCGGCAGTCACGAGCCGATCGCGAACATCATCAAGGCGGTCGTGGCCGGGCAATCGCGGGGTAACTTCACGATGGACATACTTCACGAGCTGAACGCCAAGCATGCGAAGGAACACGCCAACTGCACCAAGGCGGAAACGATCGAGCTCCACAAGAAGGGCGCAGCCGCGGCGGCGGCGGTCGTCCGTGGCCTGAGCGACGATCAGCTGGCGAAGAGCGGCACCGTCCTCACCGGCGCACCCCCCATGTCGGCCGAACAGGTCGTCACCGGCATCCTGATCAACCACATCGACGACCACTTCGGCAGCATCCGGAAGACCGTCGGCCGCTGACGAAGGCGCCGAGTGCTCGCGGCCCTCTGCGAGGCTGCCGTCCATACACGGGCGTGTCCGGATGGAACGCGAACCACCTGAGCGAGTACGCGAGGTGGGCCGCGGAGTTGCCACGAGATGCTGTCCCCGACGATCCCGGGCCCCGACCGACTCGCCGAATTCGCCGAGTGCCCGGCCCGTGCGAAACGCCGAGCGCGGCGGTTCCGCGGGCGGGTGGCCGGACCCGCGCCGGGTGCCCGCGAATCCCCGCCGCGCCCGGTCGTGTCCAACAGCCTGGCCATCCAGACGGAGACCCGACGGGAGGCCTCGAGGAGGTCCCAATGGCGCTGGAGATGCGGGCTGACCCGATGACCGAGCCCCGGAGTCGCAACAGTGCTTCCCCCGGACCGTGGACCCCCGATGCCGGACCCGGCGCCCGGACCGGCTGGTTCGCGGCGACCGCGCCGCTCTGGCCCCTGGGGCTGGCGCGGCTGCTCTACGGATACCTCTGGTGGCAGCAGTCGAGCTGGAAGGTGCCGTCCGACGACTTCGGGCGCAGGTCGGGAGGCGGCCTCTGGTACTGGGTCCAGCAGGAAATCCAGCACCCCACCGTGGGCGCCTACAAGGACTTTCTCGTCAACGTGATGATTCCCAACTGGACGTTCTTCGGGTGGATGACCCTGATCACCGAGACGTCCATCGCCGTGTCGCTGATCCTCGGCCTCGCCACCCGCCTCGGGTCGCTCGTGGCGATCGGCATGGCGGCCAACATCACGATCGGCATCCTGAGCGTGCCCCACGAGTGGGGCTGGACCTACACGATGCTCATCATGCTGCCAGCGCTCTTCCTGCTCACCGGCGCCGGCCGGAGCCTCGGCGTCGACGCGTTCCTGGCGCCGCCGATCGAGCGCGCGGCCGCCCGCGGCGGCCGCCTGGCGCGGGTGCTCCGCTGGCTCGTCTGAGCGGTCACCGCTCGAACCGATAGCCCTCGGCGTACCACTCCTTGTCGCCGCCGTGCATGACCGCGAGGCGGCGGTAGCCGAGGTGGTACGCCGCGACCGCGGCGTCCGGGCTCTGCGCTCAGTTCGGGCCGCCGCAGTAGAAGACCAGGAGCCGGCCGCGGTCGGGCGGAAGCCGATCGGGGTGGACCAGGCGCTTGGGCCGCCGGAGGTCGACGAACCGGAGCGGCGCGTCCTCGGCCGGAATGGAGACGGCGCCGGGCAGGTGCGCCCGGCGGTAGTGCACTTCGTCCCGCGCGTCGATCAGGGTCAGCAGCTCGCCGCCGGCCAGCATCGCGTGCAGCTCCCGCGCGGAGATGAACCGGATGCCGGCGGCTTCCAGCGGCGCCCGCCAGTCGGGCCGGAGCTCGCTGCCGGCGGGCGCGAGGGCGACCAGGGCCACGAAGAGCGACGCGGCACGCCAGCGGCGCGCGTCGCCGCTCAGCCGGCGCACGGCCTGATCGACCCGGGCGCCGGCAGCGTGGCGGGCGGGACGAAGACGGCGAGATAGCCGTCGGCGGGGGCGAGGGAGACGAAATCCACCTCGCGGTAGCCGAGGGCCGCCAGCTCGCAGCGGAGCAGGGCGGGGGGCGTGCCGTGCTCCTGCGTCGGCTTGTCCACGTCGACGATCGCGACCCGGGCGCGGCTCGCGAGCGCGAGATGCAGCCGGTAGAAGAACGCGTAGGGGTTCTCGATCTCGTGGTACACGTGCGACAGCAGCGCCACGTCCACGGAATCCGGCGGCAGCCTGGGGTCCGCCGGCGCGCCCTGCACGAGGGTCACCCCGCGGACGCCTTCGCGCTCGAGCCGCTGCGCCAGTCCGCGAAGGTGCCGGGGCTCGACGTCCTGCGCGTAGATCGTGGCCGTGGGCCCCAGCCGGCGCGCGAGCCGCACGGTGTAGTAGCCGTCGCCGGCTCCCACGTCGGCCACCCGCAGGCCGGGCGCGATCCCGAGGCGGTCCATGACGCGCTCGGCCTCGCCGTGCCGGTCCCGGGTGTCCTCGGTGGAGTAGCTCGAGGCGACGATCCGGGCCACCGGCCGGTCGGGCCTCGGGAAGCGGAGCGCGTCCTGGGCGGCCGCCGGCCCGGCCGCGAGCGCGACGGCGACGAGCAGCCGGAGACCGAGGACGGCACCGCGAACCCGCGCGCGGCTCATCGCCCCGGCGCGCCGGGGAGCTCCCGCCGGCGGGCGGCGTGCAGGACCGCGATGATCGTCATGCTGTCCATGATCTCGCCCGAGAGGACCATCGCGAGGGCCCCGGCGAAGGTGAATCGCTGGACGTCGATGATCTCGGTCTCGTCGGGCGGCCGGGGGGCGTCGCGAAGGTCCTCGGCCAGGAAGAGGTGCGCGGTCTCGTCCATCACGCTCTTGCTCGTGTGGTACGTGCACAGGGGGACGAGGCGCCCGGCCCGGCTGCCGACCTCCTCGGCCAGCTCGCGCTGCGCCGCCTCCTCGGCGCTCTCACTCGGGTGCAGGCCTCCCGTCGGCATCTCCCACGTCGGGCGGCGCGCGACGTAGCGGTACTGGCGGACGAGCAGCACGGTGTCCGGGTCGGCGAACGGAAGGATGCCCACGCACTGCCCGCAGCTCACCACGCTGTAGATCGTCGTCCGGCCGTCGGGCAGGGCCACCAGGTCCTCGCGCAGCGACAGCCACTTGTTGGCGTAGATGGGCGTCGTCGAGAGCGTCGTCCAGGGGGCTTCCGATCGCCGCGTCATCGGCCGCACCCGGCGAGGAAGCGGGCCGTGTGCGGCGCGCTGCTCGACCCGGGCTCCGCCAGCGAGGCGCGCAGCCGCTCGAGGTCCGCCGCCGTGTCCACGTCGAACCACTCCGGCAGGCGGACGGTCGTGAGGCCGGCCGCCCGGGCCCGGCGCAGGGTCTCCGGCAACACGGCCGGCGTGCTCCAGGGCATGTCGTCGAACAGCTCCGGCCGCTCCTTGCGGACGCCGATCAGGTAGTACCCGCCGTCGTCGGACGGGCCGACCACGACGTCGGCCTCCCCGCGCCGCAGCACCTCCACGCCCTGCTGGAGGAACGCGGCCGGCAGCGTGGGCGTGTCGCTGTCGATCGCCACCGCGCCGGCGTGCCCGTGCGCGAGCAGCTCGGCCAGGCCGTTGGCGAGGCGGGCGCCCAGTTCCGCGCCCCGCTGGGGGAGCAGCTCGAACCCCGGCGCCAGATCCTCGAACGTGCCCCGAGCTTCCGGCGGCGTGTAGGCCACGACTCCGTGCGCGTCCTGCAGCGCGCGCACCTGCTCGACCTTGTCGAGGAGGAAGCAGCGGTACAGGCCCGCCGCGTCGGCGGCCGTCAGCGGCGGCGTCAGGCGCGTCTTCACCGCGCCGGCCACCGGCGCCTTGGCCATGATGGCGACGGCGACCCGGCTCACGGCGGGATGACCCGGGGCGGCCTCGGCTCGTGCGGAAAGCTCAGGATGTCCGTGGTGTTGCATTGGTGGTCGGCGGCGACGAAGTGCCAGTCGCGCGGGTTGACGGCGGCCCCGGCGGTGTCCACCTCCAGCTGGTAGACGCCCTGCGGGAAGTTCGCCTTGAGGTTCTTCACCCGCTTCGGCGGCTGGAGAGCGTACGCACGCCCGGACGCGGCGTTGAAGGCGAGCACCTGGGGGCCGAGGTCGTCGTTCGGATCGGCCACGTCGAGCTTGACGAACGTCACCTTGCCCTGGCGCTCCGCCCACGGGAAGAACCCGGCCCGCCTGATCACCGGGTCGTTCGCGCGCGTGGGCTCCGGGACGAGGACGACGCTGACCTCGAGCGTCTGGCCCGTCTCCACCCGGACCGGCTGGGGCGCGTAGATGTACCCGCTCGAGTACACGTGGAGCCCGTACTGGCCGCCGGCGGCGACCTCGATGCGGAAGCGTCCGCCGGCGTCAACGCGTGCCCCGCGGTCCCAGACGTTGTTGTGGATCTCGCCCTTCTCGAGGAGCGCCAGCCCGGGCAGCGGCTGGCCGGCCTTGCTCTTGACGGTGCCGCTGATCACGGTCGCGGCGCCGGCCCCGGCCGGCTCGACGAGCGCGACGGCCCACGTGGCGAGCGCGACGAGCAGCATGCCGGAGATCACCGTTCCTCCTCCTTCGCCAGGCCTCCGGTCCGTTCCGCCACGAGGAAGCCGACGAGGTCGGCCATCGCGGGACTGTCCCAGGCCAGCCGCCCGCCCGGCGACGCATGCCGGTCGAGGAAGTCCTCGAGAGCCTCGGCTTGGTGGCCGCACCCTCGCGGAAAGGCCCTGACGACCGCGACCCGCGCGGGCGTCGCGTGGCAGGCGGCGCAGCGGCGCGCGTAGAGCCGCCGGCCGCGGGCGACACTCGCGTCCAGCGCACGGAGCCTGGCGGGGAAGACCGGCTGGCCGACGGCGATGCCGGGCGACAGGGGAACGCCGGCGCCGTGCATCCCCAGATACGCGGTGATCGCCCGCGCCGTCGGGCGGGGATCCGCCAGCCGGTAGTGCCGCCGCACGGCTTCGGCCGTCGCCTGGTACAGGGTCATCACCCGAGCGTGCGGGGGCGGCTGCGGCTTGAATTTGGGGAAGCTGGCAGCCCAGCCCCGCGTCTCGGCCGGTTCGTGATGGCAGGTGGCGCAGGCCACGGGGTTGGCCGGATCGGGCGACGTGGTCCACCAGCGCTCGCCCTCGGCGGCGAGCACAGCCCGGTCCACGGCCCCCGCTCGAGGCAACGGCAGGAGCACGCCGGCCGTCAGCGCCACGATCATGCCGAGCGCGACTCCGCGGGCGTTCATGCGCTCCACCGGCGGGGCCACCGGGGCAGCCGGCCGGTGTGGAGCAGCGTCAAGCTGCCGACGGTGAGGAAGCCGCACGCGTAGAGCAGCAGGAACGGGAGGACGACGTACTCCCCCTGATGCCAGTAGAGCGCTGCGGTGACCGCGCAGTAGCCGCCCAGGCCGATCTCGACGAGCGCGCCCGACGGCCGCCGCTCGGCGTAGCCCTTGTCTCGCCACGTGCCCCCGGCCGGCCCGATCCCGAACTTGGGCGTCCGCAGGAACGCCGCCTGCCGGCCGCGAAGCCCGCCGAGCACGGCCAGGCTCGTGCTCCACGCCACCCCCACTCCGACCACCATGATCGCCGGCAGGCGCGCCGCACGGGCCAGCCAGCCAGTGCCGAGGACCCACTGGGCATAGACGAGCATACAGGCGGGGCCCGCCGCCGCCAGGCCGAAGATCAGGCCGGCGACGGTGAGCGATGCCGCCGCCGGCGTCACCGGGCGAGCCAGCAGGAGCGGTGCCGACAGCACGACGACCAGCAGCATCAACGGATGGATCGCGTAGTAGGTGAGGTGGATCGCCGCCTGGTGCTTCGCCCACGCGGATCGCGACGACCGCAGCACGAGGGGAAGGAGCTTCACCGCCGTCTGGATCGACCCCATGGCCCAGCGGCGCTGCTGGCTCTTGAAGCCGGTGACCAGCACCGGCAGCTCGGCGGGGCAGGCGATCTCCGGCCGGTACTCGATCCGCCAGCCGCGAAGCTGGGCGCGGTACGAGAGGTCGAGGTCCTCGGTCAGCGTGTCGTGGGTCCAGCCGCCCGCGTCGTCGATGGCGAGGCGGCGCCAGACGCCTGCGGTGCCGTTGAAGTTCAGGAAGAGCCCGCCGCGGTGCCGGGCCGACTGCTCGACGACGAAGTGGCCGTCGATGCCCAGCGCCTGGGCGGTGGTCAGCAGTGAGAAGTCGCGGTTGAGGTGGTCCCAGCGCGCCTGCACGACGGCCACGCCGGGATCGGCGAAGTACGGCAGCGTCCGGCGCAGGAACTCGGGTGGCGGCACGAAATCGGCGTCGAAGATCGCGACGAACTCGCCGGCGGCCTCCTTCAGGCCGGCGGCCAGCGCCCCGGCCTTGAACCCGGCGCGCTCCCGGCGGTGGAGGTGCACGACGTTGAGGCCCCGCGCTGCCAGCGCCCGGGCTGCGTCGGCGACGATGGCGGTCGTCTGGTCGGTGGAGTCGTCGAGAACCTGGATCTCCAGGCGGTCGGCCGGGTAGTCGAGCGCGCCGACGGACTCCAGCAGGCGGCGCGCGACGTACCGCTCGTTGTAGACGGGCAGCTGGACCGTGACGGCCGGCCACTCGGTGAGGGGCGGCACGGCCGGACTCGATCGCCGGCGGCCCGCCCGGTGCAGCGCGACCAGGAGATAGGCGTTCATCCCGTACAGGAACAGGCCCAGGACGCACACAGCGTAGACGACGCCCAGCAGCGTGCCCAGCGTCACGAGCATGAGTCGCCCGAGGATGACCAGGCCCTCCGGCGCTCGGCGCACGGCGGCAACGTCCCCGGCGCCCGGCGACCACGCCAGGCTCCGATCGCTCGCCGGTGCTCCCACACCAGCAAGGCCCCGAGCGGCAGGAACTCCAG
Source organism: Candidatus Methylomirabilota bacterium (assembly GCA_036397135.1). Classification (GTDB taxonomy): domain Bacteria; phylum Methylomirabilota; class Methylomirabilia; order Rokubacteriales; family CSP1-6; genus AR5. The sequence goes on from DASWJN010000189.1 coordinate 7,314, forward strand.
GGCCCGCGCCCAGACGGGGAACGCGGCCGGCCTCCAGGCGTAATCGAGGTACGACACCGTGACCGCGCCGGAGAGCCAGAGCCAGGAGAACGCCGGCCGGACGGCGAGGAAGGGAATGATCCAGAGCACGTACCAGGCATGCAGCGCCGTCGGAACGAGCACGAGGTAGGCCCCGGCGGCCGCGTACCCCGCGGCGAACACTCCGTCGGCGCCTTCCCGGAGCCGCCGGCGGATCGTGATCAGAACCCAGGCGAGAAGCCCGAACAGGCCGAGCATCGCGGCGCCTCGCGCCACCTCACCCATCACGCGATCGCCTCCCAGGATGAGTCCTGCGGTGAGGAACCACCGGAGGCCGACGTTGAAGTCCTCCCCGCTCGAGAAGTACTCGGGGAGGAAGCCGAGCACGCCGAGGCCCACCGGCCAGGCATAGGGAAGATAGCCGGACGCCAGGACGGCGAAGCAGGCCGCCGGGAATCGCCAGTCGCCCCGGCGCCACCACGCAACCAGGAGGACCGCCGGATAGAGCTTGATCAGGATGGCGGCGCCGAGGGCCAGGCCCGCGGCGGCCATCCGGCCGTCCTGGCGCCAGAGCAGGGCCAGCAGCAGGGGCGGCAGGACGGCGACGTCCACGTGTGCGGCCTGGACGCCCTCGTAGACCACGAGCGGCGCCCACGCATAGAGGATCACCGCAGCCGGCGGCCCGCCCATCCGGCGCAGGAGCCGGAGCAACAGTCCGCCGGTCACGACCTCGCAGCCGAGCAGGAAGAGCCGCCAGCCGACGAGGCTGCCGGGCGCGACGGCGGCGACGAGCCCGAAGAGCATCTCCGCCCCCGGGGGATAGATCGTGCGCCTGGTCGGGCGGTTGATGCTGGGATGGATCGTCTCGTCGCGCAGGTGCGAAAGCTCAGGCGCCGCCGGGGCATACCGGTAGGGGTTCACGCCGGCATGCTGCACGCGGCCATCCCAGAGGTACCGGTAGGGATCCGACGAGAGCCGGACCGGCGTGGGCACCACGGCCAGACGAAACAGCAGACCGAAGGCCAGCACCAGGACCAGGACCACCCGATCGTGCGCCGCCCACCTCAGGGCGAGCCAGCTCGCGGCGAGGTACATCGCGAACTGACCGGTGAAGAGCAGCACGTACCAGGTCATCCCGTGGACGTCGGACCCGGCCAGCGCGCGCAGGTCGACGGCGTACCCGGGGATGCTCAGCGCGCCGAGCACGACGAGGATCAGGCGGGGGAGGTTCACACGGCCCGTCGCAGCCGGCGCGCCCAGGTCGACCCCCTCGCCGCCCGCCGCGCCAGGGCCGGCTCCAGCCAGTGATCGAGGCCGAGCGCCCGGCCTGCCCCGGCCGCGGCGAAGCAGAAGAGCGGCAGCGTCAGGAGGGGCCAGATCCAGTACCACTCGCCGGGGACGTTGAAGGCGCCCAGCGCGATCTGGATCTGCCAGAGAAACCCGACGGCTCCGGCCAGGCGCGTCAGCACCCCGAGGAACAGCGCCACGCCGAGGGTGAGCTCCACCACGAACGTCTGGAAGGCGAACGCGTCGAAGTTCGGCAGCACGACGTCCCGGAGAAAGGCGGCGTACCATCCGAACGCCGGATGCGCGATCTCCTTGTCGATGAATTCGCGCAGCCAGCCGTACCCGACCCAGGGCGCCTTCTGCAGCGCCATGTCCAGGTAGAGCAGGCCGTAGGCGATCCGGAACAGCGCCAGGGGCCAGCCGGGGACCAGGGCGGCGAAGAGGCCGCCGGTCGCCGTCACAGGCTCCAGAGCCGGCCGCAGCCGCGGCACGGGTCGGGCGGCACGTCGCTCTCGAACCGGGCGCGAAAGCGCTGGTATCGCTCGCCGTTCCAGATTGCGGCGAAGGACGTCGTGAAGGCGTTGCCCAGCACGAGGCCCTCGTAGTCGCGGGCGACCCACGGCGAGATGCAGCAGGGCAGCACGTTGCCGTTCGCGGTGACGTAGCTGAGGGCCCACGGGCGCTGGCAGCCCGCCCACGGCCGCGTCTCGGGGCCTCGACCGCTCAGGCTCGTCAGCGGCGTCGTGAGCCCGGAGGCCCGCATGGTGAGCCCGCTGTCACGAGCCAGCGTCTCGGCCTCGTCGAGCCGCGCCTGCTCGCGGGCGCGCAGCTGCCCGTGCAGCGCATTGTCCTCGGTGGCCAGCCCCAGGCCGTTGAACACGAGCCGCTGCACGTAGACCTCGGCGACGCCGAGGCCGGCGGCCAGGCGGACGAACTCGGGCAGCTCGTCCACGTTCGCCCGCGAGGCGGTGAACCAGAGCGACACGCGCGGTGTCGCCCGCCCGCGCTCGCGCACCGTCTGCACGAGGCGCCGCACATTGTCGACCACCCGGTCGAACTGATCGACCCCGCGAATGCGCCGGTACGTCGACCGGGTCGCGGCGTCCATCGACACCCGGAACTCGTCGAGCCCGCTCTCGACCAGGCGGCCCGCGCGGGCGGCGGTGAGACTGATCGCATCCGAGTTGAACAGCACCAGCGGCACCCGCGCCTTGAGGTAGGCGACGATGTCGAAGATCTCGCGGTTGAGGAGCGGCTCGCCGATGCCGTGGAGCACCACCCGGTCCAGGCCGGGGAACTGGCCGACGATCTCCTCGACGCGCGCCAGGCCGAGGTCGGCGGCGGGCTCCAGCGTCCGGAAGGTCCGGATGCAGGTCTGGCACTCGGAGTCGCAGCGGTTCGTCGTCTCCAGGTAGAGCGCCCGGGGGAGGCCGTTCATCTGCACGGGACGCGGGTCGTGGTCCAACGCCGGCTCAGACGGCCGTGACGACGGTCGTGCAGGCGCTCCCCACCTTGGGGAGGTCCCGGCTCGTGGTCCGCTCCCAGTCGAGCGCGAGGCGCTCCCCGCGCGCGAACGGGCAGTACGGGTCGGCGTCGTCGAGCCGGCCGGTCAGGACCCGCCGGCCGGCGCACCCGCCGCGACACGGGCAGTCCTCGCAGGCCCCGGGGGCGCGTCGCGCCTCGACGAACTCCGCCGTGTCGACGACCGCCTCGCCCAGCCGGACGAGGTCGTCGATGGCCAGACGGCTCGTGGGCCAGTACGTGCACGGCAGCACGCGACCGTCGGGCGCGACGCGCACCGTCGAGCGCCCGCAGCCGGGCCCGGCGAAGTCCGGGAGGCCGAGCACGCCGGCGAGGACCGGCTCGGTCGTCGCGACGAGCCGGGTGGCGCCGGCCAGGCGCCGGAAGCCGTTCCAGAACTGGTCGTAGCTCAGCCTGAACCGGTCGGTCCTCGACGGCTGATAGACGTTGATTCGGAGGTTGGCGCCGAAGCCGCCGGCCACGCTGGCCAGCTCGGCCAGCCGGTCGTGGTTGACGCTCATCATGACGGCCGTCACCGTGACGGGCACACCCAGGGCGACGCAGCGCTCGAGGGCGGCCATCACCGTGCGCCAGTTACCCTCGCCCCGGAAGGCGTCGTGCTCCCGCTCGCCGGGGAAGTCGAGGGAGAACTCCACGCTGTGAAAGCGCTTGACCCGGTCGTCGTCCAGCGCCTGGATGCTGAGGCCGTTGGAGGTGATGCTGGTCTTGATGCCTCGCGCCCACAGGTAGTCGAGAATCGCGTCGTACTGGCGGTGCAGGCCGTTCTCGCCGACCCCCAGGTTCATCGAGCGGACGGGGATCGACTCGCATGTCCGCCGCACGTCCTGCAGCGTCAGGCGCTCCACGACCTGGTCCGGCCGGTAGCAGTGCGGGCACTTGAGGTCGCATTCGTTGGTGAGGCCGATGCCGACCGAGAACTCCATCGCGCCTAGCGCCTCCACGCGTACCTGAGGGTCGTCAACAGCAGATGGTAGCCAGCCAGCACGCTGCCCCGGAGCGTGCCGGCCACCTTGGAGCGGCCCAGGCGGGCGCGGCAGGTCACCGGCACCTCGACGACCCGGTACCCGCGGCGCGCCGCCTTGACCACCATCTCCACCGGCCAGCCGTAGGTCTTGTGCTCCATCGCGAGGTCGCGCAGCACGCCGGCGCGGACCGCTCGGAACGGTCCGATGTCGGTCAGACACAGGCCGTAGAGCAGACGGAGCAGCGCGGTGACCAGGCGGTTGCCGGCCCGCTGCTGGGGCGTGAGGGCGCCGGGCTCGGCCCCGCCCCGGGTGCGGGAGCCGATGACCAGGTCCGCCCGCCCGGCCAGCAGCGGAGCCAGCACGACCGGTAGCTCTCGCGGGTCCTCGTTGCGGTCGCCGTCGAGGAACACGATGATGTCGGCGTCGCCGGCAGCCAGGGCCCCGGCCAGGCACGCGGCGCCGTACCCGCGCACCGGCTCGTGGACGACCCGCGCGCCGGCCGCCGCCGCCCGCACCGCCGTGCGATCGGTGCTGGCGTTGTCCACGACGATGATCTCCTGAACGAGGTCCCGTGGGACCTCGCCGACGACGCCGGCGATGGCCGCCTCCTCGTTCAGCGCGGGGATGACGACGCTGACGCGCATGACCCCTCCGGCAGGACCTTCTACCTCGGGAGAGCCGTTGTTGTCACGAGGATGTGAAATCAATGCCCCTCACAGTCCCGACGACCCGGGCGCCGTTCTCCCAATGATATATCGGCGCGATCGAGCGACGCGCCGCCGGCTGCCTGCGTGAGGCCGCGGCGATCGAGGCGGCTGCCCGCGGCGCGGGCGGCCGGCCACACGTCGTCGTCAAGCGGTGCGTCCGGAGCGCGCGGCTGCTACTATCGGCGCACCGGGAGGGCCTGAACGGCGTGGTCTTGCCAGGGCAGCAGGTACTCGGCCGCCGCGAGATGCTGTCGCTCAACATCCTCTGGTCGTCCGCCGCGACGCCCGCCTTCGCGTGGACGGCGCTCACCACCGGGCCGCGCGTCGGAGGGACCCTCGTGGCCATCCGCATGCGACACGAGGCCTGACGGTGGGCGGCGCGGCGGTCGTGGCCTCCGTGCGAGAGCATTACGACGAAGTGCTGTCCCGCCATTACTCACGGATGTTCGGCGAGTTCGAGGCGAAGGTCGCCGAGCAGCAGGCGCTGCTCGAGCGGCTGGGCGTCGGCGCGGGCCCCGGCGGTCGCGTGGCGGTGGACCTCGGTTGCGGCTCCGGCTTCCAGTCCGTCGCACTGGCCCGCCTCGGCTTCCGGGTGGTCGCCGTCGACGTCAGTCGCCGACTGCTCGCCGAGCTGGACGAGCGGGCCCGCGGCCTGCCGGTCGAGTCCATCGAGGGGGACATCCGCGACGTTGCCAGGCTCGCGCCGGCGGGCGTCGAGGTGGTCGTGTGCATGGGTGACACGCTCTCCCACCTGGAGCACGAGGCGGACCTGGGGCTCGTGTTCGAGGGGGTCGCGGGGCGCCTCGCTCCCGGCGGTCGGCTCGTCCTGACCTTCCGTGATCTCACGGGGAACCTGGAGGGCCTCGATCGCTTCATCCCGCTCGTCGCCGGCGACGACGTGATCATGACATGCTTCCTGGAGTACGAGCCTGCCAGCGTGAAGGTACACGACCTGGTCTGGGTGCGGGAGCCGGCCGGGTGGCGCCTTCGCAAGGGCGTCTATCGCAAGCTGCGGCTCGGGCCGGACGCCGTGACGGCGCGGCTGGAGCGGGCCGGGTTCAGCGTGGAACAGCAGCAGGCGCCGGCCGGGATGGTGGCGCTGGTCGGCACCCCGGGGCGCTCGGTCTAGCCGGGCGCGGTCAGGAGCGCCGGGATTGCCCATCGGTGCGCGCGGCTGTGACGAATCTGTCAACTTCAGGGTCCTCGCGACGAAAGCCCGCGTCGCGCCACCACCTCCATGTAGGAGCGGAAGAAGGCAGGACAGAGCTGCCGGAGCGTGCGGCGGCCCGCGATCAGAGTATCGCTGAGGCCCTGGGACTCGAGGGGCAGGAGTGCGAGGAGGTGGCTGAACACCCGGGCGGCGGTGCCGGCATCCGGGATCTCGTCGGCGCGGAACAGGTGAGCCAGGCCCCGGTGGCGCAGCAGCAGCCAGGCGGGGAACCACCCCGTCGCGTCGCTCGGCTCGGCGAGTGCCTCCTCGTAGGGCGCGGCCCGTTCGAACGCCTCCCAGTTCTCGCGCAGGATCGCGCTCGGCAGGGTCGGCGCTCGCCGCGTGAAGAGGCGGGGGTCCGCCCAGCACAGGGGAAGCCACAGCCGGATCGCGGCGTCGGGCTCGCCGAGGTGGTGTCGCGCCAGGCCGAGCCGGTAGCGCAGGCACGATCGGGCCGCCCAATCGGGCTCGACTTCAATCGCCGCGCGCACGGCCGCCCAGTCACCATACTGCCGGCAGAGCCAGCTGCGGTGAGCGAGCGGATACGCCTCGTCGAACGCCAGGCCTGCCGCCTGCCTCGCCAGCGCCTGCCAGGCCGGCTGGAGGAACGCCGCCGCGTCCCCCCCGAGGAGGCGCCGAGCCCCTGGGGCGAGACGTTCCCGCAGTTCCTCGATTCCCGCCGTGACAGTCGCGTGAGTCGCCGGTGAGGGCGGCGGCGAGCTCAGGGCTGCGACGAGACGGGCGAGCGCCGGCAGGTCGGGGTGAAGCGGATGCTCGTCGCGAAGGCGATCGAGGCCGGTCTCGGCGCGGTCGCGGTCGCGCGCGACGAGGGCGGTCGTGACGTCGTGGACCAGGAACGCGTCCCGGCTGTCGAGGAAGAGGTCCAGCTGCGCCTCCATCGGGTGGAACTCCACCCGAACCAGGCGGCGGCGTCAAGCCGGAAGCGTCAGGCGCGCGCCGCAGCCAAACGCTCCTGCGTGACGAGGACGCGGGCGCCGCCGGCCAGGATGATCGCCGCGGCGGGCGTCATTCGCCGCTCTGCTGCAGGAGCTTGGCGACCAGCCCGGTCCAGCCCGTCTGGTGGCTGGCGCCGATGCCGGCCCCGTTGTCGCCGTGGAAGTACTCGTAGAAGAGGACCAGGTCGCGCCAGTGCGGGTCGCGCTGGAACTTCTCTGTGCCGCCGTGAACGGGCCGGCGGCCGTCGGTGTCGCGCAGGAAGATCCGCGTGAGGCGCCGCGAGAGCTCCGCCGCCACCTGCCAGAGGTCGAGCCGGCGGTCGGCGCCGGTCGGGAAGGGGACCGTGAGCCCCCCGCCGTAAAAGTGGTGGAACTTCTGCAGCGACTCGATCAGCAGGTAGTTCACCGGGAACCAGACCGGCCCCCGCCAGTTGGAGTTGCCGCCGAAGAGGCCGCTCGACGACTCGGCCGGCTCGTAGTCCACCCGGTGCTCGGCGTCGCCGAGCGCGAGCACGTACGGGTGCTCGGCGTGGTGGCGCGACACG
>DASWJN010000190.1:0-17228 GCA_036397135.1 Candidatus Methylomirabilota bacterium
GACATGGGCATCCAGTTCCTCAAGCAGTACGCCCAGGCCGGCCTGCGCGGCCAGATCCCGCTCTACTCGGTGTACACCGTGGACGAGATCACCATCCCGGCGGTGGGCGAGGCGGCGTTGGGAAACTACGAAACACGGTACTGGAGTCCCGATCTGAAGAACGAGGCGAACGCGAGGTACGTGGGCGACTTCAGGAAGAAGTTCGGCTACACGCCCACGTTCTACGGCGCCCAGAGCTACGACGGGATCATGCTGATCGACTCGGCGGTGCGGGCGGTGAAGGGCGATCTCTCGAACAAGAAGGGCATGGTCGCCGCCATGCGCCGGGCCGACTTCAAGTCCACCCGCGGCAAGTTCACCTACAACCACAACCACCATCCCATCCAGAACTTCTACCTGCTGCGCTCCGTGAAGGGGAGCGGCGGGGAGATCGAGATGCAGATCCAGAAGACGGTCTTCGAGAACCACAAGGACGCCTACCACCAGGACTGCCCGATGAAGTGGTAGCGCTCGCCCGTTGACCTGGCTGCTCGTCGTCGAGCAGATGCTGAACGGCCTCCAGCTCGGCGTCATGCTGTTCCTGGTGGCGGCGGGGTTGACGCTGGTGTTCGGCATCATGAACCTGATCAACCTGGCCCACGGCTCGCTCTACATGGTCGGGGCCTACTTCGCGGTCGCCTTCCTCGGGTGGACCGGCTCCTTCGCGGCGGCGGTCGTCCTCGCCCTGCTCGCCACGCTGGTGGTCGGCATGCTGGTCGAGATGATCGCGCTGCGCACGCTCTACGAGCGCGACCACCTCGACCAGGTGCTCGCCACCTTCGGCCTCATCCTGTTCTTCAACGAGCTGGTCGCCATCGTGTGGGGCCGGGCCGCGCTCTTCGCCACCATCCCGCCCGCGCTCGGCGGGTTCGTGGAGCTGCTGCCGGGGCCGCGCTACCCGGTCTATCGCGCGCTCATCATCCTGGTCGGCCTGGCGGTGGCGCTGCTGCTCTACGTCGTCGTGAGCCGCACCCGGCTCGGCATGCTGATCCGGGCCGGCGCCAGCAACCGCACGATGGTGGCCGCCCTCGGCGTGAACATCCGGCTGCTCTACACGGTCGTCTTCGGCTTCGGCGCCGCCCTGGCCGGGCTCGGCGGGCTCATGGCCGGGCCGATCTACACGGTGCAGCCGGGCATGGGCGAGGAGCTGCTGATCGAGGTGCTGGTGGTGATCGTCATCGGCGGCATCGGCTCGATCCGCGGCGCCCTGGTGGGGGCGATCGTCGTCGGCATGGTGGACACGCTGGGACGGGCGTTCCTCAAGCCGATGCTGGCCACGGTCGTCTCGCCGGCGGCCGCCGACAGCGCGGGCCCCGCACTGGCCTCGATGCTGATCTACATCCTGATGGCCGCGGTGCTCTACTTCCGCCCGCAAGGGCTGTTCCCGGCGGTCCGGAGCTGATGACGGCCCGCCGGCGCGCCCTCACGCTGGTGGCCGTGCTGGCCGCGCTGGCGGCGGTGCCCCTCGCCGCCGCGGCGGTGGACGAGCCGTTCTACCTCGATCTCTTCGGCCGCATCATGATCTTCGCCATCGCGGCCGTCAGCCTGGACATCATCCTGGGCTACGGCGGCATGGTGAGCCTCGGCCATGCCGCCTATCTCGGCATCGGCGCCTACGCGGTCGCCATCCCCGCCCTGCACGGCGTGCACAGCGCCTGGCTGCAATGGCCGCTGGCGATGGCGCTCGCGGGCCTGGCCGCGCTGGTCATCGGCGCCGTCTCGCTCCGCACCAGCGGCGTGTACTTCATCATGATCACGCTGGCCTTCGCCCAGATGCTCTACTACGTCGGCATCTCGATCGAGCCGTGGGGCGGCGACGACGGCATGCGCCTGGCGCGGCGCAGCCAGCTCGGCGGTCCCCTCGACCTCGGCGATCCCCTCGTCTTCTACTACGTCGTGCTGGCGATCCTCGCGGTTCTCCTCCTCGCCGGCGAGCGGGTGATCCACGCCCGGTTCGGCACGGTGATCCGCGCCGTGAAGTCCAACGAGGCCCGCCTCCAGGCCATCGGCGTGGCGTCGTTCCGCTACAAGCTGGCGGCGTTCGTGCTGGCCGGCGCCGTGGGCGGGCTGGCCGGCGCGCTGCTGGCCAACCAGACGGAATACCTGACCCCGAGCTTCATGCACTGGACCCGGTCGGGCGACATCATCGTGATGGTGATCCTGGGGGGCATGGGCACGCTCGGGGGCCCCGTGCTGGGCGCCGCGGCCTACCTGCTGCTCGAGAACGTCCTGTCGGCGTGGACGGTGCACTGGCAGGTGATCCTCGGTCCCCTGCTGGTGCTGGTCGTGCTCTACGCCCGGGGCGGGCTGTGGAGCCTGCTGCCCGGCGGCGGTCGGCGCGATGGCTGAGGCGCTGCTCGAGGTGCGCGGCCTCCGCAAGCGCTTCGGCGGCCTCGTCGCCACCGACGGCGTCGATCTCGACGTGGCCGAGGGCGAGACGCTGGCCGTGATCGGGCCCAACGGCGCCGGCAAGACCACGCTGATCGGCCAGCTCTCGGGCGACCTGAAGCCCGACGCCGGCACGATCGAATTCGCGGGCGCGGACGTGACGGCGCTCCCGGCCAGCGCGCGCTCGCACCGGGGTCTGGCGCGCTCCTTCCAGATCACCAGCATCTTTCGTGACTTCTCGACGCTCGACAACGTCGCGCTCGCCGTCCAGGCCCACGCCGGCCACAGCTTCCGGTTCTGGCGGCCGGCCCGCGCCGAGGCCGCCCTGCGCGAGCCGGCCCGCGCGGTCCTCGAGCAGGTCGGCCTCGGCGCCCGCGGCGACGTCCCCGCCGGCACGCTGGCCCACGGCGAGCAGCGCCAGCTCGAGATCGCCATGGCGCTGGCCACGCGGCCGCGGCTGCTCCTGCTCGACGAGCCGGTGGCCGGCATGGGGCTGGACGAGTCGGCGCGGATGGTGCAGCTGCTGCGCACGCTTCGGGGGCGCCACACGATCGTGCTGGTCGAGCACGACATGGACGTGGTGTGGGCGCTGGCCGATCGCATCAGCGTGATGGTCTACGGCCGGGTCATCGCCACCGGCAGCCCGGAGGCGATCCGCGCCAACCCCGAGGTGCGCCGGGCCTACCTGGGCGAGGAGATTCCGGCCTGATGCTGCGCGTGGAGGGCCTGGAGGCCGCCTACGGCGTGAGCCAGGTGCTGTTCGGCATCAGCCTGGGGATTGATGCCGGCCAGGTGGTCACGCTGCTCGGTCGCAACGGCATGGGCAAGACGACGACCGTCCGCGCGCTGATGGGCATCCTGCCGGTGCGGGCGGGCCGCGTGCACTTCGAGGGTCGGGCGCTCCACGGCCTGCCGTCCCACCGGGTGGCCCGGGCCGGGCTTGGTCTCGTCCCCGAGGGCCGCCAGGTGTTCCCCAATCTCACCGTGCGCGAGAACCTCGTGGCCACCGCCGCCAACCATCGCGACGCGCCGGAGCCGTGGACCGTCGACCGTGTGTTCCAGCTCTTCCCCCAGCTGGCTGCCCGCGCCCCCGCCCTGGGCGCCACGCTGTCGGGGGGCGAGCAGCAGATGCTCGCCATCGGCCGCGCGCTGATGACCAACCCGCGGCTCCTGATCCTCGACGAGGCGACCGAGGGCCTCGCCCCGCTGATTCGCACGGAGATCTGGGGCTGTCTCGGGCGCCTCAAGGCGGGCGGGCTGTCGATCCTGCTCATCGACAAGCACGTCCAGGCCCTCACGCAGCTGGCCGACCACCACTACGTGCTCGAGAAGGGCCGCGTCGTGTGGAGCGGCACCTCGGCCGAGCTGCGCGCGCGCGCCGACATCCAGCACCGGTATCTGGGGGTCTAGCCTCGGAGGGGGCTTCGCCCCCCTTCCGAACCTCCCCCCAGAAAAAGGCTTGCGCGGGCAAAGCCCGCGCTCGAAAGTGGTGACACGATGAGCTGGATCGATCCGAACTTTCCGAGACAGGCGACGGTGAGTCCGCTGGTGGGCCGGGTGCTGGGGTTGAACCCGGGGATGATGACGGGGCCGGGGACCAATACCTATCTGATCGGGCGGCGCGACCCCATCCTGCTGGATACCGGGGCGGGCGTGCCGGGGTACATGACGGAGCTGGAGGGCTATCTCGGCGAGCGCGGCTGGAAGCAGCCGTCGCGCGTCGTGCTCACGCATCGCCATCGTGACCACCTGGGCGGCGTGGCGCACCTGCGCGAGCGGTTCCCCGGGCTGCGGGTGGGGAAGATGATCCACCGCGACGCCGACCTGCCGGAGGGCATCGAGGATCTCCGCGAGGGACAGACGATCGAGGGCGACGGCGTGACCCTCGTCCCGCTCCACACGCCCGGCCACGCCTCCGACCACCTGTGCTATTTCCTGGTCGAGGAGAAGGCGGTCTTCACCGGCGACGTCGTGCTGGGCGGGTCGACGACCGTGATCCCGGCCGAGGACGGTGACCTGCTCGACTACATGAACTCGCTCGAGCGCCTTCGAGCTCTCGGCGTGCGGCGCATCTACCCCGCCCACGGCCCCGTCATCGAGGACGGCCCGGCCCTGCTGGCCGAGTACGTCGAGCACCGGCTCATGCGCGAGCGGCAGATCCTCGAGGCGCTCGGCGACGGGCTGGGCACGATCCCCGCGATGGTCGAGCGGATCTACGCGCAGGTCCCCAGGAACCTCCACCTCATGGCTGGCCAGTCGGTGGCTTCTCACCTCAAGAAGCTGGCGCGGGAAGGGCGCGCGCGCGAGACCAAGGTTCCCGACGCGCCCTCGTGCTGGGAGCCGGTGTAGCCTACTCGACCAGCCCGCGCAGGTAGCGCAGGACCTCGGCCTCGAACTCCTGCACCGACTGGCCGAACGTGCTCGCGAACGCGCGCTCGCGGTCGAGCGTGCGACAGCGGCGGAAGTAGTCGATGACCGCCGGCAGGCCGGCGCGGTTCACCAGGTAGTCGGCCATGAGGAACGACAGCTGGTAGGTGGCCAGCGAGCCGTCCCGCTGGTGGCGCAGGGTGAATTCGCGCGGCGACCCGAGACCGAGCAGGTCCAGCCGGCCGGCCGCGAGCCCGGGATGCTGCCGGGCGGCCACGACCGCCCGTGTCCGGCGGTCGTCCACCGAGTCCAGGGCCAGGCGCTCCAGCACCTCGAAGGCCACCCGCTCGGCCACGCCCTCGGTCAGCCACTGATCGGCGCGCCCGTCGCCGCCGGCCAGCGCGAACTGCGCCACGTGGGTCAGCTCGTGGGCGATCAGCCGCCGCCACTCGCGCTTGCCGCGGAGGGCCCTGGAGTGCAGCAGCACCCGGCCGGGACGGGCGAGCCCGGCCGCGAAGTTCGCGATCTCGTCCACCCGGTCGGGCCCGACGTACGCCTCGTCGAGCAGGCCTCGGCGGAACGCCGCCCGCGTGTCGTAGACGTGCACGTTGACCACGGCCGGCAGCGCGAGCCCGAGGCCTCGCATGACGCCGGTGACCTCTTCCACGGCCTCACGATGCGCGGCCGGCACCAGAAGCATGGTCGTGACGGCCGGGTGGGCGGGTCCGGCGGCCACCGCTCCAGGAAGAAGCGAGACGAACAGGAGCACAGAGAGCAAGGCGAGCACACGGTAGTTCGACATCGCGCCTCAGTACAAGAGCAACGGCCTCGCCACGCGCAAGTCCGCAACTGCACGTGGATTGTAGGAGCGTGAACCCGGGCGGGATGGGAGATCGTCCGGGGAGCCGGGACATTTCTCCCTGGTCACTGAAGAACTTCAGCCGCGCGCGTGGCGCCGGGCGGCGTCGACGATCGCGGCGAACAGGTTGCGCGCGGCCGGGTCGTGCCCGACCAGCTCCTCCGGATGCCACTGCACGCCGAGGACGAAGCGGTCGTCGCCCGGCATCTCCACGCCCTCGACGATGCCGTCGGGCGCCCACGCGACCTCGCGCAGGCCATCGCCGAGCCGCTTGATCGCCTGGTGGTGCATGCTGTTGACGTTCACCTCCAGCGTGCCGAGCGCGCGGCCCAGACGCGTGCCCTCGCCCATGACCTTCACGGCGTGGGTCGCCTCGTGGCGTGGCGCCTTCTGGCTGTGGGCGAGCGCGTCCGGTAGCTCGCCCGGGATGTCCTGCACCAGCGTGCCGCCGAGCGCCACGTTGAGCACCTGGATCCCGCGACAGATGGCGAAGAGGGGCACGCCGTCGACGAGCGCCTGGTGCGTGAGCCAGATTTCCAGGTCGTCGCGGGCGGGGGAGACTTCGTCGACGGCCGGGTGGCGCGCTTCGCCGAACCGCGCGGGGTCGATGTCGCCACCGCCCGTGAGCACGAGACCGTCGAGCCGCGACCACAGGGCTGCCTGGACCTCCGGCGTGAAGTGAGGCGTGAGGAGCACGGGGATGCCGCCGGCGGCCTGGACGGCCCGGATATACGCGCCGTTGACGTAGGCGCGCTCCGGCGTCCTGTCGACGGTGACCGAGGTCGTGATGCCGATCAGTGGCGCAACCATACGCGAAGACTAGCCTTTCAGAGTATGATGGCGCAACCATGACGACGGGCTCGGCTCGCCTTCAGCTGCGCCTCGCACAACCATGACGACTCGGGAGATGCCATGAGCCTGGACTCCGCCTCCTCGCAGCAGCGCGCGCCCGTTCATCGCCCGACCTCGACCGTTCAAACGATCGGTACCCGGTGGGCCGTCGCCGCCGGGCACCCGCTGGCCGCCGAGGCCGGTGCCCGCATCCTCGGGGCAGGGGGCAACGCGATCGACGCCGGCGTGGCGGCCGGGTTCACGCTTGGCGTGGTCCATCCCGACATGGTCAGCGTGGCCGGCGTGGCGCCGATCCTGGTCCACGTGGCCCAGACGGGCCAGACGTGGCAAGTCTCCGGAGTCGGTCCTTATCCGCGCGCCTCCAGCCGCGAGTACTTCATGACCCGCCACGGCGGGCAGATCCCGCCGGGGCTGCCGAGGACGGTGGTGCCGGCGGCGCCCGACGCCTGGTGCACGGCGCTCGAGCGCTGGGGGACGATGTCGTTCGCCGACGCGATCGCGCCGGCCATGGAGCACGCCCGTCGCGGGTTCCCGGTCTCGGCGTTCTCCGCCTACCAGATGGGCGCCAACGCCGACAAGTATCACCGCTGGCCGACCTCGATCGCGCTCTACCTGCGCGAAGGCCGTGCCTATCGGCTGGGCGAGGTCCTGGTGCAGAGCGAGCTGGCCGACACCCTCGGGCGCATGGTCGCCGCCGAGAAGAAGACCGGCGGCAGCCGGGCGGCCGGCATCCGGGCGGCCCGCGACGAGTTCTACCGCGGCGAGACGGCCAGGCGCATCGCCGAGTTCCATCGCCAGAACGACGGGCCGCTGACGGCGGCCGACCTCGCCGACTTCAGCGTCGAGGTGGAGCCGGCGCTGCGCACGCGGTTCGGCCCCTACGAGGTCGCGGCCTGCGGCTTCTGGTGCCAGGGCCCCTCGCTGCTGCAGATGCTCAACATGCTCGACGGCCTCGACCTCGCCGCGCTCGGCCACAACTCTCCCGCCTACCTGCACCGCCTGGTCGAGACGATCAAGCTGGCGTTCGCCGACCGCGACGCCTACTACGCCGACCCGCACGTGGTGAAGGTGCCGGCCGAGCGCCTGCTGTCGAAGGAGTACGCCGCGCTCCGCCGCGCCCTCGTGCGCGAGCGCGCCTGGCCCGAGATGCCCCCGGCCGGCGAGGCGGGCGCGCGGCGCGAGGCGGTGCCGGTCGCGGGCGGGTCGTCGGACGACGCGCTCGACACCAGCTACGTGGCGGTCGTCGACGAGGCGGGCAACGGCTTCTCGGCGACGCCGAGCGACCCCAACGTCGATTCGCCGGTGGTCGCCGGCGTCGGCTGCGTCGTGTCGCCGCGCGGCTCGCAGGGCTGGCTCGATCCGGCCCATCCGAGCGTCGTCGCTCCCGGCAAGCGCCCGCGGCTGACGCCGGCCCCGGCCATGGCCCTGCGGGACGGCAAGCTGCTGATGCCGTTCGGCACCCCGGGCGGCGACGTGCAGCAGCAGGCGATGCTCCAGGTCTTCCTCAACGTGACGGAGTTCGGGATGCCGCTGCAGGAGGCGATCGAGGCGCCGCGCCTGGCCTCGCGCTCGTTCCCCGATTCCTTCTGGCCCCACGCCTACTCGCCGGGCAAGCTCGAGGCCGAGCGCCGCATCGCCAGGGACACGCGCGAGGCGCTGGCCGCGCTGGGCCACGAGGTCACCGAGTGGCCCGAGTGGGAGTGGCGCGCCGGCGCCGTGTGCGCGGTGAAAGTCGGCCCCGAGGGCACCCGCTGGGGCGGCGCCGACCCTCGCCGCGGCGCGCTCGCGATCGCGCGGTAGGACGGGCCCGGCTACGCCGTGGCCGGGGCCGGCTGCAGCGGGCGGGCGCTGATGGGTTCCTCGCGGATCATCATCGTGAGGCCGGTCGCCAGGAACGCCATCACGGCGGCCGACACGAAGGCCGGCGAGTAGGAACCGCTCCACTCGTAGATCCAGCCGGCCAGCGCGGCGCCGAGCGCCGATCCCACCTGGTGCGCGAAGAAGATCCAGCCGGACAGCTCGCCGACCGAGTAGCGGCCGTAGATGTTGGCGGTGAGCGTGGTCGTCGGCGGGACGGTGGAGATGTAGTTGAGGCCGAACAGGGCCGCCCAGAAGTGCAGGGACGGCACGTTCCAGACGTAGAGCAGGAACAGCAGCGCCACGCCGCGGACGAAGTAATACGTGGCCAGCGGGCCGCGGCGGCCGAAGCGGTCGCAGAGCCAGCCGGAGCCGATGGTGCCCACGATGTTCATGGCGCCCATCACGCCGAGCGCGGCCGAGGCCTCCATCGCGCTGAAGTTGTGCTCCAGGGCGTGGGGCATGAAGTGGGTGAGGACCATGCCGTTGCTGGTGTAGCCGCACACGAAGAACGTGCTCATCAGCAGCCAGAACGGCGCCGTCTGCGCGGCCTCGCTGACCGACACGCGACCGGCCTGCCGGGCGACGGCCATCTGCGCCGCGGTCTGGGAGGGGCCGGTGGCGCCGAGCGGGCGGACGCCGCGCTCCTCCGGCAGGTTGCGGATGAGCCAGGCGCCGATCGGCACGACGAGCACCAGCAGGCCGACGCCGAGCCACAGGAACGACCACCGCCAGCCGAACCACAGGGTGAGCACCGTCGCCAGCGGGATCACGATGAGCTGGCCGGCCGACATGCCGCCGGCGGCGAGGCCCATGGCCACGCCGCGCCGGCTCTCGAACCAGCGCGCGACCACGGTGGAGCCGGTGCTGAGCGCCGCCCCGCCGGCGCCGACGGCCATCAGCACGCCGGCGGTGAGGTAGATGTGCCACAGGCTCTGCACGAACGCGGAGGCGATCGAGCCCAGCCCCAGCAGCGTCAGCGAGAGCACGATGACCCGGCGCGGCCCCCAGCGATCGGCCAGCCGGCCGGCGAACGGCCCGACGGCGCCCAGGAGGAGCAGGGAGAGCGCCGCGGCGCCCGACAGCGCCCCGCGGCTCCAGCCGAACTCAGCCTCCATCGGCTTGATGTAGACGCCGAAGACAGCCCGGATCCCCGTCGAGGCCAGCAAGCAGAGCGTGAGCGCGCCGAGCACGATCCAGGCGGGGTGTAGCCGGTGGGGATCGGGCATGGCGTTGTGACGATCTTACCGCACGGGCCGATTCCACCGCCGCCGAGTGGTCTACCTAACGAGTTCTGCGACGGAAATCAATCAGTCTCGTGAAATCTGGTGAGGCCGGGGGGTGGGCACGGGAGCCCCGGGCGCGCCACGTTGATGGCGAGCCGTCGTCACCGTTGCGAGCGCAGGGCTCGGCGAGCGCGCGATCGGCGACTCGACTCACTCCGGGCCAACCCCCTTCTAGGGGGATGGGGGGCTCGCGCTCGCCGAGCCCGGAGCGAGCTTACGGCGACAGGCGAGCCATCCGTGGCGCGCCCGGGGCTCCCGTGCCCAACCCCCGGCCTCACCGTTAGTCGACGACCTCGGCGGTCATTTCCTTGCGGAAGACGACCTGGTCGCCATCGGCATCCACCACCACCGTGTCGCCCTCGACGAACTCGCGCTCCAGCAGCCGCAGGGCGAGCGGGTCCTGCACCAGCCGCTGGATCGTCCGCTTGAGCGGGCGGGCGCCGAAGGTCGGGTCGTAGCCCTCGCGGCCCAGCAGCGTCCGGGCGGCCTCGGTGACCTCGAGGTGGATGCGCCGGGACTCCAGGCGGCGCCGCAGGTGGGCGAGCTGGATCTCCACGATCCGCGCCAGCTCCTCCCGTCCCAGCGGATGGAAGATCACGACCTCGTCGATGCGGTTCAGGAACTCCGGCCGCAGGGTATTCCGCAGCTCCTGCATGAGCAGCGGGCGGAGCTGGTCGGGGTTCTCGTAGTCGCGGAACAGGTGGCTGCCCATGTTCGACGTCATGATCACGACGACATTGCGGAAGTCGACCGTGCGGCCGTGGCCGTCCGTGAGGCGGCCATCGTCGAGCAGCTGGAGCAGCACATTGAAGACATCCGCATGCGCTTTCTCGATTTCGTCGAACAGGACGACCGAGTACGGACGGCGGCGCACCGCCTCCGTCAGCTGCCCGCCCTCGTCGTAGCCGACGTAGCCAGGCGGGGCGCCGATGAGTCGGGCCACCGTGTGCTTCTCCATGTACTCGGACATGTCGAGGCGGATCATCGCCCGCTCGTCGTCGAACAGGAACTCCGCGAGCGCCCGCGCCAGCTCGGTCTTGCCGACCCCGGTGGGGCCGAGGAACAGGAACGAGCCGATGGGCCGGTTGGGATCGCTGAGGCCGGCCCGGCCCCGCCGCACGGCGTTGGAGACCGCGCGGATCGCCTCCTCCTGGCCGACCACGCGCTGGCTCAGCCGGTCCTCCATGCGCACCAGCTTCTCGACCTCACCCTCCAGCAGCCGGGTGACGGGGATGCCCGTCCACTTGGCGACCGTCGCCGCGATGTCCTCCTCGTCGACTTCCTCGCGCAGCATCCGCCCACGCTGGTGCTGGTCGGCCAGCCCCCGCTCGAAATCGGCCAGCTGTTTTTCCAGCCCCGGGATCACTCCGAAGCGCAGCTCGGCGGCCCGGTTGAGATCGCCCTTGCGCTCGGCCTCGGCCATCGCCTGGCGGGCGGCCTCGAGGTCCTCCTTGACCTTGCCGATCTGCGTGATGCCGCCCTTCTCGGCCTGCCACTGGGCCTTGAGCACGCTCGACCGTTCCTTGAGGTCGGCCAGCTCGACGTCGATCTTCTCCAGGCGCTCGCGGGCGGCCGGGTCGTCCTGGTCGCGGGCCACCGAGACCCGCTCGATCTCGAGCTGCATGATCCGCCGCTCGATCTCGTCGACCGCCTGCGGCCGCGAGTCGATCTGCATCCGGATGCGGGCGGCCGCCTCGTCCACCAGGTCGATGGCCTTGTCGGGCAGGAACCGGTCGCCGATGTAGCGGTTGGACAGCACGGCCGCCGCCACCAGGGCCGAGTCCTTGATCTTCACCTTGTGATGGACCTCGTACTTGTCCTTGAGGCCCCGGAGAATCGCGATCGTGTCCTCCACGGACGGCTCCCGCACCATCACCGGCTGGAAGCGGCGCTCGAGCGCCGGATCCTTCTCGACGTGCTTGCGGTACTCGTCGAGCGTGGTCGCGCCGACGCAGCGCAGCTCGCCGCGGGCCAGCGCCGGCTTCAGCATGTTGGCGGCGTCCACGGCCCCCTCGGCCGCGCCCGCGCCCACCAGCGTGTGCAGCTCGTCGATGAAGCAGATGATCCGGCCCTCGGACTCGGTGACCTCCTTGAGCACGGCCTTGAGCCGGTCCTCGAACTCGCCGCGGTACTTCGAGCCGGCCACCATGGCGCCGATGTCGAGGGCGACCAGCCGCTTGTCCTTGAGGCCCTCGGGGACGTCGCCGGCCACGATGCGCTGGGCGAGGCCCTCCACGATGGCCGTCTTGCCGACGCCGGGCTCCCCGATCAGCACCGGGTTGTTCTTCGTCCGCCGCGACAGCACCTGCACGACGCGGCGGATCTCCTCGTCGCGGCCGATGACCGGGTCGAGCTTGCCCTTGCGGGCGGCCTCGGTGAGGTCGCGCGAGTAGCGCTGCAGGGCCTGGTACTTGTCCTCGGGGGTGGGATCGGTCACGCGCTGGGTGCCGCGCACGTCGACCAGCGCCCGGTAGATCGCGTCGGGCGTCACGCCGGCCGCCGCCAGCGCGCGGCCGGCCGCGCCGTCGCGGTCCTGGGCGATGGCGATCAGCAGGTGCTCGGTGGACACGTACTCGTCCTTGAGCCGCTCGGCCTCGCGCTGGGCGCGCTCGAACGCGGCCCGCAGGCGCTCGCCGATGTACTGGCCGCTGCCGCCGCGCACCTTGGGCATGCGCGCCAGCTCGGTCTCCAGCTGCTCCTGCACCGCCTCGGCGCGGACGCCCAGCTTGGCCAGGAGCGGGCCGACGACGCCCTCGCGCTGCTGGAGCAGGGCGGCGAGCACGTGCTCGGGCTCCACCGCCTGGTGATCGTGCTGGTCCGCCAGCGACTGGGCGGCCTGGATGGCTTCCTGGGCCTTGACCGTGAGCTTGTCCATTCGCATCGCGTTCTATCCTTGCGCGTAACCGCCGCGCGGTGACTCGGGGCGGAGCGCCTTCAGTCGTTCGTACAGCGCCTTCTCGTCGGCCGTCAGGTCGGCCGGCATCACGATGCGCACGGTCACCAGCTCGTCGCCGGGACCGCCGCCCTTCAGCTTGGGCATCCCGTAGCCCGGCAGCCGGAACGTCCGTCCGCTCGACGTCGCGGGGGGCACCTTCATCGAGACCTTGCCGCGGAGCGTGGGGATCTCCAGCGTCACGCCGAGCGCCGCCTCGGGGGCCGTGATCGGCACCGCCAGGTGGACGTCGTCGCCGCGGCGCTCGAACTCGCGGTGCGGGGCCACCGTCACGACGAGGTAGAGATCGCCGCCGGCGCCGCCCTGGCCGGACACGCGCACCTTCTGGCCCGTCCGCACCCCGGCCGGGATCTTCACGTCGACCTCGTGGCGGCCGCGCTGCCAGCCGCCGCCGTGACACGTCGGGCACGGCTTGCCGCCGGCGTTACCGGCGCCGCGGCAGGCGGGGCACGGCTCCTCGACGTCGAACTCGAACGTCTTGCGCGTGCCGCTGAACGCCTCGTCCAGCGTGATCGTCACGTTGGCCTGGACGTCCTGGCCGCGAGCGGCGCGGTGCCGGCCACTCGTGAATCCGCCGAGTAAGTTCTCGAAGTCGGCGCCGCCACCCGCCCGGGGCCGGCCGCGCCCACCTCCCATGTCCCCGAAGATCGAGCGGAAGAACTCCGAGAAATCCCCGAGGTCGCCGTACTCGACGCGCACGCCGCCCGGCTGCCCGCCCGGCGGCTGCTGCGCGTAGCGCTGCCAGTCCGGCCCCAGCGTGTCGTAGCGCCGGCGCTTCTCCGGATCGGACAGCACCTCGTACGCCTCGGTGATCTCGCGAAACTTCTCCCCGGCGTCCTTGCCCTTCGCGACGTCGGGGTGATACTTCCGCGCCAGCTTGCGATACGCGGACTTGATCGCCTTGTCGTCCGCCGCCCGGTCGACGCCCAGAATCTTGTAATAATCCTTGAACTCAACCGCCATCACGGAAACCTACAAGTAAATGTAGCAGCTCAATTGAGTCTCCGCCACTAAACCTGGTCGCGTCGGGATGTACGGCCGCGTTCGAGCGGCGGCTTTGCCGCCGCTTCGAGTTCTGGGGGAGGCAGGGAGGAGTGCGCCGGAGGCGCGCGACGACCGTCGGAAGGGGGGCGAAGCCCCCCTCCGAGGGCCTATCCGCGTCCCACCGTGAACGCCACGTAGAGCGACATGGGCCCGCGCTGCAGGAGCACGGTCAGCCGGTCGCCGTCCTTGGCCTCGCGGGTGAGCTTTTCGTAGTCGGCGATCGTGCGGATGCGCTGGCGGTTGATTTCCCGGATGACGTCCCCGCGCTGGATGCCGGCCTCGGCGGCCGGGCTGCTCTCGTCCACGCGGGTCACGACGACGCCTTCGTTCGCCCGTAGATTGAGCTGGCGGGCGACCTCGGGCGTGACGGGGCGCACCTCGAGGCCCAGCACGGTCGGCGCGCCGCGGCTGCCGCCCCGCTGTTGCGCCTCGCGCTCGTCGGGCGCCTCGCCGATCCGTATCTCCAGGCTGCGCTCGCTCCCGTCGCGCCACACCCGGACCTTGGCCTCGTGACCGGGGTTGGCCAGGCCCACCGCGCGCTGCAGGTCGGCGGGCGCCTCGGTCTTCTTGCCCTCGAACTCCAGCAGGATGTCGCCCGGCTTGAGCCCGGCCTTGCCGGCCGGGCTGTCGGCGACCACGTCGGAGATGAGCACGCCCTTGGTGTCCTTGGCCCCGAACGAGGCTGCCAGGTCGGAGGTGAGCGGCTGGATCGACACCCCGAGCCAGCCGCGCGTCACCCGGCCCTTGGTCGACAGCTCCGTGGAGATCTTTCGCGCCATGTTGGAGGGAATGGCGAAGCCGATGCCGGAGCCCCCGGCGACGATGGCCGTGTTGATCCCGACGACCTCGCCCTGCATGTTCACGAGCGGGCCGCCCGAATTGCCGGGGTTGATGGCGGCGTCGGTCTGGAGGAAGTCGTCGAACGGGCCCTGGCCGAGCTGACGCGCCTTGGCGCTGATGATGCCGGCGGTGACGGTGGCCTGCAGCCCGAACGGCGAGCCGACCGCGATCACCCAGTCGCCGACCTGCAGCCGGTCGGAGTCCCCGAGCCTGGCATGGGCGAACTTGCCCTTGCCGTCGTCGAGCTTGAGGACGGCCAGGTCGGTCTTCTTGTCCACGCCGATCGTCTTGGCCTTGTGCTTGTTGCCGTCCAGCGTGATCACCTCGATCTCCGTCGCCTTCTCCACGACGTGAGCGTTGGTGAGCGCGATGCCGGAGGGGTCGATGATGACGCCGGAGCCGAGGCTGCGCTGGGGGATCCGCTCGGGCGCGTCACCGAAGAACCGCCGGAAAAACTCCTCGCCGAAGAACTCCTCGATCTGCGAGCGGCCGCCGGCGCCGCGCGACACGGTGTTGATGTTGATGACCGCCGGCTTGATCGCCTCGGCCACCTTGGCGAACGTGCCGGTGGTCAGGGGCATCTGCACCGGCAGGATGGGGAGCGACAGCGTCGGGGGCGGCGCCTGGACGAGCAGCGGGGCCCGTCCTCGCGTGGTCGCGAAGGCGCCGACCGCCAGGCCGACGATCAACGTCAGGATCAGCGCGCCCGTGAACGTCCTGCCCTTGACCTGCATGGGTGTCCTCCTCCACCTTGGGGCTCCGACACCGGCCCCCCAACCCCGACGCCCGGCGCGTCCGTCCCGTGCCTCCATTCTACGTGTCGCCGGCCAGGAGGCGCTTGAGGCGGTCGCCGGCCAGGGTCTCCACCCGCTTCAGCTCGGCCGCCGCGTGGACGAGCACCGCTTTCTTGGCCGTCAGCAGCCCCCGCACCCGGTCCTGCGTGCGGTCGAGGATCGCGCTGACCTCCTCGTCGATGGCGCGCGCGGTGGCGTCGCTGTACTCCCGCTCGCCGCCGCCGGCCGGTCCCCTCAGGAACAGCGCCGCGCGCTCGCCGTAGGTGGCGAGCCCCAGCCGCTCGGACATCCCGTACTTCGTGACCATCAACCGCGCCAGCTCGGTGGCGCGCTCGAGGTCGTTGTGAGCCCCGGTCGAGACCTCGCCGTACACCAGCTCCTCGGCCACCCGGCCGCCCAGCAGCACGGCGATGCGGTCCTCCAGCTCGCTGCGCGTCATCAGGAACCGGTCCTCGGTCGGCAGCTGGTAGGTCATGCCGAGCGCCGCCACGCCGCGCGGGATGATCGTGACCTTGTGGACGGGATCGGCGTGGGTGACGGACGACGCCACCAGCGCGTGGCCCATCTCGTGGTGGGCCACGATATCCCGCTCCTTCTCCGAGAGCACCCGGCTCTTCTTCTCGAGTCCGGCCACGACGCGATCGATGGCTTCTTCGAAGTCCGCCATCTCGACCGCATTTTTTTCTTTCCGGGCGGCCAGCAGGGCGGCCTCGTTGACGATGTTGGCGAGGTCGGCGCCGGCGAAGCCGGGGGTGCGGGCGGCGATGATCGACAGGTCGACGCCGGGCGCCAGCACGACGGCGCGGGCGTGCAGCCGCAGGATGGCCTCGCGCCCCCGCACGTCGGGCTTGTCGACCACCACCTGCCGGTCGAAGCGCCCCGGCCGGAGCAGCGCCTGGTCGAGCACCTCCGGCCGGTTCGTGGCGGCCATGATGATGACCCCCTTGGAGGAGTCGAACCCGTCCATCTCGGCCAGGAGCTGGTTGAGCGTCTGCTCGCGCTCGTCGTGGCCGCCCATGAAGCCGGTGGCGCCCGCCCGCGACTTGCCGATGGCGTCCAGCTCGTCGATGAAGACGATGCAGGGCGCCTTGTCCTTGGCCTGCTCGAAGAGATCGCGGACCCGGGAGGCGCCGACGCCCACGAACATCTCCACGAACTCCGAGCCGGACAGCGTGAAGAACGGCACGTCCGCCTCGCCGGCCACCGCCCGCGCCAGCAGCGTCTTGCCGGTGCCGGGGGGGCCCACCACCAGCACGCCCTTGGGGATGCGGCCGCCCAGGCGCTGGTACTTCTTGGGGTTCTTGAGGAAGTCGACGATCTCCACCAGCTCGGCCTTGGCCTCGTCGACCCCGGCCACGTCGTTGAAGGTCGTCTTCAGCTCCTTGCGGTCGTAGATCTTGTGCTTGCTCCGCCCGAACGAGAGGGCCTGGGTGGGGCCGCCGCCGACCCGCCGCATCAGGAACATCCAGATGGCGATCATGATCCCCAGCGGAATGACCCAGCCGAACAGCAGATCCTTCCAGAACGTGGTCTCGATGCGGCCGGCGAACTCCACGTTGCGGGCTTCCAGCTCCTTCACCAGCCACTGCTCGTCGACGCCGGGGATCCGGGTGACGGTGAAGACGCGCACCTCCTCCTCGGTGCCGAGCAGCCGGCGCAGGCGGTCGCCCGGCTGGGCGGGCGGCGCCGGCAGCGCGCCGGGCTTGGCCATGCCCCGGATCTCCCGCTCGGTGAGGGCAACCCGCTCGACGCGGCCGTTGCGCAGCAGCGTCAGGAACTCCGACATGGGCAGCTCGATGGTGCGGGGGGCCAGCAGCCAGGACTGCAGGAGCGACAGCAGCAGCACCACGACCAGGGCATAGGCGAGCGAGAACTGGATGCGTTGGCTGAAGCGCGGCTTCATCGAGGGCCCCTACCGGAGATGCTAGCGTCGGGGGTGGGGTGTGTCA
>DASWJN010000191.1:0-13218 GCA_036397135.1 Candidatus Methylomirabilota bacterium
GCACGGCACCTGGCCGCCCGCGGCCGCGCGCGCGACGTCGCCGCCTGCCTCACGCTCGACACGTTCGCGCTGGTACCGCTCTACCGCGCCGACGTTGACAAGGTCGTTTCGGCGTACCGATAATGGCGCGGTGAACCTGCCGATCGGGCTGACGATGACGCGGATCGTGGCGGCGCCGCTGCTGATCCTGTTCCTCATCTCGTCGTCGCGGGTGCACGCCCTCATTGCGGCCGCCATCTTCGTGGCCGCGTCCCTCACCGACTGGCTCGACGGGGTGCTGGCCCGCCGGCGCAACCAGGTCACCACGCTGGGCACGCTGCTCGATCCGATCGCCGACAAGCTTTTGGTGGCGGCCGCCCTGGTGTCACTCCTCACGATCGACCGGGTGTCGGCCTGGATCGTCGTGATCATCATCGGCCGCGAGCTGGCGGTGACCGGCTTGCGGGCGGTGGCGGCCGGCGTCGGCGTCATCGTGCCCGCCTCCCGGCTGGCCAAGTGGAAGACCGTGAGCCAGTTCACGGCCGTCACGATGCTGATCCTCGAGAAGGGGCTGGTGTCGCCGACCTTCCACGTCGCCGCCACCGGCGTGCTGTGGGTGGCGCTCGCGCTGACGGTGGTCTCGGCCGTGGACTACTTCTACCGGTTCTTCCGCAAGGCGGACTACCGCGCCATCGTGCCCGAAGAAGAACGCTGGTCGTGAGCGTCCTCGCCGTCGTGGTGGCCTACCTGGCCGGTGCCGTCCCGATCGGGTGGCTGGTGGCGCGGGGCTTCGGCGTCGCGGACATC
Organism: Candidatus Methylomirabilota bacterium; assembly: GCA_036397135.1. Taxonomy (GTDB): domain Bacteria; phylum Methylomirabilota; class Methylomirabilia; order Rokubacteriales; family CSP1-6; genus AR5. The sequence goes on from DASWJN010000191.1 coordinate 787, forward strand.
CGGCGGCACGGCAGCGGCAACATCGGCGCCACCAACGTGCTGCGCACGGCGGGCCGGCTGCCGGCCATCGCCACGCTGCTCGGCGACGTGCTCAAGGGCTACGCGGCGGTCGCGCTCGGCTCCCACCTCGCGGGAGGCGAGCCGACCGTCACGGCCGCGGCCACGGTCGCCGCCGTCGCCGGCAACTGCTGGTCGGCCTTCCTGGGCTTCCGCGGCGGTAAGGGCGTGGCCACGGGCCTCGGCGCCCTGCTGCGCAGCGTCCCGCTCGCGACGCTGGCCGCCCTGCCGGTCTTCGTGGTCGTGGTGACCACGACCCGCTTCGTCTCCCTGGGCTCGCTGCTCGCCGCCCTGTGTGTCCCGCTGGGCGCGTGGGCGCTCGGCTATCCGGGGCCCGCGGTGGTGGCCGCGCTGGCGGTGGCGGCGATCGTCGTCGGCCGCCACCACGAGAACATCACCCGCCTCCTCGCCGGCACCGAGTCACGCCTGGGGCGGCGCCCCGCCGTATGACGCCCCGGCGCCCGCCACTCTCCGGATCGGGCCACCCGCGCCGCCAGCGGGGCTGGCGGGAGCCGCTACAATAATCACGATTCTGGGAGCCGGCAGCTGGGGGACGGCGCTCGCCGTCCACCTGGGTCGCGGTGGCGCCCGGGTGAGGCTGTGGGCGCGGAGCCCGGAGATCGTGGAGGCCATCGGCGTGCGCCGCCGGAACCCGTGGTACCTGGCCGACATCGACGTGCCGTCCACCGTCGAGGTGACCGCGCACGCGGGAGTGGCGCTGGCCTCGGCCACGCTCGTGATCGTGGCCGTCCCGTCCGAGTTCTTCGCCGCCACGCTGGCGCCGCTGGGGCCGGTGACCGTGCCCGTGGTCTCCGCGACCAAGGGCTTCGAGCCGGGGCGTCACCGGCGGATGAGCGAGGTCGTGGCCGAGCGCTGGCCCGGCGCCAAGGTGGCGGTGCTGTCGGGGCCGACCTTCGCGCGCGAGGTCGCGCTGGCCCAGCCCACGGCGGCGGTGATGGCCTCGCGCGACGACGCGCTGGCCGCCGATCTCCAGGCGCGCCTGGGCTCGCGCGAGTTCCGGTTGTACACCAACCGCGACGTCGTCGGCGTCGAGGTCGGGGGCGCGCTGAAAAACGTCATCGCGCTCGCCACCGGCCTGGCCGACGGACTCGGCCTCGGCGAGAACGCGCGGGCGGCGCTGGTGACGCGCGGCCTGGCCGAGATCACGCGGCTGGCGGTCGCGCTCGGCGGCGAGCCGGCCACGCTGGCCGGCCTGGCCGGGCTCGGCGACCTCGTGCTCACCGCGACCGGCACGCTGTCGCGCAATCGGGCGCTCGGCATGGCGCTGGCGCGGGGCGAGTCGCGGGCCGACGCCCAGCACGCCACCCGGATGGTGGCCGAGGGCGTCCCCACGGTGATCTCGGCGCTGGCCCTGGCGCAGCGCCACGGCGTGGCGCTGCCGATCGCCGCCGAGGTGGGCGCGGTGCTCTTCGAGGGCAAGTCGCCGGCCGATGCGCTGGCCTCGCTGCTGGGGCGGGCGGCGACACGGGAGGACGCGCGGGTGGGAGAGCGCAATGCCTGAGCTGCGGAAGGATCCGGTGGTCGGACGCTGGGTCATCATCTCGACCGAGCGCGGCCGGCGGCCGTCCGACTTCCCGGTCCAGCCGGTTCTCGCGCGCGGTGGCAGCTGCGTGTTCTGCCCCGGCAACGAGGACAAGACGCCGCCCGAGATCCTGGCGGGGCGCCCGCCCGACTCGGCGCCCGACACGCCCGGCTGGTCGTTGCGCGTCGTGCCCAACAAGTTCCCCGCCTTGCGCATCGAGGGCGAGCTGGAGCCGTCCGGCGAGGGGCTCTACGACCGGATGAACGGCGTCGGCGCCCACGAGGTCGTGATCGAGTCGCCCCGGCACGAGGCCACGCTGTCGACGCTGCCGGCCGACACGGTGGCCGACGTGCTCCTGGCCTATCGCGAGCGGGTGCTCGACCTCAAGAAGGACCCGCGCTTCGAGTACATCCTCGTGTTCAAGAATCACGGCGCCGCCGCCGGCGCGTCGCTGGAGCACCCGCACTCGCAGCTCATCGCCACCCCGATCATCCCGATCATGGTCCTGGAGGAGCTGACGGGGGCGGCCGAGTACTACGGGATGAAGGAGCGCTGCGTGTGGTGCGACGTCGTGCGCCAGGAGCGGCGCGACCGGCGGCGAGTGATCATGGAGGCCGACGGCTTCGTGGCGCTGGCGCCCTTCGCGCCCCGCTTCCCGTTCGAGACGTGGATCCTGCCGACCCGCCACCGCTCGGCCTTCGAGGAGACCGGCGTCGAGGAGCTGCGGGGGCTGGCCGAGGTCCTCGGCGAGTTCCTCCGGCGCCTGGACCGGGTGCTCCAGCGGCCGCCCTACAACTTCATGCTGCACACGGCGCCGCTGCGCGAGGGGCCGCTCGACCACTTCCACTGGCACCTGGAGATCATCCCCAAGCTCACCAACGTGGCCGGCTACGAGTGGGGCAGCGGCTTCTTCATCAACCCCACGCCGCCCGAGGACGCGGCGGCCGCGCTCCGGGAAGGCGGGGAGTGACGACGGCCGGCCCCGCGTCACCGTGGTACAATTCGGCGCGCTGGCGTGCGGGAATAGCTCAGTGGTAGAGCACGACCTTGCCAAGGTCGGGGTCGCGGGTTCGAATCCCGTTTCCCGCTCCAGCAATTTTTTTTCGACCCGGCTCGCGGCGCCGTAGCCAAGTGGTAAGGCAGCGGACTGCAAATCCGTTATTCGGCGGTTCGAATCCGCCCGGCGCCTCCAGTCGTCAGCGGCCGCGAGCGTCGTGGGCGGCGAAGAGCAGGATTGCGGGCGTGGCGAAACGGAAAACGCGATGCCCTTAAAAGGCATTGTCCGCAAGGACGTGCAGGTTCGAGTCCTGCCGCCCGCACCACCTACACTTCTCGCGCCATTCCATCTTCGCTGACGAACACCTCCACGCCCGGCGCGTGATGGCGCGCCTCGGCCAGGAGCTCGGCCGGCGTGACCCACTCGGACGCCGGCACGTGGAAGAGCGCCAGCGCCCGGACCCCGGCCCGCGCGGCCGCGCGCCCGGCCTCGGCGGCCGTCGAGTGGCCGACCGCGTGCAGCAGCTCCGAGCGCGCGGCGAGCCCGCCGACCTCGTGGATCAGCAGGTCGGCGCCGCGCGCAGCCTCCACCAGCGCCTCGCACGGTCGCGTGTCGCCACTGTAGACCACGCGCGCGCCGTCCGACTGGACGACGCACCCGGCGGCTTCACCTCCCGGGGGCAGGTGATCGACCGCAACCAGGGTGAGGTGGACGCCATCGTCCAGCGTGAGCGCGGTCCTCGCCGGAGGGGTGACCCAGGCCAGGCGGTCGCCAAAGCGCCGCTGGCCGGCAGCGTCGGCGGCCGTCAGCGTGGCCCGGATCGCGTCGGCGCTCCCCGGCAGCGCATAGAGCGTCACCGGCAAGGGCTCGACCCCGGCCCGGGACGCGCGATAGGTGATGGTCAGCAGCAACGGCTCCAGCCCGCCGACGTGATCGAGATGACGGTGGCTCAGGAACACGTGACCGACGCCGCCCGGGTCGATCCCGGCCGCCAGCAGGCGGCGTACGAGGCCGAGGCCGCCGCCGGTATCGAGCAGCACGCGCGTGGGACCGCACTCGAGGAGGACGGCGGCCTGGTAGCGCTCCGGGTTGAGGGCGCTGCCGGTGCCCAGAAAGACGACCCGCGGGCGCGGCATCGCGGCAGAGCATAGCACTGGGCCCCGATCCCGCGTGATATCCTCACTGTTCAATGAGCTCGCCCGGCGCCGTCGCGTTCCAGGTCGGCCCCCTCGTGATCCGCTGGTACGGCATCCTCATGGCGCTGTCGATCGTGGTGGCGCTGTGGATCGCGCACCGGCAGGCCAAGCGCGAGGGGCTGCCGGCCGACGACATCATCACGGTGGGACAGTGGGCCATCCTCGCCGGCCTGGTGGGCGCCCGCCTGTACGAGGTCGTCTTCAACTGGGATTACTACGGGCAGTATCCCGGCAAGATCCTCGCGGTGTGGGAGGGCGGACTGGCGATCCACGGCGGGCTGATCGTCGGCCCGCTGGTGGGCGCGTGGCTCGCGTGGAAGTGGGGGGTGCCGGTCCTGCGCGGCCTCGACGTGACGGCGCCGGCCTTCGCGATCGGTCAGGCGATCGGGCGATGGGGCAATTTCTTCAACGAAGAAGCCTTCGGCCGGCCGACCGACCTGGCCTGGAAGCTCTACATCTCGCCGCCGCACCGGCCGCCCGGCTACCAGCAGTACGAGTACTTCCACCCGACGTTCCTCTACGAGTCGCTGTGGGACCTGGGCATGTTCGCCGCGCTCGTGCTCTGGCTGCGCCCGCGCCTGCGCGAGCAGCCGGGCGCCCTGTTCTTCGTCTACATCGGCCTGTACTCGATCGGCCGCTTCGCGATCGAGGCCATCCGGCTCGACAGCTTCTGGCTCGGCCCCTTCCGGGTGGCCCAGCTGGCCAGCCTGCTCGGCGTGCTGGTGGCCATCGTCGGCCTCGTCTGGACGCGCCGGCGCGCCGCGGCGGTCGCCCAGGCGGCCTGATCCGCCGGCCGCGCGACAATCGTCCCGTGAGGCTCGAGCGCGTCGGCCCCTACCTGTGGCGCATTCCGCCGGACGCCCGGCCCGGCATGCGCGTGCCCGGGCTCGTCGTCGCCGACGAGGCGCTCATCGCGTCGATCCGCAGCGACGCCTCGCTGGAGCAGGTCGCGAACGGCGCCACCCTGCCGGGCATCGTGAAGGCCTCGCTGGCGATGCCGGACATTCTGCCGGTGGGCACGCAAGCGGCGCTCCGCGAGACGTTCGGCTCCACCTGTCACGGCACCGGCCGCCGGCTCAGCCGCACGGCCGCCGTGAAGGCCGCCCGCGGCCGGCGGATCCAGCAGGAGCTGGAGGCGGCCGGGGTCGTGGCCCGGGCCACCAGGCGCGACGCGCCGGCCGAGGAGATGCCAGAGGCGTACAAGGACGTCCGCGAGGTCGTGGACGTCGTGCACCGGTTCGGGATCTCCACGCGGGTGGCGCGCCTCAAGCCGCTCGGGGTCATCAAGGGCTGAACACGGCCCATGATGGTAGACTGATCCGGATGTCCTGGACACTGAAGAAGAAAGCTCACGCGCTCCTCGAGGCCGAAGAGGGCGCGACGCGGAAGGACTGGGGCGGGCGGATCGCGGTGGCGCTCGTCTATCCCAATTCCTACGCGGTGGGCATGTCGAACCTGGGCTTCCAGACGATCTATCAGCATCTCAACGCGCTGCCCGACGTGGTCTGCGAGCGCGTGTTCCTGCCGGACGCCGCCGACCTCGCCGAGATGCAGCGCACCCAGGCGGTCCCGTTCTCGCTGGAGTCGCAGCGCCCGCTCACGGACTTCCACATGGTCGGCTTCTCGGTCACGTACGAAGGCGACTACATCAACGTTCTGCGCATCCTCGACCGGGCCGGCATCCCCCTCCGGGCCGCGGACCGGCGTTCGCACGACCCGCTGGTGCTCATGGGCGGAGTCTGCGCCTTCTCCAATCCGGAGCCGCTGGCGCCCTTCATGGACTTCGTGGTGGTGGGCGAGGGCGAGGAGCTGGTCGTCGAGCTGATCGCCGCCTACCGCGAGCGCTACCAGGACCGGGCGAGCTTCCTGGATCTGCTGCTGTCGCTGCCCGGCGTCTACGTCCCCGAGCGCTACGACGTGCGCTATGCCGCCGACGGGGGGCTGCGCGACGTGACCGCGCGCGACGGCGCGCCGGCCGTCGTGGTCAAGCGGCGGCTGCGCGACGTCGACGCCTTCCGCACGATCGCGGCCGTCAAGACGCCCAACGCCGAGTACGGCCACATGGCGCTGCTGGAGGTCGGCAAGGGCTGCGGCCGCGGCTGCCGCTTCTGCCTCGAGGGGCAGGTCTACCGGCCGGTGCGGCACCGCAGCGTGGACGCCCTGCGGGAGACCGTCGAGCAGCTCGCCCGCGAGGGCGAGAAGCGGATCGGGCTGGTGGGCGCCTGCGTGTCCGATTACCCGTGGATCGGCGACCTGCTGAAGATCGTCGAGGCCAACGGCATGGAGCTGTCGATCTCGTCGCTGCGCGCCGACAGCCTCACCGAGGATCTGGCCGCGTCGCTGGCCCGCGGGGGGCATCGCACGCTGACCATCGCGCCGGAGGCGGGCACCGAGCGGCTGCGGCGGGCGATCCGCAAGGCGATCACCGACGAGCAGATCCTGGCCGCCTGCGACCTCGTGCGCGCGCAGGGCATCCCGAATCTCAAGACGTACTTCATGATCGGGCAGCCGACCGAGACGGACGAGGACGTCGAGGCCATCGCCGACCTCGCCCGGCGGATGCTGGAGCGGCTGCGCGTGCTGGACCGCCAGGGGCGCCCGTTCGGGCGGTTGACGCTCTCCATCTCCTCGTTCGTGCCCAAGCCGTGGACGCCGTTCCAGTGGGCGCCCTTCGCCGGCGCCTCCGCGCTGGCCGACAAGCTGGGGACGATCAAGCGCGGCGTGCGGCCCCTCGCCAACGTCCGCGTGCTGCACGAGAACCCGCGGGAGGCCGCCCTGCAGGCGCTGCTGGCCCGCGGCGACCGGCGGGTCGGCGACTTCCTGGAGCAGGCGGCGCGCCTGGGCGGCGACTGGCGGCGGGCGCTCCGCGAGTGGGCCGGCGACCTCGACGTCGAGACCACGCGGGCGCGCCCGCTCGAGGAGCGGCTGCCGTGGGACCACTTCGAGGTGGGCGTGAAGAAGGCCGGCCTCGTTCGCGAGTGGGAGCGGGCGCTGGCGGCCGACGCCGCCCCGGCCGGTGCCGCGTGAGGGCGCCGGTCGCCGACGTCCACGGCCGCCTGCTCCGGAATCTCAGAGTCTCGGTCACCGACCGGTGCAATCTCCGCTGCGGCTACTGCATGCCCGAGGAGGAGTACGTCTGGCTGCCGCGCGAGGAGATCCTCAAGTTCGGCGAGATCGCCGCGCTGACCGACGTGTTCCTCGACCTCGGCGTGGACAAGGTGCGCCTGACGGGCGGCGAGCCGCTGCTGCGGCGTGACCTGCCGCGGCTGGTGGAGATGCTGGCGTCCCGCCCGCGCATCCGTGACCTCGCGATGACGACCAACGGCGTTCTGCTGGCCGAGCACGCGCCCGCCCTGAAGGCGGCCGGCCTGCACCGCGTCACGGTCAGCCTGGACACGCTCGACGCCCGGCGCTTCTCCCGCCTCACGCGGCGCACCACTCACGCCCAGGTGCTGGAGGGGATCGGGGCGCTGGCGCCAGCCGGCTTCACGGGGACGAAGCTGGATACCGTGGTCATCCGGGACGTCAACGACGACGAGCTGCCCGACCTGATCGAGTTCGGCCGGGGCGTGCCGGCCGAGGTGCGCTTCATCGAGTACATGGACGTGGGCGGCGCGACCCGCTGGTCGAGGGAGCAGGTGGTGGGCCGCCCGGAGATGCTCGAGCGCCTGGAGCGTCGCTACGGCCGCATCGAGCCGATCATCGAGACGTCCACGGCCCCGGCCGACCGCTTCCGCCTGCCCGATGGCACGACGTTCGGGATCATCGCCTCGACGACGGCGCCGTTCTGCGCCGACTGCGACCGCAGCCGGCTCACCGCCGACGGCCTCTGGTACCTGTGCCTGTACGCGACGCGCGGCATCGATCTGCGCGGACCCTTCCGCGGCGGCGCCGGGCCCGAGGAGCTGAAGGCGCTCATCACCGGCGCCTGGCGCGCCCGCACCGACCGCGGCGCCGAGGCGCGCCTGGCGGTGGCCGATCGCGCACCGCTCGTGCAGATCAGCGGCCTCAAGCGCGATCCGCACCTCGAGATGCACACCCGGGGAGGCTAGCGTGAGCACCGGTGACGAAGTCAAGGTCGACGTGCGCGAGCGGGGCGCCAACCAGCAGCTCGCCGACCGCCGGCTCTTCGTGCAGCTGCAGGCGTTCGGCGGCTGCGCCGACGTCAAGCCGCTGGTGCGAGCGCTGGAGGCCGCCCGGCTGGAGGCGGTCCTCTACCAGGACGTGAACGACCCGCGCGGCGTGGCCGTCCTCGGCATGAGCGAGGACCCCGCGTTCTTCGTGGGCCCCTTCCGCGAGCTGTTCAACGCCGGGCCGTTCGGCGATCTCATGCTCAAGCCGGAGCTGACCATGCTCGGGCGCACGTACGCCTCGGGGTTCGAGGCCGACCTCGACGAGTGGCTCCTGCGCCGGCCGCGGCGGACGGCGCTGAACCCGGCCTGGCCGTGGGCCATCTGGTATCCGCTGCGACGGACCGGCGGTTTCGCCCGCCTCTCGCCCCAGGAGCAGGGGACGATCATCCGCGAGCACAGCGTGCTGGGCCGCGCCTACGGCGACGCCGACCTGGCCCACGACGTGCGCCTGGCTTGCCAGGGTCTCGACGCCAACGACAACGACTTCGTGATCGGTCTCGTCGGCCACGACCTCCACCCGCTCTCGCACCTGATCCAGGCCATGCGCAAGACCGTGCAGACCTCGCAGTACATCCAGACGCTGGGGCCCTTCTTCGTCGGCCACGCGCTCTGGCAGAGCCCGCTGCGGTAGCCGTCCACGGCAGGGGAGGACCTCGATGGCCAAGCGGAAACCGGCCACGCTGAGCAAGAGGCTGGCCGACTTCGTCACCTGGGAGCGCGTGTGCCGCGTGGCGAGCACGGGGGCCCGCGGCGTGCCCCACCTCGTCCCCGTCTGCCACGTGCTGGCCGGCGGCAAGCTCTACTTCGCCTCCGGCGACGATGCGCGCAAGGTCAAGAACCTGCGCGAGAACCCGCGCGTCACCGTGACCGTCGACGTCTATTCCGACCACTGGGACCTGCTCAAGGGCGTGATGATCCAGGGGCGAGCCAAGCTCATCGAGCGGGGACCGCGCTTCCGCCGCGTGCGCGACCTGCTCTACCGCAAGTATCCACAGTATCCCCGCGAGGCGGCCATCAGCCCGTCGGACTCCGTGGCGATCGAGGTCACGCCCACGCGCGTCTTCTCCTGGGGGTTCGAGTAGAGGCACGCCGGTGGCCGCCGAGCCGCCGTCGCCTGCGCCCGCGCGGCTGGCCTACCTGGACGGCCTGCGGGGCGCCGCGCTGATCCTGATGGTCGTCAACCACACCGCCCGGTGGTGGATGGACGGCCCCATGACCTGGACGCGGTACGGGCTCATCTACGTCACGCTCACGCTGGCGGCGCCCACGTTCCTGTTCCTCGTCGGCTTCTGCCTGCCGCTGGCGCTGCGCGGCGGGTCGGCCGAGCGCCTGGGCGCGCTGGCGAAGCGGTTCGTCCCCCGCGGCGCGCGGATCGTCCTCGCCGGCCTGCTGCTGAACCTGATCGTCTTCCCGGACGAGCCGGTCTGGAGCGGGGGCGTGCTGCAGACGATCGGCCTGGCGATCATCGCGATGGTGCCGGCCCTGTGGCTCCTGCGCTGGCGGGCGTCGGTGTGGGCGCTGCCGCTGGCCGCCGCCGGCGGCTACGTCGCCTTCGTGCTCTCGTTCCCGGCGCTGACGCGGTTCGTGGGCGCCCACGATCTCGTCGGGCTCGTGCTGTTCTACGACTTCCCGCCGTGGCCCTGGCTGAGCCTGGTCCTGATCGGTCTGGTACTCGGCTGGACGTGGCTGGCGGCCCACCGTGCGAGCCCCGAGGCCGGGATGCGCTTCATGGCGGCGCTGGCCGTGGCGGGCGCGGTCCTGGTCGTGGCGTTCTTCCTCTACGACTGGTGGGCCGCCACGCCCATGCGGTTCGGCATGCGACGCGACTTCATCCTCAACCGCCACTGGACGCCTCGGCCGGCCGCGCTGCTGTGGGTGTTCGGCATGGTGCTGCTCATGCTGGGCGCGGCGTACTGGGTGATGGAGCGGCGAAGCCGGCGGCTGCCGTGGCTCGTGATCCTCGGCCAGACGGCGCTGTTCCTCTACTTCTTCCACCAGATCATCGCCTACCCGCTCGTCCGGAACTGGCTCGGCTGGCGCTTCAACGCCTGGCCGCGCTTCTGGGTCGCCAACGCCGTCTTCGTCGTCCTCCTGCTCGGAATCGGCTGGACGTGGCGGGATGTCAAGGGCCGGATTGCGAGGGCGCGCCGGCCGGCGCTGGCGCCGTCCGGCTGAGCCACACTCGACGGGCGGCGGTCCCGCGTGGCAGGATGGCCGGAGCCTGATGAGCCGGATCGAGACGGCGGTGGCCCGTGACGCGCCGGCGCGGACGCTGACGCTCGGCCTCATGCTGGGCGCGCTCGGGCTGGCGCTGTTCCTGCCGCCACTGTCCGAGGGACTGCCGGCCGCCGGCCAGCGCGCGCTGATCGTCACGCTGCTGACCATCGTGCTGTGGACGTCGGAGGTCCTGGAGCCCGGCGTGACGGCCCTGCTCAGCGTGACCCTTCTGGCGCTGACCGGCGCCGCCGGCAACGTGCGGAGCGCCCTGCAAGGCTTCGCCAGCCCGGTGCCGTACTTCCTCGTCGGCGTGCTCACGATGGGCGTGGCGGTCGTGCGCAGCGGGCTGGCCGAGCGGCTGGCCCGCACCATCCTGACCAAGGCGCGCGGGCGCAGCGTGGCAGTCTACCTGCAGCTGGTCCTGGCCTTCCCGGCGCTGACCTTCGTGCTGCCCTCGGCCACCACGCGCTCCGGCATCCTGATCCACATCTACGACGAGGTGTTCGCGCTCGCCCGGGTCCCGCGAGGGGCCGACGTCGCCAAGGCGGTGATGCTGGCGCTGTCGTCCATCAACCGGCTGGCCTCGACCGCGCTGCTGACCGGCGGGATCACCCCGGTGATGAGCGCCGCCATCATCGGCGGCATGTCCTGGACCGGCTGGTTCGCGCTGATGGCGGTGCCGTACTACACGATCCTGCTCCTCGGCGGCCTGCTGACCTGGGGGCTCTACCGCCGCGGCTTCACGCGCAACCTGCCGGCCCCCCAGCGCGAGCGCCGCCCGCTGGCGCCGGTCGAATGGCGGACGATCGCCGTGATCCTCGGCGCCTCCGCGCTGTGGCTCACCGACTCGTGGCACCGCCTCGACCCCGCGCTGCCCGCGCTGCTGGCCTTCGTCGCGCTGCTCATCCCGCGCTTCGGCCCGCTGGCGTGGGCCGACCTCGAGCGGGGCGTGGGCTGGGCCAACGTCTTCGTCATCGCGGCCTCGATCTCGCTGGCCCACGTGCTGGTCACCAGCGGCGCGGCGGGCTGGCTGGCGCGTCTGCTCGTGGGCGGCCTGCCCGCCCTCGGCGACCGCCCGCTCACGACGATCGTCCTGTTGATGCTGGGCGCGACGGTGCTGCGGGCGCTGGTGCCGAACATCTCGGGCTTCCTGGCGCTGGCGCTGCCGCTGGCGATGTCGGTCGGCCGCGAGGCCGGGCTCAACCCGCTGGTGTGCGCGCTGGTCGTGATGATGACGGGCGATGCGGTGGTCTACTACCCGGCCCAGAGCTCCTCGGCCCTCGTCATCTACGAGCGTGGCCACGTCTCCGCCGGCGAAATTCTGAGGTTCGGCCTGTGGATGACGCTGGTCGGCTGGCTGGCCATCCTGGCGGTCGCACTGCCGTGGTGGGCCCTGGTCGGCGAGCCGCTGGTCCGTTGAAATGGGGGGTCCCGACATGGCCCCCCATACTCCCCGCACGTTCGTCGCGCCCCGGCGAAGCCGTGGCGCTCCTCAATCACCGCCGTCGGGGGCCTCGAACGGGCCCCCCATGCCCCCCGACGCTCGGACTGTCCCCGCGCAGCCGTGACGCTCCTCGATCACGCGATTCGTTCACGGACTCTGAGACGAGGCTGAACGGGCGGGGGCCGGGCACGACCGGACCGGGTGAACGTAGAACTGGCGAATGGCGAAGTCGAGGCGATAGATTGGAAGCGATGAGCGGGTGGCCGGTTCGACTCGTGCTCCTGGTGGCGCTGACCCTCGTGGCCGGCCCCGCGGCCGCCCAGCCCGGGTATCGCTGGGTCGACGAGCAGGGCAACGTCCACTACGCCGGACGGCGCGATCAGGTGCCCGAGCGGTACCGCGACCAGCTGCCGTCCGAACGTCGCGACGCGCCGCCGAAGCCGCGGTTGACGGCGCCGGGCCCGCAGGGCGCCGGCGGCGCCCTGTCAGCGGAGTGCAGCATGCGGTTCCGAGGCACGGAGCGCCGGCGGGGCGCGTGGCGGTCCTTCCCGAACTGCGACGCGTGCTGGAAGGCTTTGAAGAACATGCGGGGCGAGGACGCCGCCCGCGCCGAGTGCGTGCCGAGCTCCGTGGAGAGTTATCGCTAATGAATCTCGTGAAACGTGGTGACGCCGGGGGCGGGGCACGGGGGCCCTGCGCGCGCCACGTCGATGGCGAGCCGTCGTCGCCGTGGCGAGCGCAGGGCTCGGCGAGCGCGCGATCGGCGATGCGACTCACTCCGGGCCAGCCCCCTTCAGGGGGATGGGGGGCTCGCGCTCGCCGAGCCCGGAGCGAGCGTACGGCGA
>DASWJN010000192.1:0-21663 GCA_036397135.1 Candidatus Methylomirabilota bacterium
TCACCCGGGTCGAGGACGCCGTCTACGTTGGCCTCGGGCTCCTGCTCGCGGCCACCGCCGTAGCCCTGCTCGTCACCACCGGGGTGACGCTCGTGCGCAGCGTGCTCGAGCGCGCCCTGGCCGCTCGCGTGATCGACCTCCTCGACCAGGTTCTGCTGGTCTTCATGATCGTCGAGATCCTCTACACGGTGCAGGTGTCCTTCCGCGAGCACGTGCTCGTGCCCGAGCCGTTCCTGATCGTGGGCCTGATCGCGGCGATCCGGCGCGTGCTGGTGCTCACGGCCGAGTTCGGCGATCTCCTCACCAAGGGCGGCACCGTCTTCCAGAACGCCATGCTGGAGCTGACCCTGCTCACCGTGATGGTGCTGGCCCTCGTCGCCGCCCTCGTCCTGGTCCGCCGCCGCGCCCCCAACGCCACCGCCGAGAAGGCCTGATGGCTGGCGGGTCCCCGTTGGGGGGTGTCAGGGGGGAGCGGCGGTCGCGCGAATCACCGCCGCGCCAGCCCGGAAGCGCGTGCGAAGCGCTGGCGGGTTCCCGTTGGGGGGTGTCAGGGGGGAGCGGCGGTCGCTCCCCCCTGTCTATCTGAAGACGGCGCTCCGGCGGCGAGCCAGGCGGCGAAGTCAGGGCTGGCGGCGGCCAGGCGCCATTCGCGGAAGATGTCGAGCGCCATCGCACGCACGGCGCCCGGCGAGACCGTGGCGCCCGCCGTCAGGCAGCGCTCGACGAGCCAGTCCTCGAACGCCTCCGGCTCCGGATCGTCGGCGACGGCGCCCTCGAGCAGCTCGCGCTTGATCGCCAGGCCGCGTACTGCCAGGACGTGTTGTCGTACTCGCCCACGAAGCCGTTGAAGGGCCACTCGGCGGCGCCGCCCTTGTACTCCATGAGGCCGGAGAAGACGCCGTCCAGGTCCTCGGTGTCCTGGAACTCCTCGCTGATGAGCACCGGCGCGTTGGTGTAGTTCACCGTCCACGTGCGGAAGAACGGCTCCCGGTTCCACCGCTCGCTGGTGAGCACGTAGTTGACGAGCCCGCCGAGGAACGCGATGTCGGAGCCGGCCCGGATCGGCGCGTACAGGTTGCACATCGCGGAGGTCCGCGTGAAGCGCGGGTCGACGTGAATCAGGGTGGCGCCGTTCACCCGGGCTTTCATCGGCCACCGGAAGGCGACCGGGTGGTTCTCGGCCATGTTCGAGCCCATGAAGACGACGCAGTCGGAGTCGGCCATGCTGCGATACGGCAGCGTGGCGGCGCCGCGTCCGAACCGTGTCCCCAGCCCGGGGACGCTGGAGCTGTGTCAGATCCTGGCCTGGTTCTCGATGGCGACGATGCCGAGCCCCCGCATGAGCTTCTGGTGGATGTGGTTCCACTCGTTTGTCGAGAGTGGCCCCGCCCAGCGAGAAGATGGCGGGCGTCATGTTGGCGAGCTTGCCGTCCTCGGTGCGCTCGATGAACGTCTCGTCGCGCGTTTTCTTCACCAGCTCCGCCACCCGGTTCATGGCGCGCTCGAGGTCCCACACCTCCCACTCGGTGGCGCCGGGCGCGCGGTGCAGGACCCGGGCGGGGCGGTTGGGGTTGACGTGCAGCTGGTAGATCGCCGCCCCCTTGGGGCACAGGGTGCCCTCGTTCCAGGGGCTCCGCGGGTCGCCCTCGATGTTCACGATCCGCTCGCCGACCGTGTGGACGAGCGTGGCGCAGCCGACCGAGCAGTACGGACAGATGCTCGGCGTGGTCTTGGCGTCCTTGATCCGTAATTCCTGGGCCCGCGCGAGGGTGGGCGCGAGGTTGGCGCCGAGGCCGGCCAGCCCGGCCAGCGCCGTCCCGCCGGCGAGGCCCCCGGTGGCTTGCAAGAACCCGCGTCGAGAAACTTCCATCGCGCGCCTCCCAATGAGCGTCTGCACGAAATGTCAGCAAGACGGGTGCCGGTGAGTGTGGGCACCGGGTTGCGACAAAACGCAGGCTCAACCCGATGCAGTGTCCGCCCGTCTGGAAGTGGTGCCCGCGATCCCGCGGGGCCCCATCGAGGCCCCGCGGGATCAGCCGCCGGTCGAGCCGAAGCCGCCCTCGCCCCGCTCGCTCGGGGGCAGCTCGGTCACCGGGGCGAGCGTCACCTGCACGACCGGCTGGACCACGAGCTGGGCGATCCGGTCGCCCCGGACCAGGGTCACCGGCGCGTCGCCGAGGTTCACCAGCAGCACCTTCACCTCGCCCCGGTAGCCCGCGTCGATCAGGCCCGGCGTGTTGAGGATGGTCACGCCGTGGCGCAACGCAAGGCCCGAGCGCGGCAGCACCAGGCCGGCGAAGCCGGGCGGGAACGCCAGCGCGATGCCGGTCGGCACGAGCGCCCGGGCGCCGGGCGCCAGGGTGACGGGTTCGGCGGCGTGCAGGTCGAGGCCGGCGTCATCGGGGCGGGCGTAGGCGGGCAGGGGCAGCGCCGCGTCGACCCTGCGGACGGGGACGCGGACCGGGTCCGTCATCGGGCGGCGTGCGCGCGCTCCCGGTCCGTCTGTACGATCATGTTGGCCAGCCGGCGGAGGACCTCGATCGTGAGCTGGGGACGGTTGCGGATCAGCCAGTCGAGCCGCTCGTTCTTGATGACCAGCAGCTCGACGTCGGTCTGGGCGATGAGATCGGCCGACCGCGGCGCTTCGCGGAACAACGACAGCTCGCCGATCAGCTCGCCCTCGCCCATCGTGCCCAGCAGCCGCTGCTCGCCGTCGAACGTGCGGCGGGCCTCGACCACGCCCGAGTGCACGACGAACGCCTCGCCGAGGGAGTCGGTCCCCTCCCGCGTGATGACCTCGCCCGCCTTGAAGCGGCGCCGCTCGAGATCGCCCAGCGTGAGGCTCTTGTAGATCTCCAGCCCGATCGACGGCAGCGCCGACTTGGACTCGACCGGCAGCCGGGCGTTGGTCCAGCCCCCGAGGCCGCCCTTGAGGATGCGCACGCGCTTGTAGCCGCGCTCGCGCAGCTTCTGCGCCACCGCGGCGCTGGTCGCCTCGTCGGGGCTGGTGCAGTAGGTGACGATCATCTGCTCGGGCGCGACCTCGAGCGCGAAGTCGGGCGCGGCGACCGTCTCCGGCTCCACGCGCACCGCCCCCGGCAGCCGCAGCGGACTGGTCTCGAAGTCGGTCCGGGTGCGCACGTCGAGCAGCACCGGCGTGTCGCCCGCCTCGATGACGCCGATCACCTGGGCCGGCAGGATGCGGAAGCGGTTGCGCCACCAGCGGCGCGCGAACATGCCGCCGTAGGCGCCGACGCTCAGGAGCGAGACGCCGAGCGTGGCCCACGCCCACGGAAACGGCCGCGGCGGCGGGTTCTTCACCAGACGCTCGGCCTCGGCCAGCGCCCGCTTGACGTCGACCAGGTTCGGCAGCAGCGCATTGGCCTCGGCGATCCGGGCGGCGGCGGCCTTGTAGCGCTCGTCGAGCAGCAGGCGAATGCCGGCCGCCCACACGGGATTGAACCGGCTCTCGCCCGGCCGGACCCCGGTGTCCTTCAGGAAGGTGTCGATGTCGCGGGCCGGGATCAGGAAGTTGAACCCCTGCACGATGGCGCCGCCCTGCGAGAGCGAGACGAACGTGAGGACGCCGAGCACCCGCGAGTCGTCCCCGACGGCGGGGCCGCCGCTGTTGCCGTGCGCGGCCGGCGCGTCGGTCTGGATCATGTCCTGGCCGATGCTGTCCACCTGGTAGCCGGAGACGGCGCCGTTGGTGACGGACGCCTCGATGGTGGCCGACTGGCTCAGCAATTCGTGCGTAAGCACGACGCCGGGAAACCCGAGGATGTGCACGGGATCGCCGATCTGGGCGTCGCGCGCCGTCAGCCCGAGGGCCGGGTACACGCCGTCCGCGACCCGCAGCAACGCCAGGTCGCGCCCGGAGTCGGGCCGGGGCTTGTTGTCCACGCCGAAGCTGATGGGCGCGCTGAACTTCTTCACCTCGGCCGGCAGGCTCACGCCGTTGGACAGCAGCACGGTGAGCTGCGGCAGCGGCTCCACCTCCGCCGTGGCCAGCGCGCGGGCGCTGGCGTCGCGGCGGATCTGCTCCTCGACCTCCGGCCGCTGGCCCCGCATGAGCCCCCGCGCCTTCAGCGCGGGCTCGACGCAGGCCTGGTCGATCGCCGTCTTCTTCAGCTCGTGGACCACCCACGCCGGCATCCGGTGGACGGGATCGACGACGTGGGCGTTGGTCACCACCCAGCCGCGGCCGTCCACGAACCAGCCGGTGCCCGTCTCCACGAACGGTCGCGGCTTCACGGTGACGGGGCCCTTGCCGCAGTTCGTGGTGATCTCGGCGTCGACTCGCGCGGTGACGAGGACGACCGCTGGCTTGGCGCGCAGCAAGGCCTCCGTGAGCGACAGCGCGAGAGCAGGCGTGGCGGAGAGCGCCGCGGCCAGGCCGATGATCGCTGCGGCCAGCACCTTCATGGCCCTCGACCGTATCACGGCGGCCGGCGGGTTTGCACCTGCCGGCCGCCGCGACCGGCGCGACGGGAACGCGGGGTCCCCGCCGCGCGTCAGCTCAGCACCGGCGCGGATCGGTCGGGTTGACGTTGGGACAGATGAGCGGCGTCCCCGGCGCCGGCTCGACGACCACGCCCGGCGGCGTGGGCGTCACCACCACGGCCGCGGGCGGCGGGGTGACGACGACGCCGGTGCGTGGGCTCGCCTGTGGGTACTCGGCCTCCGCCGGCCACGCCGCCGCCGGGCTGCGGTAGATCTCCGGGCTCTGCGAGATGCCGGCCGGAACGCCGCCGAGCCCGTCGCCGGGCCCCGTCGTGGTGGCGGAGCTGTCTCCGGCCGCGCCTGGGCCGCCTGCGCCGGGGCCCGCGTCGCCCGGGGCGGCGGCCGGAGCGCCCGGCGCGCCGCTTGGCGCACCACTGGGCGCCCCACTGGGCGCGCCGGCTGGCGCCCCGCTCGGCGCCCCGCCGGGTGCGCCGCCGCCACGCGCGAGCGCCGCATCCGCGTAGACGAGGACGCCGACGAGTATCAGACCGTACACGATGCTGTGGTTCATGATCCTGTTCCTTTCAAGCCAGAGAATGTCGATGTCGGTAGGACCGAGCAAACCCGCTGCCAGCACCGCCCCGGCCCCGCGTGAAAATGTGCGAACGTCGGAGCTACAATGACGCGCGATGACCCGCGAGCGGACCGAGTCCAGGACCGACGCGAACCTGCTCGTGGCGCTCGCCGGCGAGGCCGACGCCAACCGCCGCTATCTCGCCTACGGCATCCAGGCGCTCCACGAGGGCCGTCCCGACATCGCGCAGCTGTTCTTCGAGGCCGCCGGCGCCGAGACCATCCACGCCCTCAATCACCTGCGCACGATGGGGGCGATCGGCACCACCCGCGAGAACCTGCAGCGCGCGGCCACCGGCGAGATGGAGGAGATCGAGATCGTGCTGCCGCGCATGATCCGCGACGCCGAGGCGGAGGGCCGCCCCGACGCGGCCGCCTCGTTCCGCCTGGCGCTGGAGCGCGAGCGCCACCACCGCGACATGTTCCGCGCGGCGCTGGCCAGCTTCGACGCCGTGCCCCCTGTGGATGGCGAACGCGCGACCCCCCCGATTCGCGAGCTGACGGTCCCTCGCGCGACGACGACCGGCGATCACGCGTTCGCCGCGTCACGCGCGGGAGCGCCGCCGGGCCAGACGGCGCGGGGCCTCAGCGAGCTGGTCACCGAATCCGGACGCATCGAGGGGCTGTCCTCGATCCGGGAGGTGGTCTTCGGCGCTCAGGACGGTCTCGTCTCGACGTTCGCGGTGGTGGCCGGCCTGGCGGCGGCCGGTGTCGGCTACCTCGTCGTGCTGCTCGGCGGGCTCGTGTCGGCGATGGCCGGTGTGCTGTCGATGTCGATCGGCACGTTCCTGGCGTCGCGGGCGCAGCGCCAGCTCTACGAGTCCGAGCTGGAGCGCGAGCGGCACGAGATCCGCGAGCATCCCGGCGAGGAAGTCGCCGAGCTGATGGCCTCGCTGGTGGCGCGGGGCATGCCGCGCGGCGACGCGGTGGAAGTCGCGCGGCGCATCGCACGCCATCCCGAGCTGCTGCTCAGCACGCTGGCCATCTTCGAGCTGGGCCTGGCGCCGCAGCGCCTCGGTACCCCCGTGCGCGACGCCTTCGTCATGGCCGCCGCCTTCGGCCTCGCCTCGGTGATCCCGGTGGCGCCGTTCCTGGTCGGGCACGTCCTGCCGGCGCTGGCGCTGTCGGGGGCACTCACGCTGCTGGCCCTCTTCGGCGTGGGCGTGGTGAAGGCGCGGGTGGCCGGCGTGTCGGCCGTCCGCTCGGGCCTGGAGGTCGCCGCGCTGGCGGCGGCGTCCGGCCTGCTCAGCTTCGGCCTCGGCCGCCTCGCCTCGCAGATCCTCGGCGTCAACCTCGGCTGACCCGGTGACCGCCCGCGCGCTGCGCCTCTTCCGCGACCGGCTGGTGCCGGGCGAGCGGCGCACCTTGCCGCCGGCCAACCGCGTGCTGTACGCGCAAGCCGGCGGCGCCGCGGTGAGCCAGGCCGGCGCGACCACCGGGCTCACCGCCGGTGCCGCCTGGCACGGTCCCGGCGCCTGCGAGCTGGCCGCCGGGGATGGCGGCGCCACGCTGCTGCGCTGGGAGCTGGTGCCCTGCGACACGACCGCTGACGGCGAGCTGGTGCTCGAGCAAGTCATGGACCTGTCCGCCGCCGGTGCCTGGCTCATGCGCTGCGACCGCGTCGACTTCGATCCGGGCGGCGTGGCGCTGCCGCACCGCCACCGCGGCGGCGGCATCCGCTGCCTCGTGGCCGGCGGCCTCGAGGTGACGGTGGGCGACGCGCCCCCGCGGTCGGTGCGCCCCGGCGGGGCGTGGTTCGAGAGCGGGCGCGAGCCCGTCCTGGCCCGCGCCTCGGCGACCGAGTCCACCAGCTTCATCCGCGTCTCGATCCTGCCCGCCGAGATCCGCGGGCAGAGCTCGATCGTGTACGTCGATCCCGCCGATGCCGCGCGCGGCAAGCCGCGGCGCTACACCGTCTGGGTGGACGCCCCGATCGAGCTCGCCTGAGCGGCGGCTTGACCCGATGGAGAACCTCTGGTTCCTGGCGGCGGTGTGGGTCGGCCTGGCGCTCATCGCCACCCTGCTCGCGATCTGGCTCAGGGTGTCGACGGCGCTGTCCGAGATCGTCGTGGGCATCGTGGCCCAGCTCGTCATCGGCGCGATCGTGGGGCCCGGCGCGCTCGGCTCCTCGAGTGAGTGGGTGACGTTCCTGGCCGGCACCGGCGCCATCGTCCTGACCTTCCTGGCCGGGGCCGAGCTCGATCCGGCCGTGTTCCGGGCCCGGTGGAAGGAGTCGGCGGTGGTCGGCCTCGTCAGCTTCGGAGCGCCCTTCCTCGGCGCCGCCGCCGCGGCCTACTACCTGCTGGGCTGGACGCCGGCGGCGAGCTGGCTCGCCGGCGTGGCGATGTCCACGACGTCCGTCGCGGTGGTGTACGCGGTGATGCTGGAGCTCGGGTTCAACACGACGGAGTACGGCAAGGCGATGCTGGCGGCGTGCTTCGTGACCGACCTGGGGACGGTGATCGCGCTCGGTCTCATCTTCGCCCCGTTCACGGTCCGCACCGCCGTCTTCGTCGTGGTCTGCGTCGTCGTCTTCAGCGTCCTGCCGTTCCTTACGCCGCGCTTCTTCCGTCGCTACGGCGGCCGGGTGTCCGAGCTGGAGGCGAAGTTCATCCTGCTCTGTCTCTTCGCGATGGGCGGGGTGGCAGTGTGGGCGGGCAGCGAGGCGGTGCTGCCCGCCTACATCATCGGAATGCTGCTGGCCGGCACGGTGGGAAAGGACCACGTCCTGATCCGGCGGCTGCGGACACTCACCTTCGGTCTACTCACGCCGTTCTATTTCATCCGCGCCGGCTCCTTCGTTTCGGTGCCGGCGCTGGCGGCGGCCCCCATGGTGTTCGTCGTGCTGTTCTCGGCCAAGATGGTCAGCAAGATCGCCGGCGTGTTCCCAGCCGTCCGCGCCTTCCGGTATGGGCGGCAGGAAGGCCTCTACTACACGCTGATGATGTCGACAGGCCTGACGTTCGGCACCATTTCTGCGCTGTTCGGCCTGAGTCACGGCATCGTCACGCCCGGGCAGTACTCGCACCTGGTGGCGGCCGTGATCGGCAGCGCCGTCGTGCCCACGCTGATCGCCAATGCGTTCTTCATGCCGGTGCACCTGCGGCCCTCGGCCGTGACGGAGCCCGGGAGCTCCCAGCCGGCACCGGCGGGAATGCAGGAGAGAACCGAGAATGTATAGGCGCATCCTGGTCGCCTACGATGGCTCGAACGGGGCGCGGGCGGCCCTGCGGGAGGGCATCGCGCTCGCCAAGGCGCTGGGCGCGGAGCTCTGCACCATCTCGGTCGAGGAGCACCTGCCGCACTACGCGGCCTCCATCAGCGAGGTGAAGGCCGCCAAGGAGGAGATCGACGAGTACTTCCGGGCGCTCGCCAAGGAGGCGCGCGATGTCGGGGGCCTGGAAGGCGTCGAGCTGGAGGCCTTCGTGCGGCAGGGGCACGAGGTGGAAACGATCGTGACCGTGGCGAAAGAAGGCAGCTTTGACCTGCTCGTCGTGGGGTACCACGGCCACAGCCGGATCTTCGATCGCCTCATGGGGAGCACCGCTCAGAGCATCGTCCGGCTGGCGCCATGCTCCGTGCTGCTGGCAAAGTGAGGAACCGGCTGTCATGATGCGGGCGTTGGCCAGCCCGGGGCGCGTGCCCGCCCGCCAAAAGGAGGACCGTATCCCGTGGAGCGCGTTCTGCTCATCGCTCTGGGCGGCGCCATCGGCACCGTCCTGCGCTACCTCGCCTCGGTCGTGTCGGCGAAGTGGTTCGGCACGGAGTTCCCCTACGGCACCCTCATCGTCAATCTCATCGGCGCGTTTGTCATCGGCCTCGTCCAGCAGGTGGGGACCGAGACGCTGCTGCTCCCCGACAACGTCCGGCTTTTCCTCACCACCGGGATGCTGGGCGGCCTCACGACGTACTCGACCTTCAGCTATGAGACGGTGCGGCTGATGGAGCTCAATGCCTGGCACCAGGCCTGGATCAACATCGTCGTCACGACGACGATTTGCCTGAGTCTGTGCTTCCTGGGTATTGCCGTCGGGCGTTTCGCCCTCAGCCTGCGAGGCTAGCCATGCGACGGATCGAGGGCGAGCAGGTCCTCATGCGCATCTTCCTCGGTGAGTCCGACCACTGGGAGCGCCGCCCGCTCTACGCGGCGTTGCTCGAGCTGTTCCGGGCCAAGGGCCTGGCGGGCGCCACGGTGCTGCGGGGCGTCGCCGGCTTCGGCCCCGACTCGATCCTCCACCAGGCCAGTCTCCTGCGGCTCTCGGCCGATCTGCCCTTGATCATCGAGGTGGTCGATACCGAAGAGCGCCTGCAGGGAGTGCTGCCCGATGTCGACCGGATGATGAGCGGCGGTTTGATCACGATGGAGAAAGTGCGGGTCGTCCACTATGACCGCGGAGGTCGGGCCTAGCCGAGGCCTAGCCGGCCGGCGGCGTCCTGGCGTAGCGGATCACGCGGGCACGCTCCAGCATGATGACGCCCCCCGCCATCAGCGCCTCGACCTTGGGCAGGACCCGCTCCACCTGCTCCGGCGTGTCCACGACCTCCACCACGACCGGCAGGCCCTGAGCGGCCACCTCGATGGCGATCGTGTGCATCGCGCGGTCGTGGCCGAAGCCGGCGATGCCCTTGAGCACCGTGGCCCCCGCCAGGCCCTCTGCTCGCAACAGCTTCACGAGCGTGGAGAACAGCGGCTGCCCGTCATGGGTGCGCGATTCGCTGAGGATCAACCGCAGCAGGACCTGCTCGCCCTCGATGCCACGCATCGCACGTCCCCCTCGCGTCAGCATAGCGCGGGATGACGCGCCGGTGGGCGTGGGCCCGGTCTGGCCCGCCGCGACCCGACCGGGGTGAGTCAACGGCCGACGTACGCCTCGGGGTGCCGGCCGAAGGCGGTGGCGCCACGCGTCCGAGCAGAAGTGATAGGTGACGTCGCCCAGCCGCACGGTGGCCGCCGAGCCGTCCGGCGTGAGCTGCATGTAACAGACGGGGTCGACGGTCACGGGCTCACCCGGCGGGACGCCGGCGGTCACCTCGAACAGCGGCACCGGCTCCACCACGTGGCGCAGCGCGACCGGGCTCAGCGCCCGCACCTCGATGCCGGGCAGATCGCGGCCCGCGGCCGCGAGGGCATCCGTGCAGAGAATCTGGCCCGGCTGCGCGTGGGCGGTGACGCGGGCGGCGATGTTGAGGGCGGTGCCGAAGTAGGCGCCGTCCCGCTCCAGGACCGGGCCGGCGGGAGCCCCGATCCGGATCAGCGGAAACAGCGGCTCGCGCGCCGTGCCCGACACCGGTCGCAGCGCCGTCTCGAGCGCCGCGCGAGGTCGTCCGCGGCCACGACGACCTGGTCGCCCACGCGCTCCACCAGCCGCGCGCCCGGCGCCAGTGACGCGCGGGCGACCGCGACGAAGCGCTCGATGACCCCGGCGGCCTCGGCGTTGCCGTGGGCCTCGGTGAGCGCGACGTACCCGGCCAGGTCGGCCAGCACGAAGGCGACCGTGCGCTCGATGGCCGTCACCGGGGACGCTGATGACGCTCGTGGAATCCGGTGACGCCGGGGGTCGGGCGCGGGGGCCGCGGGCGCGCCAGCATGGCTCGCCTGTCGCCGTAACTCGCTCCGGGCACGGCTCGCTCGAGCCCCCCATCCCCCAGAGGGGGCTGGGGCGCGGACCAGTCGACTCGTTGGCGGCTCGCTCGCCGAGCCCTGCGCTCGAACGGCGACGACGGCTCGCCATGATGGCGCGCCCGCGGCCCCCGCGTCCGACCCCCGGCGTCACCAGGTCTCACGAGAGTCATTGGCCGCGAGCCAGGTACGTGCTCAGCGCGGCGCCCTCCCGCTCGCGCAGGGCCACCGCCACCCGCAATTGCTCGAGGTACTGCTCGAGCGTCTTGCCGCCGAGGTCGATCTTTCGCTCCTGGAAGAAGCGGTGGACGTCGGCCTCCCACTCCGGCGTGGCCAGGCCGATCACGCCCTCGGCCATCCGGCGCAGACCGTGCTTGGGATAGAGGCGGTCCATGGTGTCCCACTGCTTCTTGACGAACTCCCAGGCCTGTCCGCGGGAGTGCACCAGCAGAAGCATCGCGCGCACGACGAACGGCGCGTCCTGGGTGCGGATCTCGCCGTTGATCGTGCGGGCCAGCGTCTGTTCCACCAGCGGCGGCTGCCGGAAGGCCGTCAGCGCGTAGAGATAGCGCTGCTCCTCCTGTGGGGTGGCGGCCGTGCGGAAGCGCTTCAAGAAGATCTCGTAGCGCGCCTCGTCGCCGGCGTGGGCGAGCACGGCGATGAGGGCGGGCAGGACGTTGGGGTCGACCTCGGCGCCGCGCTCGTGAGCGGCGTACAGCTCGGCCGCCCGGGCCTGCACCTCGGGGTCGTTGCCGAGCGTGCCGAGCGCGCGGATGAGGTCGCCGCGCAGCTGGCGGGTCAGCTCGTCCTCGCCCGGGCGGGGCGTCCAGCCGAGCGTGGCCAGGACGGGCGCCGCCCGGTCGCGCACGAGCGCCTCCAGCCCGGGCCGGTCGGCCGGCCGCACCAGGCGGTTGAGCGTGGCCAGCGAGCCGAGCAGCGCCGACCACACGTTCTTGTCGCGCTCCTCGCGGAAGCGCGCGGTCAGGTCGAGGTAGTCGGTGACCGGCATGAGGCCGGCCGCGGTCACGGCCCACGCGTCGTTGACGAGATTGAAGCGTTCGATGGCGGCCAGGCGGGGGAGCCGGCCGAGCAGCCGCATCCGGAGATCGCCGTCGTAGCGGACGCGGTAGAAGCCGTGGCCACCCTCGTTGACCACGATCGACTCGAAGCCGGCCGGCAGTGGCCGGCGCGTCTCGCCCTCGGCCAGGAGCACGCGATCGACCGTCTCGCGGCCGCCGGCGGTGATCCGCAGCTGCACCGGCACCTGCCAGCGGGCGGGGGCGGGCGGGCTCGCCGGCGCGGCAGCGCCGTACCAGCGCAGCGGCTCCGGCAGGTACGTGAAGCGCTGCTGGCGCACCACCAGCTGGCCGCCCTCCACCGCCACGCTGACCAGCGGGTAGCCGGGCGCGAAGATCCAGTTGTCCATCACGGCCGGGATCGGCTGCCGGGAGGCGCGGCCGAGCGCGGCCCACAGGTCGCCGGTGTCGGCGTTGCCGAAGGCGTGCGTGCGGAGGTAGTCGCGCACGCCCTCGCGGAAGAGCTCCGAGCCGAGGTATTGCTCGAGCATGCGGAGCACCGAGGCGCCCTTCTCGTAGGTGAGCACGTCGAACATCGCGTCGGCCTCGCGAGGGGCCCGTACCGGGAACTCGATGGGCCGCGTCGAGTGCAGGCCGTCCACCGAGAGCGCGGCAGCCCGCGAGACCCCGAAGGCGACCCAGCGCTGCCACTCCGGCTTCCAGTCGTCGACGGCCAGCATCTCCATGAACGTGGCGAAGGCCTCGTTGAGCCAGATGCCGTTCCACCAGCTCATCGTCACCAGGTCGCCGAACCACATGTGGGCGTTCTCGTGGGCGACCACGTCGGCGACGCGCTGCAGCTCGGCGTGCGAGGCCGCCTTCTCGTCGACCAGCAGCGCCGTCTCCCGGAACGTGATGGCGCCGAGGTTCTCCATGGCGCCGGCGGCGAAGTCGGGGATGGCCAGCAGGTCGAGCTTGTCGCCGGGGTAGGGCAGGCCGTAGTAGTTCTCGAAGTAGCGGAGCGAGGCGACCGCGATCTCGTGGCCGAAGGCGGCGAGCCGCTGCTTGCCCGGCACGCACCAGACGCTGACCGGCGTGGCGCCGACCAGCGTGGGCTCGGTGTGCTCCAGCTCGCCGACCACGAGGGCCACCAGGTAGGTCGGCATCTTGATCGTGTCCGCGAAGCGGAGCACCTTGCGGTCCCCCTCGCGCGTCTCCGAGACGACGCGCGTGTTGGAGACCGCGGTGAGCGCCGGGTCGATGGCCAGGGTGACGGCGAACACGGCCTTGAACGCCGGCTCGTCCCAGCAGGGGAACGCGCGGCGGGCGTCGGTCGCCTCGAACTGGGTGGCGGCCAGCGTGCGCGTCGCGCCGCTCGGGTCCTTGTAGACCGAGCGGTAGAAGCCACGCAGCTTGTCGTTCAGCGTGCCGCGAAAGACGATGCGCAGGCGGCCGCGTCCGGTCGCCAGCGGCTCGGCGAAGTCCAGCCGGACGCGCTCGGCGGCTTCGTCGAAGGTGACGGCGGCGCGCTGCTCCCGCCCGGCCGCGTCGACCACGACCGCCTCGTCGATCGCCAGCTCGACGGCGTTGAGGACGATCTCGCGCACGGGCTCGGCGACGTCGACGGCGATCGCCTCCTCGCCCCGGAACGTCAGCGTGGTCAGGTCCGGCTCGAGCCGGAGGTCGTAACGGTCCGGGACGACGGTGCGCGGCAGTCGATAGGGATCCACGGGACCTCCGGATGGGTCAGAGTGCGCCGCTACTGTACACCACCTCGCCCCCCCGACCACCTCGAGGCTCACCCGGGTCATCGAGGCGCGTCGCGGCCGCGCCGGGCGCGTGGAGCGGTAAGACTAGGCATGGGGCCACCGCGAGGCCCTCACGGGTGATCGAGGCGCGCCCCGGCTACGCCGGGGCGTGACGAGCGTTGGGGGGGTGGGGGCCATGTCGGGGCCCCCATGTTTAATAACCGCCCGATCAAGCCGCCAGGCGGCCGCTCTCCAGGGCGCGCTTGAACTCGCGGAGGTCGCGCTCGATCTGGGCGCCGGCGTCGGCGTCCATCAGCGCGGCCGCGGCGTGGGCCAGCGTACCGCCCGGCGGGTCGTACTGCAGGGAGACGTCGATGCGCGTGGCCTCGCCGACCGGCACGAAGCGCACCGAGCCCGCGTGGGACACCGGGGCGCCCGGCAGTGTGCGCCAGGCGATGAGGTGGGGCGGCTGGTCGTTGATGATTTCCGCCTCCCACTCCAGCGGGACCCCCGCCGGCCCCTTGACGCGCCAGCGCGAGCGCGTGTCGCTCAGGATCTCGACCCGCTCGAGATGCGACATGATCCGCGGCAGGTTCTCGAAGTTGCGCCAGAAGCGATAGAGCCGCTCGGCGGGCGCCGCCACGACGACGTCGCGGCCGATCTTCACGCCGAGATTGCCGACCGTGCGATCGGTGCCGGCCCTGTCGATGCCGAGCGCCTCGTACAACTTGCACCAGCCGCGGAGGCCCCGCCAGGCCAGCGCCGCGCCCGCGGCCGCCACCGCCAGACCCGCCAGCGACATGCGCCGCAACCCCCACAGCGCCAGTGCGCTGCCGCCCAGTCCCGAGATCCACCGCTCCCTGCTGCCGACGTTCCGCTTGTCTTCCATGGAGCCACCGTTCATGCAGGAGCAATGCCGCTCAGTCCGCCGAGGCCGGCGTTCAGGCCGGCGGGCACGAGCATGCCGTCACGCGGCGAGTTCGCCCAGTCCGGCGCCGAGCCCCGCCAGCACGTCCCAGCCCGACGTATGACCGAGGCTGCTCAGCCGCCGAGCGGCGGCGCCGGCCGGAACGCCGGCGGCCAGGGCGTGCACCAGCTCGTGGAGCGGCGCCCAGCCGAGCCCGTCAGCGAGATCGCCGACCAGTGTGAGGCTGATTGGATGCGTGCGCGTTCGGGCGGCGGTCAGCACCGCAGCAGCCGCGCGCCGCCAGGCCGTCCGGTCGGCGAGTCCCCCGGCGGCGAGCAGACGGCGCGCGAACAGGGCTCCGCCGACGTAGTCGTCGCCGGAGGGTGTGAGCCCGCTGCCGAGTCCCAGCAGCTCTAGCGCGGCGTCGGCGGCGGCCGCTGCGTCGTCGCGCGCGCATGCGCGGGCGAGCGCCGCGGCGGGCGCACACGCGCCCGTGAGCGGGAACTCGAGCGGCCCGCCGGCGATCAACGCGCCGAAGCCTCTCGGGGCGCCGATGGCGCCGATGCCGGCGGCCAGGCGCCGCCAGCTCGTGGCCAGGCGCTCGGCTGCCGTCGAGTCCAGGCCCGGCGTGGTCGGACGCCACGGCACCAGACCGCTCGGGTCGACCCGAACATCGTCGCGCTCGGGCGCGTGTGGGCCGGCCACCAGGATGGCGCGGGGATGCAGCGGTGCCTCGGCGTCACCGAGCCAGACGATCTCGCCGCCCGCTCTCAGATAGGTCGACGCGCTCGACCGCGCGAGCACCCGCGCACCACCGCCGCTCCCCCACAGGGCCGACTGCGCGATGATCCCGATCGCCACCGGTCGGACGGTGGTCGAGCGCGACGCGAGCCGGACCGGTGTCGGAGGCGGCGTCGTCACGGCGTTACCAGCCCAGCGCGGCACCGTCGGCGCGCGGGTCGGAGCCGCCGGCGAGCCCGTCGGGGTCGAGACGAATGACCTGGGCGTGGCCCATGAGATCGCTCCAGTCCTCGACCACCTCGACCTCGTGCCCGCGCCGCCGCAGCCCGGTGCCGACGTCCGGCGCAAAGCGGCCCTCCAGGCGCAGAGACCGGGAGACCTCGCCCCAGGTCCGGCCGAACAGCCAGCGGGGCGCCTCCACGGCAGTGTGCGGACCCAGCCCGCAGTCGACCGCGCGGATGACGAGCGCCGCTTGGGTCTGCGGCTGGCCGTCCCCACCCATCGTGCCGTAGACCAGGCGCGGGCGGCCGTCCACCAGGTACATGGACGGGATCAGCAGCCACACGTTGTCGCCGCCGATCGAGTTCATGTGCGGATAGACCACGGCGATCGTCGTCGCGGCCGCCACCGCGGCATCGAGCGCATTGCCGCCGCGCCGCAGCGCCGCCACGCCGGCGGCCGATGCGAGCGCGTGCGGCGTTGCGACGAGCCCGCGCGCGGCGCGCGTCTCGGGCCAACGGGTCGCCGGCGTCACGGCCGGTATCGTACTACACGCCGCCGACGGGTTCCCGCGCGCGCCCGCCCCGCGCACGGCCGTTGACACTGGCGGCGACGTGGATTTTCGTGGCAACATGCACTCCCGGAGGGGTGTGCTCATGACACCGGTCCTCTCGCTCGCGTCCCGCGTCACGGTTCCCGCTCACGTGCTGTTCCGGCATCTCCAGGACGAGCTGGTCGTGCTCGAATTGAAGCGCGGAGTGTACTTCGGCCTGGATCCGATCGGCACCCGGATCTGGCAGCTCCTCCGCGAGGAGCGATCACTGCAGGACGTCCTCACGGCCCTCGTGGAGGAGTACGAGGTCGAGGAGGCGCAGGGCGCCGAGGACGTCCTCGACCTCGTGCGGCAGCTGCGCGAGCAGGGACTGCTTGAAATCCACGATTGAGCGGATCCGACACCTCGCCCGTCTCACACCCCGCGAGCGGCATGTGCTGCTGTACGCGTGGTTGCTCTTCCTGGTCGTCGGTCCGGCCCTGCGGTTCTTCCCGGTGACGGCGCTCCTGCCTCGTGGCCGGCCGGCGGGCGCGCCGGGCGCGTGGCCGCCGGTCGATCGGATCGCGTGGCTGGTCGGGGTGGCCGGACGCCATGTTCGGCGCCGCCCTGCCTGTCTGGGGCAGGCGCTCGTGCTCGCGTGGACGCTCCGTCGAGGGGGACGGGCAGCGGTGCTGCGCATCGGCGTGACGCGGGAGGGCGGCCGTCTCCGGGCTCATGCCTGGCTCGAGCATGGCGGGCGCGTCCTCTTCGGTCCGCCGGCCGGGGAAACCTACGAACCGCTGCTGTCGGCGACGACCGCGGTCGGCTCGCCGTGAGCGGCATCGTCGGCATCGTCAACTGGGACGGGGTCGCGGTCGATCCGCGACTCCTGGAGCGCATGACGGCAGCTCTGAGCGCCCGGGGACCCGACGGTCAGCGGGTGTGGCTCGACGGCCCCGTCGGGCTCGGCCACGCGTGGCTGAGGACAACCGACGCCCCACCGGAGCCTCAACCCCTCGGCCTCCACGGCCGCCTCTGGATCGTCGCCGACGCCCGGCTCGACGATCGGGCCGCCATCACCGGCCAGCTGGACGAGCGCGGCGACGGCGAGCTGGCCGCGGCCGGCGACGCCGCCCTGATCCTGCACGCGTACCGGCGGTGGGGTGACGACTGCCTCCGGCATCTGCTCGGCGATTTCGTGTTCGCCATCTGGGACGGAGCCAGCCGGCGGCTTTTCTGCGCCCGCGACCGGTTCGGCGTCAAGCCGTTCTACTATGCCCGGACGGCCACCGGCCTCGTGTTCAGCAACACGCTGGACTGCGTGCGCCTGTACCCGGGCGTCTCCGGCGCCGTGAACGAGCAGGCGATCGGCGATTTCCTCCTCTTCGGGATGAACCAGGATCCCGCGACCACGGCGTTCGCCGCGATCCGCCGCCTTCCCGCCGCCCACCGCCTGGCCGGAGCGGGCCGCGTCGAGGCGAGGCGCTACTGGACGCTGCCGCTCGACGGCGCGATCCGCTACCGGCGACGGCACGACTACGTGGAGCGTTTCGACGAGCTGCTCGGACGCGCGGTCGCCGATCGCCTGCGGTGCACCCGGGCGGCCGGTGTGCTGATGAGCGGCGGCCTCGATTCGACCTCCGTCGCGGCGACCGCGAAGCGCTGCCTCTCCCGGCCGACGCCCGGCTTCGATCTGCGCGCCCACACCGCGGTCTGCGAGCGATTGTTCGCCGATCCCGAGCGGCGCTACGCCTCGCTGGCCGCCGGCGCGCTGGGGATCCCGATCCACTACCGCGTCGTGGACGACTACCAGGTCTTCGAGCGCTGGGACCGGCCGGAGCTGCGGCGGCCGGAACCCGAGCCGGATCCACTCGTGGCCGTCCACGTCGACCTGTTGCAGGGCGTGGCCATGCACAGCCGGGTGGCGCTGACCGGCTACGGAGGCGATCCCGCGTTTCGCGTCCCGCTACGGTACGCCACCGGACTGCTGGCGCGCGGCAGCGTGCTCCGGCTGGCCAGGGAGCTGGGCCAGTACGTCGTGATGTGCCGCCGGCTGCCGAGAGTCAGGGTCGGTGCTCATCTGAGCGCGTGGCTCGGCGCGGGGACGCCGTCACCGGGCGCGCAGCCGGACTGGCTCGACCCTGACTTCGCCGCCCGGTTCGAGCTGGGCGTGCGGGACGGACGCGCCGGGGTGGAGCCATCGCCGGTTCATCCGACCCGACCCGCCGCCTACAGCCTGCTGACGTCCGCCGACTGGCCGGCGATCTTCGAGAGTTACGACGCCGGCGTGACGGGAGTGCCCGTCGACGTGCGCCATCCCTTCTTCGACGTGCGGCTGGTCGAGTACCTGCTCGCGATTCCACCGATGCCGTGGTGCTTCGACAAGACGATCCTGAGATTGGCCATGCGCGGAGCGCTGCCGGACGCCGTGCGTCTCCGTCCGAAAGCAGTGGCCGCGGGAGACGCGGTGGTCGCCGTGCTGCGGCGGCCGGCCGCCCAGTGGGTGGACCGCTTCGAGCCGGTGCCGGCCCTGGGCGCCTACGTGCGCCGCGACCGCGTGCCCCGGATGTACGGAGAAGGGGATTCAGCGAGCGTCTGGACCGGCCTGCGCCCGCTCTGTCTCAACTACTGGCTGGCGTCACAGGCCGCCCGACCGCTCATGGGGAGGATCGCATGAAATCGTCGAATGCGTCGGATCCGCGCGCGCCCAGGAAGCCGTACCAGCGTCCGAAGCTGACGATCTACGGCGATCTCCGCGAGATCACGCGCACGACATCCGACATGGGAAGGACCAACGACATGACGACCGGCATGAACAAGACCGCTTGACGGCATCGCTCGACCGCGACACCGCACACGCCTGCGAGAGGGGCTGATGTACGGCTACTCCATCTTCGGCCTGCGCGTCACAGTCACTCACCCGCTGCCGGGGTTGACGCCCACCGATGGCTCCGGGGCCTGGGATGTCGTGGTCCGGCTTGGCGCGCATCCCCTCGAGCTGGAGCACGCACCGCTCGGAGATGACCTGCTGTACGTCAGCCCGGATCGAGACGAGGCTGGACGGCCCCTGCTCGTCGTCCGGCGGCTCGGGCGGGCCGAGCTCTTCCGGCTTCAGTACGCCGATGGTACCGACTTCGTGGTCGACCGTCCGGGGACGAACGTCTGGGTGCGCTGGCCCGAACCGTGGACGGTGGACGACGTCGCCACGTACCTGCTGGGCCCCGTGCTCGCGTTCGTGCTGCGGCGCCGCGGAGTCACCTGTCTCCACGCGAGCGCCGTCGGGCTCGGCGAGCGGGCCGTCGCGCTGGTGGGGCCGCCCGGGGCCGGCAAGTCCACGCTGGCCGCCGGCTTCGCCCGGCGGGGTCATCCGGCGCTGTCGGACGACGTGGTCGCCCTCAGTCACGGCGACGGCCGGTTCTCCGTCCAGCCTGGACCGCCGCGCATCCGCCTGTGGCCCGACTCGGTGCAGGCGTTGTACGGGACGCCGGACGCGCTCCCGCGGCTCACGCCGACGTGGGACAAGCGGTTCCTCGATCTGAGCGAGCTTGCCGGCCGCCACCGGCCGCAGCCGCTGCCGCTCGCCGCCGTCTACCTCTTGACCGCGCGCGATCCCGCTCCCACGCTGCCCTGCATGGAGAGAGTGTCGGGCGTCGAGAGCCTCATGGCGCTGGTCGCCAACACGTCCGCCAACTACCTGCTCGACGACACCATGCGGGGGCAGGAGTTCCAGTGCCTGAGCCAGATGGTCAGCGCGGTGCCGGTGCGGCGCCTGGTGCGCGACGACAACCCCGCCCTCGTCCCGACACTGTGTGACATGATCGTCCGCGACGTGCAGAGCCGCGACCTCGGCGCCGCCCGTGTATAGCCTTCACGATCATGGGCAGATGATCACCGACCGCCGCCGCATGGACGCGTATGCGGCGGCGCTCCGCCGGGCGATCGTGCCCGGCGCGACCGTCGTGGACCTCGGCACCGGCACCGGGATCCTGACGCTGCTGGCCTGCCGGTACGGCGCCGGAACGGTCTACGCGATCGAGGCGACCGACATCATCGAGGTCGCGCGCGACATCGCCCGGGTGAACGGTCTGGCCGACCGCATCCAGTTCATCCATGGGCGGTCGACCGAGGTGACGCTGCCCGGGCCCGCCGACGTGATCGTGTCCGATCTGCGGGGCGTGCTCCCGCTCTTCGAGCACCACATCCCGTCGATCGTCGACGCCCGGCGCCGATTCCTGAAGCCAGGGGGCACCCTGATCCCGAGGCGCGACGTCGTGTGGCTCGCGGTGGCCACGGCGCCCGACCTGTACGAGCCGTACGTGAGTCCCTGGGCGCACAACGACCACGGATTCGACCTGGGCGCCGGCCGACCCCTGGTGACCAACGGCTGGCGGAAGTGCCGCGCGCGCCCGTCCCAGCTCCTGCTGGAGCCGCGACCCTGGGCCACGCTGGACTTCGCGACGATCGGCCACACCGACGTCACCGGCGAAGTGACGTGGGTGGCCGCGGCGGCCGGCACGGCGCACGGCCTCGTGGTGTGGTTCGACGCCGAGCTGGGTCCTGACGTCTCGCTGTCCAATGCGCCCGGCGCGCCCGAGGCCATCTACGGTCAGGCCTTCTTTCCTCTGTCGGATCCGGTGACGCTCGCCGCCGGCGACAGCGCGTCCGTGTCCCTGACGGCCACACCGGTCGGCGCCGACTACGTGTGGTCATGGACCACGCGCGTGCGCGAGGGCTCGCCGGCGGGCCGGATCAAGGCGGAGTGTCGACAGTCCACCTTCTTCGGAGTGCCGCTGTCCCGGTCGACGGTGGCGCGGCGGTCGGCCGATCACGTGCCGGCGCTGAATGACGAGGGGCGTCTGACCCTGCTCATCCTGAACGCCGTCGACGCCCACGTGACCCTGGGCCGCATCGCCGACGAGGTTCTGGCGAAGTTTCCGGCCTCGTGCCCGACCCGGGAGGCGGCCCTCGCGCGCGTGACCGGTGTCTCGGCGACGTACACTCGGTAGCGCCGTGATGGACCGCCTGACCGTGGAGGATCAGCTGCTCCTGAGCGCCGCGCGTCCGACCCTGTCGGCCGAGGGCGAGCAGCGGATGTCCCGGCTGCTCACGCTCGAGCCGGACTGGTCGCGCCTCGCCGCCGCCGCCGAACGGCACGGGCTCGGCGCCTTCCTGCACGGCCACCTCGGCACGCTGAGCGCTGCCGGCGTGCCGCCGGCGACCCGGGAGTCGCTGGCGCTCTCGGCCCGGAGCTGCGTGGCCTGGAACCTCCGCCTGCGTCACGAGCTGGGCCGACTCCTCTCGGCGTTCGATCAGGTCTCCGTTGCCGTGATGCCGCTCAAGGGCCCCGTGCTCGCCGATCAGCTCTATCCGGATCCCTTGCTGCGCTCCACCGGAGACCTGGACCTGCTCGTCCGGCACGCCGACTGCGGGGCCGCCGAGGACGTCCTGCAGGGCCTGGGCTATCGGCGCTTGCCGGCCTCGGAACAGGGCGCCGGCTATCACACCCGCTTCGTATCCGACGACGCGGACGCGGCCGGCGAGGTCGTCGTCGAGCTGCACCACGAGCTGGGCGAGCGTCACGTGTCGCGCCCCGATGTGCAGGCGATCTGGGCCTCGGCGTCCCCGAGCGTGTGGGCCGGGCAGCCGATCCGGGTCATGGCGCTGCCCGACCTGCTTCTCTATCTCTGCTTCCACGTGGCGAAGGACGGGCTGGCCTCGCTGAGAGCGCTCCTCGACGTCGCCTTGCTGGTCGAGCGACGCCGCGACGAGATTCCGTGGGACGACCTGACCGCCCGCGCGAACGC
>DASWJN010000193.1:0-1550 GCA_036397135.1 Candidatus Methylomirabilota bacterium
AGGAGTCGGCGGCGAGGAGGCGGCGATAGATGTCGCGCATCGCCTTGGCGTCCTTGGCGGCGCCCCACGAGCCGCCGTGCAGCTCCCGCTCCCGGGCGCGGTACCCGAGGGCGGTGGCGCGCCAGAAGTCGGCCGGCGGGCTCGCCGCGCGCGCCCGGGCGATGGCGAGGCCCAGAAGCGAATCGATGCGGGGGCGCTCGAACTCGGCGCTGTCCAGCGCCGATGCCCACCAGATGTAGGCGCCGGCCTGGAAAATCAACGGCGCGGGATCGGTGGTGTCGCCGGCCGCGAGCCGTTCGAAGTGGGCGGCGGCGGTCGCGAAGTCGCCGCCGTACAGGGTGTCGAGCCCCGCGCGTAACTCGGGCCCCTTGTCCGGCGGCGCGCCCTGAAGCAGGAAGACGGCTGCAGCGAGCAGCCGCACGTCAGCGCGCGGTGATCGGCAGGGCGGCCGGCAGCCCCGCGACCCGCGCGGCCACGGCCTTCGCCAGCTCGGTGAGCGCCCCGCCCGCCGCCGACTCGGGGCTCGCCACGACGATCGGCTGACCCCGGTCCGCCAGCTCGGGCATCCCCGCCTGGAGCGGGATCTGGCCCAGGAGCGGGACGCCCAGCTCGGCGGCGAGCCGGCCCCCGCCCCCCCCGAGAAAGACTTCGGAGCGGTCGCCGCAATGCGGGCAGATGTAATAGCTCATGTTCTCGACGATGCCCAGCACCGGGACGCCGACCCGCTCGAACATCTTGGCGCCCCGCAGCGAGTCGCCCACCGCCATCTCCTGCGGCGTCGTCACGATCACGGCGCCGTGCAGCCGGATGAGCTGGGTGAGCGAGAGCTGCGCGTCACCGGTGCCCGGCGGCAGGTCCACGAGGAGGTAGTCCAGCTCGCCCCACGCGACGTCGCGCACGAACTGCCCTATGATCTTCATGATGATGGGACCCCGCCAGATCGCCGGCGCATCCCGCTCCACGATCAGGCCCAGGGAGATCAGCTTCACGCCGTGCGCCTCGAGCGGCTGGATCTTACCGCCACGCACCTCGGGCTTCTGGTCCACGCCGAACATCCGCGGGATGTTGGGGCCGTAGATATCGGCGTCCATCAGGCCGACGCGATGTCCCTGGTAGGCGAGCGCGGCCGCGAGGTTGGCCGACACCGTGGACTTCCCCACCCCACCCTTGCCGCTCGAGATCGCGATCGCCTTGCCGAGTGCGGGCATCTCGTCGGGGGTGGGGGGAGCGGGGACGGAGGCGCGGGCAGAGGCCGGTCCACTGGCGTCCACGACGTTCACCTTGACCGCCGTCACGCCGGAAACGCCCTGGGCGGCCTTGCGCGCGTCTCGCGCCAGCGATCCCGGATCCTCGCGCGTCAGCGCGAACGTGAAGCTCACGACGCCGTCGTCGTCCACGGCCAGGTCCTTCACCATGCCGGTGGTGACGACGTCGGCCCCCAATTTGCGGGGGTTTGTCACCGCGGCGAGGGCGGTGCGGACGCGCTGGGTGAGATCTGAGCCTGACACACCGGGAATGTAGTCAGTCTATCGCTTCGCCGCCCGCCGCTC
>DASWJN010000194.1:0-8462 GCA_036397135.1 Candidatus Methylomirabilota bacterium
GCGCTGCTGCCAGCCCTTGAAGGGGTTGTCGGCGGGATCGCCGTCCACCCAGACGTAGTCGCCGTCGTTCACCTTCAGGGCCCGGGCGTCGTCGGGATTGATGTCCAGGTAGGCCTCGCCGACGTGCGGCGAGCGCTTGTCCCGCCGGTACATGTCGCCGAACGGGCCGAAGAAGTTCGCCATGATGTCGGTGTCGATCGGCGTCGTGTGCGAGCCGTGCCGGTACTTCGGCGTGTGGAAGACCGCGGCGTAGCCGGCCGGCAGCAGCGGGTGCTGCGTGCGCAGCAACTCGTCCGGCGTCACGATCACGTTGCGCCCCTGCCGCGCCGACCAGTCGCGCTTGGTGCGGGCGAAGCCGTACTGCTCCGGCGTGGTGGGCCGGATGGCCGGGTGCGGCCGGGCGACGAGCACGTTGGGGTCGTAGAAGGTCGAGTCCACCGGCTCGCGGTGGACGACGAGGTTCTCGCCGGCCTCCAGGAACTCCGGCTCGCCCCGGTAGAACTCGAGCCGCCCGGTCTTCGTGTACCAGGGCTTCGATTCATGCACCTGCTCCCAGGAGAAGGTGCGGGGGTAGGTGCGGCTGTTCATCAGGGCCGGGATGCCCTGGGCGGCGAGCGCCTCCAGGTCGCGGATGTCGTAGCCGCGGGTGCCCGCGCTGCCGTCCAGGATGCGCTGCAGGTAGACCTCGACCTTGTTGTCGGTGACGAACGTCCAGTAGCGCCGGAAGCGGTCGTCGCCGGTGAGCTTGGCCAGCTCGGCCGCGACCCCCGCGTAGGTGTCGAGGTCGCTGACCGTCGGGAAGTTGCGGCGCAGCGGCGTGCGCGGAAACACCTGCAGGAACGGGTTGGTGTTCGACGCCGTCATGTCGGGGTACTTCAGCTCCATCCAGGAATCCACGCCGTAGACGATGTCGGCGTACTCGCAGGAGCCCGACCACCACCACTCGTTGACGACCACGCACTCCTGCCGGGGCAGCGTGTTGAAGACCACGTTGTAGTGGTACTTGGTGTTGGCGATCTGGGAGTTGGAGTTGGTCAGCCAGATCGACTTCGTCGGCGTCGGCACGTGCGGCCCCTCGGTGAACTGCTTGGCGCCCTCCCGGTGGATCACCTCGCCGGCCGCGTAGTAGTGCAGCGACTCGTAGCGCTGGTAGTTCCGCACGGTGACGGGCCCGGCCGGCGCCACCTGGACGTTGAAGGGGTCCTCGGCGGCATAGCGCGGGACCCCGGCGAAGAGCGAGAGGCGGTAGTTGCCGGCATAGGAGCCGACGTTGCCGCCCATCTTGCCGATCGAGCCCGTCAGCGCCGCCACCAGGAAGATCGCGCGGTCCTTGAGGTCGTTGTTGAAGAACTGGTTGGGGCCCATGCCGACCGCGAACAGCGTCTTGCCGCCGTCCCGAGCGATGGCCCGCGCCAGCGCGATGATGGCCGGGGCCGGCGCCCACGTCACCTTCGCGGTCGCCTCGGGTGTCCACGTCTCGGCCAGGTGCTGGCGCGTCAGCTCGAACACCGTGCGCGCCTGCACCGTGGTGCCGTCGGCCAGCGTCACCTCGAACGCGCCCTCCAGCGCCGGGTCCAGGCCGGTCGCGGCGAAGCGGTCGCCGATCTGATCGCGCGCCACCGCCACCGGGCGGCTCGTGCGCGTGTCCCACATCACGAAGTCGCCGAAGAGCGCTTGCAGATCCTCGGGCACGCGCATGCCGTCCTGCTCGGGCGCCGGCGGCACCGGCGCGCCCCGGGCCAGCACGCTCGTCCAGTTGGTCAGCGGCGCGTCGCGATGGCCGGGGAAGACGTCGCGCGCCATCAGCGGAGCCAGCGTGTCGAGGCGGACGAGCCGGGGCAGGTCGGTGAAGCGCGTGACGAAGGCCTCGTCGTAGAGCCGCTCCGTCATGATGATCTGGGCCAGGCCGAGCGCGAAGGCGGGGTCGGTCCCCGGACGGATGACGAGGACGTCGTCGCCCTTGTTCGCGGTGGCGCTGTACTCCACGGTCACGACGACGACCCTGGTGCCGCGCAGCCGCGCCTCGGTCATCCAGTGGCTGTCGGGCATCTTCGTGGTGATCCAGTTCATGCCCCACACCAGCAGCAGATTGGCGTTCTCGGCGTCGAACAGCTCGAAGTCCGAGGTCTGGTCGCCGTGGACCATCGGGTGGCCCGGCGGCAGGTCGGTGTGCCACGAGTACGAGTCCCAGGCGCCGCCGCCCTTGGCCTGGGCGGGCGCGACCCCCCGCACGTGGGCGTCGAGCAGGGCCATCATGTTGGCGAAGCGGTAGGTGCCCACGATGCGCGTGGCCCCGAGCTTGGCCATGCCGCCCCGGAACTTCGTGGTCCGCACGCCGGCGCCCTCCGCCGCGTCGACCATGGCCGGGTCGTAACCCTGCGCGCGCAGGTACCGGGTGCCCTGCTCGCCGGAGTACGCCCGCACGATGTCGTCGAGCGCCTTCGCGTGCAGCGCGTAGGCCTCCTCGAACGGCACCCGCACGAAGGAGTCCCAGCCGCGCTTCATCAGCTCGGCGGGGGCGCGGCCGGTGGCCGGGTCGCGGGGGAAGCCGCGCTCGACCCATTCCTTGAAGCCGCGGCGCACGAACGCGCCCTTCACCCGCCGGTCGCCGTAGAGCCGGCGGCCGAGCACGAGCCCCTTCTGGCAGCAGCGCGGGTCCCAGCGGGCGGACGCGCGGTGGCCGCTCAGGTCGGTCGCCTTGCCGTAGCCGTAGGTGGGCTCGATCCGCACCATCACGTTGTTCTTCACGAAGCCGCGCAGCAGGCAGTTGTGCGTGTCGTTCGGCGCGCACAGGAAGGTGAAGGTCCGGTCGGTGCGGTAGATGTCGCGGTAGATCCGCTCCCAGTCGCGATTGGGGTAGTCGAGGAGCGGGTTGGCGACCTTCACCGGCGCCAGGAACCGGTACTGTGCGAAGAGATCGCCCGGCGAGGCGACCGCGCCGAGCCCGGCCATCGCCGCCAGCTGGAGAAAACGCCGTCGATCCATGCCGCCCTCCTCACCTCCGCCCGGGGTGACCCTCGAGCGCAGCATGCGCCGGCGCCGCCGGGGCCGTTATGACCGGCGTCATAGCCACGCGGGCGGCGGGGGCGACCGTGTAGTACGACTCGCCGGCGCAGGCGCGACACACCACCCGATCGCCGGCCCGGACCTCGCGCTCGTAGTTGACGCCCTCGCCGCACCGCCCGCACGAGACGCGCACGCGACGGCGCTCGAGCCACCCGGGATCGACCGTCACGCGCTCGAGCCGCAGGAGCTTGGCCTCGGGGATCGTGCGGTAGGCGGCCGTCTGGGCGCGCCGGGGATCGCTCTCCCACGGCGCCACGAACCGGGCGAGCTGGCGAGCGTCGTCCCTGGCCACGACGCGGACGGCGTCGCCGGTCACCGCGTCCACGAACGTCGCCGCCATCTTGCCGTGGTCCACGTGCTTGAGCGTGCGCTTGCCGAGGCTCACGCCGGTCAGGGCCTGGATGGCATCGGTCGCGCACCGGTCGATCTCGACGAAGACCACCAGCCGCTTGCCGGCCTGGCGGGGCTGGTCGAACCCCAGCTCCCGGCAACCGGCGACCGTCATCCGCACGCCGAGCACCTGGCCGGGACAGAGATGGCCGTGGAAGGCCACCGCCTCGCCCAGCAGGTCGTCGAACGGGCGCTGCTGGATCGGGGGGAGCGTCTCCGTCGCTGTCGCCGTCATCCTGAAGCCTCCGGAGTCCATGGCCTCGCACGCGCGGTCGACACCAGCGGGGCAAACCGAGTGCCACGCCCGACCGTCGTGATGTCGGGCATTTCGACGACGGCCACCCAGCCGCACGACGAGCGCGGTGAGGCGTCACCGTCCCGACTGGGGCCGCGGCGCCTCAGCGGCGCGGAAGGGCGGTGCTATCATCGGCGCGATGTCGGCCCCCGCCGTCGAGTTCCTCAAGGGCAATCCGGTCTTCGCCGCGGTGCCCGACAAGGAGATCCAGGCGCTGGCCATGGTCGCTCGCGAGGAGCGGTACCGCGCCCGCGAGTTCATCTTCATGGAGGGCGACCGCGCGGCGGGCTTCTACCTGGTCAGGAGCGGCCACGTGAAGATCCTCCGCCAGGCCCGCAGCGGCCGTGACGTCGTGCTGGAGCTGCTGGGCCCGGGCGAGCCGTTCGGCGGCGTCGCGGTCATCGAGCAGCGTCCCTATCCGGCCTCGGCCCAGGCGACCGAGCCGACCGTCGTGCTCAAGATCCCGGCGGAGCCGATCGTGGCGCTGGCCGAGCGCCACCCGTCCATCATCCGCGAGATGGCGCTGATGATCGGCCGCCGGCTGCGCGGCGCCCACGATTCCGTGAAATCGCTCGCGGTCGATCCGGTCGAGGCGCGCCTGGCGGCGGCGCTGGTCCGGCTCGCCGAGCGCGAGGGCAGCCGCACCGCCGCGGGGATCGTCCTGCCCTTCCCGCTCACGCGGCAGAGCCTGGCCGACATGACGGGCACGACGGTGGAGACGACCATCCGCATCGTCAGTCGCTGGCTCAAGGACCGCATTGTCGTGGAGGAAGGCGGGCGGCTCGCGCTGCCCGACCTGGAGGCGTTGCGTGCCCTGGCCGAGGGCGAGGAATGAGCCGGGGATAGCCGGTGCCGCCGCTCGTCCGCCGGTACATCAAGACCAGCTTCGTCTTCCTCGCGCTGGGCCTGCTGCTCGGCGCCTGGATCCTCGTGGGGCAGTTCGTGTTCGGCGCCTATCCGCCGCGGCTGTTCATCACCGCCCACGCCCACCTCCTGCTGGTCGGCTTCATGCTGATGATCGTGATGGGCGTGGCCACGTGGATGTTCCCGCGCCCGGTCCGCGATGACACGCGCTACCGTCCCGAGCTGGCCGAGGCGGTGTACTGGGTGATGACGCTCTCCACCGCCGTCCGGGCCGCCGCCGAGATCCTGGCGCCGTCGTCCGGCGCGTCGGCCGTGCGGTGGATCATCGCGCTCGGCGG
Organism: Candidatus Methylomirabilota bacterium; assembly: GCA_036397135.1. GTDB lineage: Bacteria > Methylomirabilota > Methylomirabilia > Rokubacteriales > CSP1-6 > AR5. Next base: position 4,954 of record DASWJN010000194.1, read on the forward strand.
CCTCGGCCAGCTCGCCGGCGCGGCGTTGTTCGTCCTCAACATGTGGTCGCGGATCCGCATGCCGGCCGCCGGTTCGCCGCCTCGTTGAGGCGGGGAACCCGACACGGCCCCGCCCTTTCCCAGCGGCCCCGAGCGCCCGCGACACCGCCGGGGCGCCCGCCGATCGGCCGTTCGTTCACGGGCTGCGAGCCGTATGACGAGGGTCATACCCGCGGGTCGGGCCGTGCCGTAACCTCGGAGCCAGGAGGTGCACGACGATGGCTGGATCGTGCGGGTGCGGATGTGGGCACGGTGACAAGGGGCTGACGATCGCCGCGCGGCCGGGACGCTACGCCGGCGACGAGCGGGTCGGCGACGTGGCGCGTGAGCCGGCGGCGCTGGCGGTGCTGGAGCGGTTCGGGCTGAACCATTGCTGCGGCGGCCACCTCTCGCTGCGCGAGGGCGCGGCGGCGGCCGGCGTCGAGCTGCCGGTGCTCCTGCTCGCGCTCGAGGAGACGGCGGGGCAGCCCGCATGATCCGGCGGGGGGCCGGCGCCGGCCGGCCGTTCGAGCCGGCGCCGCGGCCGGGCGAGCTGGACCGTCTGCGGCCCGTCGAGGTCGACGTCCGTGACGACATCCGCCGCGGCGAGGAGCCGTTCGCGCGCATCATGGCGGCGGCCAGGACGCTCGCGGCCGGCGAAGCGCTCGTGATCCGGGCACCGTTCGAGCCGGTGCCGCTCTACGACGTCCTCGGGCGGCGGGGGCTCGGCCACTGGACCGAGCGACTGGCCGAGGCCGACTGGCGCGTCTGGTTCCACCCGGCCGCGGCCGCGCCGCCGGCGCCACGGGCCGGCGACGGCGCCGCCGGCCCGATGCTCGACGTCCGCGGCCTCGAGCCCCCGTTGCCGATGGTCCGTGTCCTCGAGCGCCTCGACACCCTCGAGGCCGGCGGCACGCTCACCGTGCTGCACGAGCGGCGCCCGCTGTTCCTCTATCCCCAGCTGGAGGCGCGGGGCTTCCGTCACGAGACCGACGAGCCGGAGCCGGGGCTCGTGCGGATCGTCATCCGCCGGCCGGAGGCGTGATGCAGCCCACGCCCGGGCGGGGCGCCTCGCCCATGCTGCCGCTGTCCTATCTCGTGACCGCGGCGGCGGCGTTCGTGCTGGCGGCGCTGGCCGTCCCCTGGCTGGCCCCGGAGCTGGCCGGGCACTACTACCAGCCGCGGATCCTGGCGCTGACCCACGCGGTGACGCTCGGGTGGATCACGCTCACGATCATGGGCGCGTCCTACCAGATCGTTCCGATCGTGCTCGGCCGGCCGATCTGGAGCGAGCGCCTGGCGCGCTGGCAGCTCGTGCTGACCGCCGTCGGCATCGCCGGCATGGTCGGCCACTTCTTCTTCGGAGAGTGGTCCGGCCTCGTCTGGGCCGCCGGGCTCGTCACCCTCGGCGTCGGCGCCCACCTCGTGAATGCGGCGCTCAGCGTGCGCGGTCTGACCCAGTGGACCTTCACCGCGCGCCTCGTCGTGCTCGCGTACGTGGGGCTCGGCCTCACGACGCTCTTCGGGGCGCTGCTGGGCGTCGACAAGCTCGTGCGCGTGCTGCCCGGCAGCCTGTTTCCGAACCTGCACGCCCACGTGCACCTGGCGCTGCTCGGCTGGGTGCTGCCGATGGTGATCGGGGTCGCCGCGCGCGTGTACCCGATGTTCCTGCTGGCCCGCGAGCCGGTGGGCTGGCCAGGCCGCGTGCAGCTCTGGGGCCTCGGCCTCGGCGTGCCGGCGACGGTGCTGGGCATCCTCGGCAGCGGCGCGCTGCTGGCGGCCGGTGCGCTGGCGGTGGCCGCGGCGGTGGGCGCGCATCTGGCGTGGGTCCTCGACATGGTGCGCGGGAGCCGGCGGCCGGCGCTCGACTGGGGCCTGCGCTTCGTGCTGGCCGGCGCCTTCGCGCTCGTCCCGGCGACGGTCCTCGGCCTCGCGCTCGCGTTCGGCACGCTGGCCGGGCCCCGGGTCGCGCTCGCCTACGCGGCGCTCGCGCTGGGCGCCTGGGCGTCGCTCACGATCGCGGGCATGCTGCTGAAGATCGTGGCGTTCCTCGTCTGGTACCGCGTCTATGGCCCGCGCGTGGGACGCGAGCCGGTGCCGGCGCTGCCCGACCTCGGCTGGCCGGCCGGCGAGCGCCTGGCCTGGGCGCTGCTCACCACCGGCTTCGCCGCGCTGGCCGGCGCGCTCTGGCTCGGCGAGCCGGCCTGGATCCGGGCCGCCGGGGCTGTCGTCGCGGCCGGGGCGGTGATGTTCGCCGCCACGCTCGCGCGCGTGCTCCATCACCTGATGCCGTGCGCGCGCCGGGCCGCCGCCCCGGCGTCGAGGGTGGGCGCGGCGTGATGGGCCCCTTCGACCGGGCGCCGTTCATCGTGATCTGGGAGACGACGCGGGCGTGCGCGCTGGCCTGCGTGCACTGCCGGGCGGAGGCGATCCCCCGGCGCGACCCGCGCGAGCTGACGACCGCCGAGGGCCGGGCGCTCGTGGACCGGGTGGCGGCGTTCGGCGATCCGCCGCCGCTGCTGGTGCTCACGGGCGGCGACCCCCTGCGCCGTCCCGATGTCGTGGACCTGGTCGCCTACGGCGCCGGCCGCGGGCTGAGCGTGTCGCTCACGCCGAGCGGCACCGCGGCCGTGACCCAGGAGCGTCTGCGCGCGCTCCGCGACGCCGGCCTCGCCCGGCTGGCGGTGAGCCTCGACGGGGCCACCGCCGAGGCCCACGACGCCTTCCGCGGCGTCGCCGGCTCGCACCGCCACACGCTGAGGATCGTCGAGCGCGCGCGCGCGCTCGGGCTGCCCCTGCAGCTCAACACGACCGTGGGCCGCCGGACGGCCGGCGACCTGCCCGCGCTCGCCCGGCAGGTCGAGGAGCTCGGCGCCGTCCTGTGGGCGCTGTTCTTCCTGATCCCGGTCGGCCGCGCCGAGGCCGGCCAGGCGCTCACGGCCCACGAGATCGAGGTCGTCCTCGAGTGGGCGGCCGGCCGCGTCGGGCGCGTGCCCGTCGGCGTCAAGACGACCGTGGCGCCGCAGTTCCACCGTGTCCTCGCGCAACGCGGGCGCGCCGGGGCGCCGGCATCCGCCGGCTGTCTGGTGGCGCCACGCAATCCGGCGGCCGCGCGGGACACGGTGCGCCGGGCCGGCCGCGCGGTCACCGACGGCAACGGCTTCGTGTTCGTGGATCACGTCGGCAACATCTGTCCGAGCGGTTTTCTGCCCCTGCGCGTCGGCAACGTCCGGCAGGACGATCTCGTGGCCGTGTACCGCGACAACGGCGTGTTCAGCGCGCTGCGCGACCCGGACCAGCTCGGCGGGCGCTGCGGTCGCTGCGAGTACCGCGAGGTCTGCGGCGGCAGCCGGGCCCGCGCCTCCGCCGTCACCGGCGATCCCCTGGCCGAGGATCCCGGCTGCGCGTGGCAGCCCGGCGCCCGCGCCGGCGCCGTCATCGCCGGCGGATCGGATGCGGCGCCGGCCGTGAACGAGGCCGCGGTGATGCGG
>DASWJN010000195.1:0-9142 GCA_036397135.1 Candidatus Methylomirabilota bacterium
CGTCATCACCGAGACGATCTTCGCGTGGCCCGGGCTGGGCCGGCTCACCGTCCAGGCCCTGCTCAACCGGGATTTCCCGGTCGTGATGGCGGCCGTCTCGTTCACCTCGGTCGTCTACACGCTGCTGAACCTCGCCGTCGATCTCACCTACGGCTGGCTCGATCCGCGCGTGCGCGTCCGCGCGTGAAGAAATACCTGGGCCTGGCGCTGACGCTGGCCGCGGTCGTCGCCGCCGGCGCCGCGCCCTGGCTGACGCCGCACGATCCCCTGCGGGCGGACTTCGTGCAGAGCCTCAAGCCGCCCGGCACCCCCGGCCACGTGCTGGGCACCGACCAGCTCGGGCGCGACCTGCTGTCCCGCGTGCTCCACGGCGCCCGCCTGGCGCTGTTCATCGGCGTGTGCACCGTGCTCGTGACCGCGGTCGTCGGTGGGCTGGTCGGCCTGGTGGCGGGCTTCGTCGAGCGGTGGCCCTCGGCGGTACTGATGCGGATCGCCGACGTGCAGCTGTCGTTCCCGTTCATCCTGCTCGCGCTGACCATCAACGCCATCGTCGGCCTCGGCCTGCGCAACATCATCCTCAGCCTGTCGGCGGCCGGCTGGGTCGTCTACGCGCGCGTCGTGCGCGGCGAGGTGCTCTCGGTCAAGCAGCGCGACTTCGTCCACGCCGCGGCGGCGCTGGGCGTGGGCCGGGTGCGGCTGCTCGTGCGCCACGTGCTGCCGAACGTGGCGCCGTCGATCATCGTGGTCGCCAGCCTGCAGTTCTCGCAGTTCATCGTGGCCGAGGCCGCCATCAGCTTCCTGGGCTTCGGCATCCAGCCGCCCACGCCGGCCTGGGGCAGCATGCTGAGCGAGAGTCGCGATTTCCTCTACGTCGCCTGGTGGCTGGGCGCCTTCCCCGGCCTCGCCCTCGCCTTCACCGCGCTCGGCGTCAACCTGCTCGGCGACTGGCTGCGCGACACGTTCGACCCCAAGCTGCGAGTCTGATTGATCTCGTGGGAGGCCCCGAGATGGCCCCCCACGCCCCCCACACGCTCGGACCGCCCCGGCGCAGCCGTGGCGGTCCTCGATCATCGGCCTCGTGAGGCGCCCCGAGATGGCCACCACACCCCCCATCCGCTCGTCGTGCCCCGGCGAGGCCAGGGCGCTCCTCGATCATCCGCTCGCCCGTTCAGATGGGCGGCCCAGCCGCGGTCCGCTCGCGCTACACTACGGGCCCCGAACAATCCAGATACCAGGGAGAAGCCTCATGGGCACGACGCGTCGCCTCACCGTGGTCGCTCTCGCCGTCCTTGCCATCGCCGGGCTGGCCGTCCCCGCGCCCGCCCAGGATCGCGTCCGGGCCAAGGAGGTCGTGGTCGGGCTCGGCGCCGAGCCGCGCACGATGCTGGCCGTCACCATCGTGGACTGGACGACCAACAACATGCTCGAGCACATCTACGATCGCCTGCTCGACCGCGACGCCAAGACCTTCAAGCCCAAGCCGGGGCTGGCCGAGAGCTGGCGGATCGTCAACGACACGACCTGGGAGTTCAAGCTCCGCCGCAACGTGAAGTTCCACAACGGCGAGCCGTTCACGGCGGCCTCCGTCAAGGCCACCATCGAGTACACCCTCGATCCGGCCAACAAGACCCACTACACCGCCGGCGCCTACTGGGGCCTGGTGAAGGAGGTCCAGATCGTCGACGACTACACGGTGCGCTTCATCACCAAGCAGCCGTGGCCGAACCTGGTGGACAGCGCGGCGTCCAACGGCTCCCTCATCATGCCGGCCAAGGCGCTGAAGGAGCTGGGGCCCGCCAAGTTCGCCGAGAAGCCGATCGGCACGGGGCCGTTCAAGTTCGTGGAGTGGAAGCGCGACGAGCGCCTCGTGCTGGAGCGCAACCCCGACTACTGGCAGGGTCCGGCCGACGCCAGCCGGGTCACCTTCCGCTTCATCCCCGAGTTCAGCGCGCGCATGGCGGCCCTGCTTTCGGGCGAGATCGACGTCATGAAGGACGTGCCGCCCCACGCGGTCGAGGCCGTCGAGCGGAGCGGCCGCGCCAGGCTGCGGGCGACGGTGTCCTCGCGCATCAACTACCTGGCCCTGGTGAACCTCAGGCCCGGCCCCATGCAGGACGTCCGCGTGCGGCGGGCCATGAACCACGCAGTGGACGTGGAGGAGCTGATCAAGCAGGTGCTCAAGGGCCGCGCCACCCGCATGTGCGGCCCGCTGTCACCCGTCAACGTGGACTACGGGCCGGTCGAGTGCTACAAGCACGACCCGGCGCGGGCCCAGGCGCTCTTCAAGGAGGCGGGGGTCGACCCCAAGAACCTCTCCCTCACCCTTGACACCCCGTCGGGCCGGTATCCGCTCGACAGGGACGTCTCGCTGGCCATCGGCGCCCAGCTCCAGCGCCTGGGGATCAAGACGAACGTCGTCGTCAACGAGTGGGGCACGCACCTCGACAAGATCAAGAACCGCAACACCGGCGACATGTTCTTCCTGGGCTGGGGTCCCGCCCTGCACGGGCAGGGCACGATGCCCCCGCTGTTCCTGGCCGACCAGACGTACTCGTCCTACGGCAACAACCTGGTCATCAACGACAAGATCGCCAAGGTGCAGACCGTGCTCGACCCCAAGGCCCGGGCCGAGGGTTACGCCGAGCTGCAGCGGCTGGTGCGCGACGAGGCGCCGTGGGTGTTCCTCTGGCAACAGCACGACCTCTACGGCGTGGCCCAGCACGTGGAGTGGACGCCGCGCGCCGACGAGAAGGTCTGGATGTTCGACGCGAAGATCGTGGCGAGATAGACCGCCATGGCCATCACGGTCTTCACCAGCGCGTTCCTGATCGATTGCACGGGGGCCGAGCCGGTCGACGGCGCCGCGGTCGTCGTCGAGGACGACCGCATCAAGGAGGTCGCCGCCAGCGGTCGGGTGGGCCCGCTCCCCGGACGCGTGACCACCCTCGACCTCGGGGGCCGGACGCTGATGCCGGGGCTCACCGACGCCCACGTCCACATCTGCGCGGTGACCGAGAACATCACCGACCAGCACCGCTACTACCCGCCGTCCTACATCGCCGCCCGGGCGATGCAGCGGGCGGACGAGTGCCTGATGCAGGGCTTCACCACCGTGCGCGACGCCGGCGGCGCCGACTACGGCTTCCGCCTGGTGCTGGAGGAGGGCCATGTCCCCGGGCCTCGCCTGCTGGTGTCCGGCCACTACATCTCCCAGACCGGCGGCCACGGCGACAAGCGGCGGCGGGCGGAGTGGACCGCGCCGATCGACTGCTGCATGGGCATGATCGGCGCGATCGCCGACGGCGAGGCGGAGGTGCGCAAGGCCGTGCGCGAGCAGATCCGCCGCGACGTGGACCAGATCAAGATCATGGCCTCCGGCGGCGCCATGTCGCCCTCCGACGAGCTGGACACCACCCAGTTCACGGTGGCCGAGATGCGGGCGGCCGTCGAGGAGGCCCAGGCGGTCGGCACGTACGTGCTGAGCCACGCCTACTCCGACACGGCCGTGCGCAAGGCGGTCGAGGCCGGCGTGCGCTCGATCGAGCACGGCAACCTGATCCGCGAGGCCGCCGCCCAGGCCATCAAGGACGCCGGCGCGTTCCTGGTGCCCACGATGGTGACGTACGAGGCGATCTACCGCGAGGGCAAGCGCTACGGCATCGGCGATCACCAGATCGCCAAGATCGACCTGGCCCGCCAGCAGTCGGTGCAGGGGCTCACCTACGCCTACAAGGCGGGTTGCAAGATCGGCTCGGGCTCGGACCTCCTCGGCGACATGGCGGCCCAGCGCGCCGTCGAGTTCGAGCTGAAGGCCCAGGTGATGACGCCGATGGAGGTGCTGCTGTCGGCGACGAAGGTCAATGCCGAGCTGTTCCGCATGCAGGACCGGATCGGCAGCGTGGAGCCCGGCAAGTACGCCGACCTCATCGTGGTCGACGGCAACCCGCTCAAGAACCTGCGCGCGCTGCAGCACCAGGACAACCTGAAGGTCATCATGAAGGGCGGCCGCGCCGTCAAGCAGACGCTGTGACCGTGCGGATCGTCGATCTCTCGTTCCCGATCCGGCCGCACTTCCGCTGGAAGGTGGCCAGCGAGCTGCGCAGCGCCCACGCGCGCGGCGACAACTTCCAGAGCACCGTCCTCACCATCGCCTGCCACGCCTACACCCACGTGGACGCGCCCGTGCACTTCCTGCCGGGCGACCGCGACATCGCCGCCATGCCCGTCGACCAGTGGATGGGGCCGGCCGCCGTCGTCGACCTCTCGCACCTGGGCGACAACGCCGAGGTCTCGGCCGCCGAGCTGGAGCGCCACGCCGGCCACGTGCAGGCCGGCGACATCGTGCTGCTGCGCACCGACTGGCCGCGGAAGGTCGGCGTGGAGAGCGAGCGGTTCTGGAAGGACGCCCCCTACACGGGCCGCAGCGCGTGCGAGTGGCTCGTGGCCCGCCGGGTCAAGGCGGTCGGCTACGACTACCCGCCCGACTACACCGTGCGCACGTCGATCTTCTCGCCCGGCACGCGGGTCCCGCGCGAGGAGTGCACGACCCACCACGTGTTCTTCCCGGCCGGGATCACCGTCGTCGAGTACCTGACGAACCTGGACCGCATCGGCGTCCCCCGCTGCCGGTTCCTGGCCCTGCCGCTGCGGATCGAAGGCGCCGACGGCTCGCCGGTCCGGGCGATCGCGCTCGTGGATCGTTAGGATAGGGGGCCTCGAAGGGCCCCCCAAGCCCCCCGACGCTCGGCGCGCCCCGGCGGAGCCGGGACGCTCCTCGATGATCCGCGCCGGCTCCGGAGCGGGCGGGCAAAGCTGTGGCACTCCGCGATCGAGATCTACTTACAATAGCGCGTATGATCCCGCTCGACCTGCGGCTGGCCCCCATGGCCGGCGTGACCAACGCGCCGTTCCGGCTCGTCTGCCGGGAGTGCGGCGCCGGTCCCTTGACCAGCGAGGAGATCGACGCCCGGGCCCTGGTGCTCGGCAATGGCAAGACGGCAGCGCTCACGCAGTACCTGCCCGACGAGCGGCCGATCGCCATGCAGCTGCTGGGCGCCGACCCTGACGTGCTGGCCGAGGCCGCGCGCCGGCTGGAGGCGGCCGGCGCCGACGCCATCGACCTCAACATGGGCTGCCCGGTGGCCAAGATCGTGGCCAAGGGCCAGGGCTCCGCGCTGATGCGCGATCCGCTGGCCGCGGCGGTCGTCTTCCGCACCCTGCGCAAGGCCGTCCAGGGCCCGCTCACCATCAAGATCCGGGGGGGCTGGGACGAGCGCACGGTGAACGCGGTCGAGATCGCGCGCCTGGCCGAGAGCGAGGGCGTGGAGGCGCTCACGGTGCACCCGCGCACGCGCTCGCAGCAGTTCACCGGCCGGGCGCCGTGGGACATCGTCGCCGCGGTGGTGGCGGCGGTGCGGATCCCCGTCGTCGGTAACGGCGACGTTCGCAGCGGGGACGACGCCCGCGCGATGGTGGCCGCCACCGGGTGCGCCGCCGTGATGATCGGGCGCGGCGCGCTGGGGGCGCCCTGGATCTTCCGGGGGGCGTCGGCCACCCGCGACGACCGCGCGGCCGTCATCCGCCGCCACTGTGCGCTGATCGAGGCCCACCTGCCCGAGCGGCTGGCGCTGGTGCAGCTCAAGAAGCACCTGGCCTGGTACTCGGCGGGGCTACCCGGCGCGGCCGCGCTGCGTCCGCGCCTGTTCGCGGTGGGCTCGGCGGCCGAGGCCCGCGGGCTGTTCTGGGACGTGTGGGGGTGAGGCAGCGCTACTTCGAGGACTTCACGGTGGGCGACCGGTTCGAGAGCCCGTCGAAGACGCTGACCGACGCCCACTTCCTGTTCTTCGCCGGCATGACCGGCGACGCCCATCCGATCCACTACGACGACGAGTACGCGAAGACGACGCGCTACGGCCGCCGCCTCGCCCACGGGCTGCTGCTGACCTCGCTCACCGCGCTCGGCGCCTCGACCCTGGCGCCGATCCTCGAGGCGTCGATCGTCGCCTTCGTCGAGCAGACCACGCGCTTCCGGGCCCCCGCGTTCCTCGGCGACACCCTCAAGCCCCGGCACGAGGTGCGCGGGCTCGAGCGCAAGCGCTCCGCCGGGCTCCTGACCCTCCTCGTCACCCTCACCAACCAGCGCGGCGAGACGGTCCTCGACGGCGAGCACCGCTACCTGATCGCGTACCGTCCGGAGGCGTGAGGCCTTCGAGGTCGTCCCCCCGTCCGCCGACGCGGTCGCCCAGTACCTGCTGCTGCTCGAGGGGCCCGAGCTCCGGAAGTTCGTCGACTTCGACGCCGCCGGCGCCACCATCGTGGTCCGCCACGACCTGACCGGCTCCTGGGCGATCGGCGACCTGCGGCGGGAGATCGAGGGCTACGTCGCCCGGGAGTTCCCGCCCACGCTGCCGGCGCGGCCCACCGGCGAGGCGATCCTGACCAACAACGCGGTGGATTTCCTGGCCGTCAACGAGCTGCAGAGCCTGTCCACGACGTTCATCGCCATCACCCTCATCCACGCCGTGCTTTTCATGTCCCTGCGGGCCGGCATCCTCTCCATGATCCCCAACGTGATCCCCGTCCTCACCGTCTACGGGCTCATGGGGCTGGTCGGCATCCCGCTGAACATCGGCACCGCGCTGGTCGCCACCGTCGCCATCGGGATCGCGGTCGACGACACCGTCCACCACATGGTCACCTACAACCGCCAGCTCCAGGCGCACCACGATCAGAAGCTGGCCATGTTCAACACCCTGCGCGCGCAGGGGCGGCCGATCATCTACGTCTCGCTGGCGCTGATCACGAGTTTCCTGCCGCTGCTCCTGAGCGAGCGGCTCTCGACCGTCCACTTCGGCCTGCTGAGCGCGTTCGTCATGCTGATGGCGATGATCGGCGAGCTGACCCTGACGCCGGTCCTCATGTACTCGACCCAGCTCGTCACGGTCTGGGACGCGTTGCTGCTCCGCATGCCCCGTGACCTGGTGCGGCGGGCGCCGCTGTTCGAGGGGTTCTCCCGGTGGGAGGCCCGGAAGGTCGTGCTGCTGGGAGGCCTGGCCTCCGTTGGCGCCGGCGAGCTGATGATCAGCAAGGGTGACCGGGGGCGCGAGATGTACCTGGTCGTCACCGGGCGCCTGCGCGCCTTCGACCGCTACCCGGACGGCCGCGAGCGACTGCTGACGGTGCTGGAGCCGGGCGCCGTCTTCGGCGAGGTCGCGCTCGTGGGCGAGAACGTCCGGACGGCCTACGTGGCGGCCGAGACCGACGCCGAGGTGCTGCGGCTGGACCTCGATGCGCTGGAGCGCATCCGCCGGCGCTTCCCCTACACCGGCGCCAAGCTCTTCCGCAACCTGGCCCGCGTGCTCGCCGAGCGGCTGCGGCGGGCCACCGATGCCCTGGTGGCCACGCCGCCACCGGCGGCCGGCTGACGGGGCGCGCTTGACCCACCCTCACCCGACCTGTAGAAGGGAGCCGGTGGACTGGCGTCCACGCGCGACCCCGTGTACGGCTCGGTGTCGGAGCACGTCTTCGGCCTTGGCTCGCCCATCGGCACCGAGGGCCGGGATCTGACGCCGGCGTGGCGCTCGGCCGGTCCCCTCCTCCTGATGCTCGGCCTGCCGCCGCTCACCGCCTACCTCTGGATCTGCCTGCGTGAGGGCGGCGGCGCGCTCCTGCTGCCGCTCTCGGCCGCCGAGGTCCGGGAGCTCGCCGCGCGGCTGCCGGTGCCGACGCCGCGGTCGATGGTCCTGTACGGCAGCTGGGTCGGCCTCCAGATGGCGCTCCACCGCTGGGGGCCCGGACGCCTGCAGCTCGGCACCCCGCTCGCCGACGGGGCCCGCCTGGCCTACCGTCTCAACGGCTGGAGCGCGTTGTGGGCGACGCTGGTGGTCCTCGCCACCGCCGTCGCGCTCGGCGTCCTGCCGCCGACGGTGGCCTACGACGAGTTCGGGCCGCTCCTGGCGACGGCCACCCTGGCCGCGTTCGCGCTGGCCGCCCTGCTCTACGCGCAGGGACGCCGGGCCGGCGCCGGCACCGGCGAGCCGGCCCGCGACTACTTCCTCGGCACCACGCTGAACCCGCGCTGGGCCGGGCTGGACCTCAAGTTCTTCTGCGAGACGCGGCCGGGCCTCATCCTGTGGGCCGTGTTCAACCTCTCCTTCGTCGCCGCCCAGTACCAGCGGCACGGCACGGTGACGACGGCCATGCTCCTCGTCACCGCCTTCCAGCTCCTCTACGTCGCCGACTGCCTGTTTCACGAAGAGGCGATCCTGACCACGTGGGACATCACGCGGGAGCGGCTCGGCTGGATGCTGGTCTGGGGCGGCCTCGTCTGGGTGCCGTTCACGTACACGCTGCAGGCCCACTACCTCGTCGATCACCTGCACGCGCTGCCGCCGGCCGCGATCGCCGGCCTGGTGGGCCTGAACCTGGCCGGCTACGCGGTCTTCCGCGCCTCGAATCTCCAGAAGCACCGCTTCCGCCTGGACCCCGGACGCCCGGTGTGGGGCCGGACGCCGGAGTACATCCGCACCGCCGCCGGCAGCCTGCTGCTGATCTCCGGCTTCTGGGGCATGGCGCGGCACCTCAACTACCTCGGCGACCTCGCCATGGCGCTCGCCTGGTGCCTGCCGGCCGGCTTCGCCCACCCGCTGCCCTACTTCTACGTCGTCTACATGACGGTCCTTCTCCTCCACCGTGAACGGCGCGACAATGCCGTCTGCCGGGCGAAGTACGGCCCCGACTGGGATGCCTATTGCCGGAGGGTTCGCTGGCGAATCCTTCCCGGAGTGTACTGACGTGAGGGACGCGTGGTCGTTCGACGTCGTCATCGCCGGGAGCGGCATGGCCGGGGCCGCCGTGGCGGCGGCGCTGGACAATCTCGGGTGGCGCACTCTCGTCGTCGAGCCCGGCCTGGACAGCAGCAAGCGACTCGCCGGCGAGCTGATCCATCCACCCGGCGCCGCCGACCTGGCCGAGCTCGGGCTGCTCGGCGATCTCGAGGCGGCCGGCGGCACACCGGTCCTCGGCTTCGCGGTGATCGGCGACGGCCAGGCGCACGTGCTGCCCTACGCGCGGGTGGACGGGCAGCGGCCGACCGGCTTCGCGATGGAGCACGCCGCCATCGCGACGACCCTGCGCGCCGCCG
>DASWJN010000196.1:0-5843 GCA_036397135.1 Candidatus Methylomirabilota bacterium
CCCCTCTGGGGGATGGGGGGCTCGCGCTCGCCCCGTCCGGAGCGAGCTGCCGCGATCGGCGAGCCCTGGCGGCGCCGCCGGGACCCACGCGCCCGCCCCACCAGGGCGGCGGCGGGCGAACGGCGATGAACGTCCTGGCCATCGGCGCCCATCCCGACGACATCGAGTACGGGTGTGGGGGCATGCTCACGAAGTACGCGGAGCGGGGGCACGACGTCTTTCTCTGGGTCGCCTCCGACGGAGCCCTGGGCGGCGAGGGGGGCGTGCGGCGGCAGGAGCAGGCGGATTCCGCGCTCGTCATCGGCGCCCGCCGGGTGTTCTGGGGCGACTACCCGGACACGGAGATCCCGCTCAACCGCGAGCTGATCGTGCGCCTCGAGACGGTGATCCACGAGGTGAAGCCGCGGATGATCTTCGTGCACCATCCCGACGACACCCACCAGGACCACCGCAACCTGGCCCAGGGGACGCTGTCGGCGACCCGCTACGTGCCGAACTTCCTCTTCTACGAGGGGCCGACGACGCAGAACTTCACGCCCAACTGCTTCACCGACATCGAGAAGGTGCTCGACCGCAAGCTGGCGTGCCTGGAGGCCCACCGCTCGCAGGTCACCAAGACCAACATCGAGGACCTGACCATCCTCGAGCTGGTCGTGTCGTGCGCGAACTTCCGGGGCATCCAGGCGCGGGTGAAGTACGCGGAGGGATTCCAGTCCGTGCGGCTCCTGCTCAACCTCTGATTCCGCATTCACGGCCGACCCTCGACGAGACCGACGCCGAGCGCGTGGCGGCCGCGGTGCGCCGCGGCTGGGTGGCCCCCGGCCCGGAGGCGGCGGCGTTCGAGCACGAGCTGGCCGGCCGGCTCGGCGTCGAGGCGGTCGCCGCCGTCAGCTCGGGCAGCGCCGGGCTGGAGCTGGCGCTGCGCGCGCTGGGCGTGGGCGCCGGCGACGAGGTCGTGATCCCCACCTACGTGTGCGACGCGCTCTACCAGGCCGTGCGCCGGACCGGCGGGACGCCGGTCCTGGCCGACGCCGACCCCGAGACGCTGTCGCTGTCGGCCACCGACGTGCGGGCCCGGCTCACCACGCGCACGCGCTGCGTGATCGTGCCCCACGCCTTCGGCCTCGCCGTGGATCCCGAGCCGTTCCTGGCCCTCGGCGTGCCGATCCTCGAGGACTGCGCGCAGGCCATCGGCGCGCGGGTCCGGGGGCGGCCCGCCGGCTCCTTCGGCGCGCTGGCGGTGTGCTCCTTCTACGCCACCAAGCTGCTCACCACCGGCGAGGGCGGCGCGGTGGCGGGACCGGCGGCCCTGATCGAGCGGGTGCGTGACGTCCGGGACTACGACGAGCGCGAGGACCTGGCGCCGCGGTTCAACGCCAAGCTCAGCGACCTAGCCGCCGCGCTGGGCCGCAGCCAGCTCGCCCGCCTGGACGCCTTCCTCGCGCGGCGGCGCGCGATCGCCGCGCGCTACCGCGAGCGGCTGCGCGGGGCGCCGTGCGCGACCCCGGCCGACGTGGGGCCGCGCCACGTCTACCACCGCTTCGTGGTGGAGGTGGAGCGCCCGCCGGAGTCGGTCCAGGCCGCGCTGGCCGCCCGGGGCGTGGCGGCGCGCCGGCCGGTGTTCCGCCCGGCGCATCGCGCGCTCGGGCTCGGCGGATTCGCGGCGGCCGAGCGGCTGTGGCGGCGCACGCTGTCGATCCCGTGCTACCCGACGCTGACGGATCGCGAGGTCGACACCGTGGCGGCGGCCCTGGGCGAGGCGCTGGCGTGAGCGTGGCGGCCGGCCGGCAGGCGGCCCCGCAGCCGCTCGGCCTCGGCGCCGTCGCCCGCGCGGCCGGCCGGTTCGCGCTGGTCGCCGTCCTGTTCCTGCCCTGGGTGCGCGGCTGGTTCGCCGCCGCCGGCCTCGACTGGGCCTACCTGGCGGCGCTGGCGTGGGCGATGGCCTTCTTCGGCGTGCCCGCGGTGCGGCGCCTGGCGTTCGCGCTTGGCGTGCTCGACACGCCGTCGGCGCGCAAGGTCCACCACACGCCCACGCCGCTGCTCGGCGGCGCCGCCGTCTACGCGGCCTTCGCGGTCACCGTTCTCTTCAACTTCGACTTCTCGCGCGGCCTCAAGGGCGTGGCCGTCGGCGCGACGATCGTGGTCGTGCTCGGTCTCCTCGACGACGTGTGGGACCTGCCGGCGCCGCTGAAGCTGGCCGGCCAGGTGGCCGGAGTGGCGGCGGCGATGGCCTACGGCGTCATGCTGAACGTGGTGCCCTACTGGTGGCCCGGCGCCGCCTGGCTCAACCTCGCGCTCACCCTGCTGTGGTTCCTCACCGTCACCAACGCCGTGCAGTTCCTGGACGGCATGGACGGGCTGGCGGCGGGCCTGGGCGTGGTGGCCGGGCTCTTCTTCAGCGTGAGCGCGTGGCAGACCGGCCAGCCCTACCTTTTCATCCTGGCCGCGCCCCTGGTGGGCGCCTGCCTGGGCTTCCTGCCCTACAACTTCCGCCCGGGCGGCGCCCTGGTCTTCCTCGGCGATTCCGGCGCGAGCTTCATCGGCTTCACCCTGGCCGGCTTGGCCGTCATGGGAGAATGGGCTGACGACGATCCGCTCGTCGCGTTGCTGACGCCGGTCCTGATCCTGGCGGTTCCGCTGTTCGACATCGCGTTCGTCGGCGTCGTCCGGGTGGTGACAGGCAAAGTGCACTCGCTGCGCGAATGGCTGGCCTACACGGGCAAGGACCACATCCACCATCGCTTCGAGGCGCTGGGGCTCAGCCGCGCGGAGAGCGTCCTGCTGATCCTCTTCATCGCCTGCACCCTCGGGCTGTCGGCGATCCTGCTCGAGTACGCCACCCCCCACGAGGCGGCCCTGATCCTGCTCCAGGCGGCCTGTGTGCTGGCGATCATCGCCATCCTCGAGGGCGTCGGACGGGGCCGGCCCGGCTCGCCGTGAGCGGGTGGCCGTGGAGGGCGCGGCTGGCCGCGCTCTTCGAGCTGGACGACTCGCCGTGGCGGACGGCCCTGGCCCTGGCCCTGGGCGTCTTCATCAGCTTCACGCCGTTCTGGGGCGTTCAGACGCTGCTGGCGCTGGTGGTGGCGACGGTCAGCGGGCTCAACCGGGCGGTCACGGTGCTGGGCACCTGGCTCAATCTGCCCTGGTTCGCGCCGTTCGTCTACGCGGGCGCCGTCAAGCTCGGCGCGCTGCTGCTGCCGGACCTCTCCGGCCTGGCCGGCTGGTCGGCCTGGCTGCTCGTCGGCACCACGACGCTCGGGCTGGCCGCCGCCCTGGTCACCTGGATCGTGGCCTTCGGCGTGATGCACGCGCGCCGCCGCCACCGGCGGCCGCGGGACGAATCGCGCCACGCCGCCTGACCGTGGCCGCTGCCCTCGCGCAGTTCCTGGCCCGCTGGACCGCCCTGGAGCCGTCCGCCGCCCACCTGGTGGCCCGGCTGCTGGCCGTGCTCATCACCGCGCTGCTGCTGCTGCTGGCCTACCGCCTGCTGACCGGCGGCCTCCAGCGCGTGCTGCGCAGCCGGCCGGTGCACGAGACGACCCGGCTCCGCACGCTCGTCTCGCTGGTCACCAGCCTGGCCCGCTGGGCGGTGGCCTTCGTGGCCGTCGTCGTCATCCTGCGCGAGCTGGGGATCGACGTCCTGCCGCTCGTCGTGTCGGCCGGCGTCCTCGGCCTCGCCATCGGCTTCGGCTCCCAGAGCCTGATCCGCGACGTCATCACCGGCTTCTTCCTGCTCTTCGAGGGGCTGATCCACGTCGGCGACGTCGTGCAGATCGGCGCCACCAGCGGGACGGTGGAGTCCATCGGCCTGCGCGTCACCACCGTCCGGATGGAGGACCACGCGCTCCGGATCGTGCCCAATGGGCTGATCGGCGAGTTCGCGAACCTGAGCGCCGGCGGCGTGCGGGTGGCGGTCGACGTCCCGGTGTCGCGCGACGTGCCCGTCGCGCGGGCGCTGGCGGTGCTGGAGGAGGTGGGCGAGGCGTGGGCGCGGGAGTCGGCCACGCTGGACCGGCCGCGCGCGCACGGTATCATGGGCTGGAGCGGCGGCGACGTGATCCTCCGCCTCACCGTCCAGCTCGCGCCCGAGCGGCGCCTTGCCGCCGAGGCCGAGCTTCGACGCCGGATCAAGGAGGCGTTCGATCAGCACCACTGGCCCCCCATCGGCGCCGCCGGATAGGAGCCCTCCGATGAGCGTACGCAAAGCCGTGTTCCCCGCGGCCGGCCTCGGCACGCGGTTTCTGCCCGCCACCAAGGCGCAGCCCAAGGAGATGCTGCCGCTGGTCGACAAGCCGACCATCCAGTACGTGGTCGAGGAAGCGGTCGCCTCGGGGCTGGCGGAGATCATCATCGTCACCGGCCGCAACAAGCGGGCGATCGAGGACCACTTCGACGCCGCCTTCGAGCTGGAGTACTACCTCAACGACCGCGGCAAGACCGAGGAGCTGGCCCAGATCAAGACGATCTCCGAGCTGGCCTCGGTCTGCTACGTGCGCCAGAAGGAGCCGCTCGGCCTCGGCCACGCGATCCTCGTCGCCCGCGGGCTGGTCGGCGACGAGCCGTTCGCGGTGTTCCTGGGCGACGACATCATTGGCGGCACGAGCACGCCGTGCATGCGCCAGCTCCTGGACGTCTTCGACAAGTACGGCGGCCCCGTCATCGCCGTCGAGCGCGTGCCCCGCGAGCGCATCCACCAGTACGGCGTCATCGCCGGCCGCAACATCGCCGGCAACGTGTGGGAGATCAGCGACCTGGTCGAGAAGCCGAAGGCGGACGAGGCGCCGTCCGATCTGGCCATCATCGGCCGCTACGTGCTCACCCCCGACCTCTTCGAGATCCTGGCCACCACCGCCGCCGACCGGCGCGGCGAGATCCAGCTGACCGACGGCCTGCGCACACTCCGCCAGCGCCGCCCGATGTACGCGGTGGAGTTCGAGGGCAAGCGCTACGACACCGGCGACAAGCTGGGATTCCTCAAGGCCACGGTGGAGTTCGCGCTGGCCCGGCCCGACCTCGCCGACGAGTTCCGCGCCTACCTCAAGAGCCTGCCGCTGTAACCGGTCGCCGATGCGTTCGTGGATCAGGCGCGGGGCAGATCGGTCCTGGCGAAGTCCCCGCCGACGTAGAGCAGTGGCTGGCCCGCGAGGCTGGCGACGGCATAGGTGAGGCAGTCGCCGAAGTTCAGAGCGGCGGCGTGCCGTCCCTTGCCGAACCTGGCGTAGGCGTCGATGGCAATCGGCCAGTGCTCGTCGGTGAAGGGCACGACGGCGATGGCCGCCTCCTGGACGACCCGGGCGAGCAGACTCCGACCGCGTGGGCCCAGCTTCGCGGTCAGCACCATCCCGGCTTCCGCCAGGGTCGGGGCCCCGGCGCCGACTTGCCCCGCCGATACCTTCTCGACGAAAGCCTCCCAGCCAGCCTCGCGGAGGACGATCGCAACGAGCACGGACGAGTCGACGATCACACTCCCTCCGGCCCGAAGCCGAGGATCCGCTCCCGCTCCCGCTTGCTCGTCCGGCGACCCAGCGTCTGGCGCGGCACCTGGGGCCACACCTCCGTCTCGAGAAAGTGCACGAGGTCGGCATGCCGGTCCCGGGCCTTCCCGCGGACTGCCAGCCGGGCCCTTCGTTCCTGGAGGGCGACCTTGACCGCCCGCGTCTTGCTTTCCCCGGCGAGCGCCGCCACTTCCGCAGCCAGCCGCTCGGTCTCACGGTCCTTGATGTTCAGGGCCAATGCGGCCTCCATGGTGGAAATCAACCAGAATGGTACCATGCACCCCCGACGTGGGCGAGGTGCCCATGGGGTGGGTCCGCGGCACCACGAGGCTGGAGTCCGCCTCGCAC
>DASWJN010000197.1:0-8723 GCA_036397135.1 Candidatus Methylomirabilota bacterium
CGGAGTCGATCGCGCGATAGCGCGCGAAGTCGTCACGGCAGGGCGCGCAGGCGGCGACGTGCACCTGCACGCGCTCGGCGGCCGGCCGCGCGGCCTCGCCGGTGGCGGCGGCGATCAGGTCGGGCTCGATCGCGGCACACACGTTCGGCTTGCCGGTCATCGCGTGAACTCCGCCATCGGCAGGGCGTGGCCGTTGAGCGTCGTGCGGATCTTCCGCAGCGCCTGGAAGACGTGAGCGCGGGCGGTGTCGGCCGAGCAGTCCAGACTTTGGCCGATCAGCTCGTAGTCCAGCTCGTGCAGCTTGCGCAGCGTGAAGGCCAGGCGCTGCTTGAGCGGCAGGCGGCGGATCGCCGCCTCGGTCAGCGTGAGCATCTCCCCGGCCATGGCCTCCTCCTCGGGACCGTCGGCGTCCAGCTCGCGCCGGGTGGCCCGCACCGTGTCGTGGGCGGCCCGCCGGCGCCGCTCCGAGCGCAGGTGATTGCGGAAGACGTTGGTGGCGATGGCGAACAGCCAGGCGCGGACGTTGGCGTCGGGCGCAAGGCCGGACCAGGCCCGATACGCGCGCAAGAACGTCTCCTGCGACAGGTCGTCCGCCTCGGCGGGCCGCGACGAGAGCCGGCGCAGGTAGCGGAAGATCTCGCCATGGTGCGTGACCACGATCCCGTCGAAGGCGGTCGCCTCCATTTGCCCTATGAGACACCGGATCGGGGGCCATGTGAAAGTCGGCGTTCGGCTGCTGAAGGAGACGGCAGCCGGGGTGGCCGTGCCGTGGTTTGCGGCAGCCCCCGGCGCTCCCGTGTCGCATAACCGCGCGAATCGGCTTGCATCCGAATTGGCAGGCTGGGTGCGAGACCACCGGAGCATGAGCGAACACGAGGATTGGTGGAGCGCGGTCGACGGGGAGACGTTGCGCTGTCTCGGCGCGCACGGCCCCGCCCACGCCTGATCATTGACCGGCTGACGTCCTCCTGCGAACATCCGGGCATCAGGGATGGGCGGGAGGGGCTCGGACATGGCGCTGGTGATCGTGCGGGGTGGGGCGTCGGGGTTCGCGCAGGACGTGCTCGTGGACCAGCGTCATCGGCTGGCGGCCGACGAGCCGGAGGCGGCCGGCGGGACCGACACCGGGCCCTCCCCGTACGACTACCTGCTGGTGGCGCTGGGGGCGTGAACGTCCATGACGCTCGCGCTGTACGCGCGACGAAAGCAGTGGCCGCTGGAAGGCGTGGAGGTGCGGCTGCGGCACTCCAGGATCCACGCGGTGGACTGCGAGGAGTGCGAGACCAGGGAAGGCAAGCTCGACCGGATCGAGAGCGACATCGTCCTCACCGGCGCCCTGGACGGCGACCAGCGGGCCCGGCTGTTCGAGATCGCCGAGAAGTGCCCGGTCCACCGGACGCTCACGTCCGAGATCAACATCCGCAGCCGGCTCGTCTGAGGACGCCATGATCGATCCCATCACGGTCTCGGTGCTCACCCACCGGTTCGAGGCGATCGTGCAGGAGATGGGCGAGGCGATGCTGCGCACCGCCTACTCGCAGATCCTCAACTCCAGCCGCGACTTCTCCACCGCGATCTGCGACGACCAGGCGCGCCTGGTGGCCCAGGCCGAGCACGTGCCCATCCACGTCGGCGCCATCCCGTGGGCGGTCGCCTCCGTGCGCGACGCCTTCGCCGGCCGCGTCCGGCCCGGCGACGTGTTCCTGCTCAACGACCCCTACCACGGCAACAACCACCTGCCCGACCTCACCGCGTTCGTGCCGGTGTTCGTGGAGGGCGAGGTCGCCTTCTGGTCGGTCAACCGCGCCCACCAGAGCGACATCGGCGGCTCGACCCACGGCGCCTACAACCCCGGCGCCACCGAGATCTGGCAGGAGGGCATCCGCATCACGCCGCTCAAGCTCTACGACGCCGGCGAGCTGCGCGACGACGTGCTGCGGATGATCACGACCAACGTCCGCCACCCCCACGACTTCATGGGCGACCTGCGCGCGATGATCGGCTCGGCCCGGGTGGGCGAGCGGCGGCTGCTCGCGCTGGTGGAGTCCTACGGCGCCAAGACCGTGAGCGACGCCGTCGAGGAGATCCTGGACGGCGCCGAGCGCCAGGCCCGGGCGTGCGTGCGCGGCTGGAAGGACGGCGTCTATCGCGGCGTGACGGTCCTCGACGACGACGGCCACGGCGCCCGCGACATTCCCATCCGGGCCACCGTCACCAAGAAGGGCGACGGCCTGGTCATCGATCTCAGCGATTCGGCGCCGCAGGTGACCGGCTTCGTCAACTCGGCGTTCCCGAACACGATGTCGGCCGTCTACATGGCGTTCGCCTACCTCATCGACCCCCGCACGCCCAAGAACTCGGGCAGCTTCCGCCCGGTGAAGGTGATCGCGAAGCCGGGCACGATCGTGAACCCCGACCCGCCCGCGCCGGTGACGCTGTCGACCAACCACTGCGCCCAGGACGTCGCCGAGGCGATCATCAAGGCGCTGGCGCCCGCCTGCCCCGAGCGCGCGATCGCCGGCTGGGGGCGGCGCTTCCGGATCGCGATCAAGGGCGTCAACCCGCGCACGAAGCGCCCGTTCATCTGGCACATGTTCCACGCGCGGCCGGGCGGCGGCGCGACCGCGGCCGGCGACGGCTGGGAGACCGCCGGCGAGGGGCAGGCGGCGGGCGGCATCAAGTTCGGCAGCGTGGAGGTCGCCGAGGTCCGCTTTCCGCTGACCTTCGAGCACCACGAGTTCCGCGCCGACTCGGCCGGCGACGGCGAGCACCGGGGCGGCGTCGGCGCGGTCTTGAGATTGCGGATGGATATCGAGGAGCCCGCCGTGGCCAACACGGCGGGCGACGGCGTCCGCCACGCGCCCTACGGCCTGCTGGGTGGCCGCGACGGCCTGCCCCACCGCTACCGGCTCCTCTCGCGCCGGGGAACACGCGTGCTGCGCACGAAAGAGGTCGGGATCCCGGTGCGCCCCGGCGACGTCTTCCTCGTCGAGTCCTCGGGCGGCGGCGGATACGGGCCGCCCGCTCGACGGACGCGGCAGGCGCGGCAGCGCGACCGCGTCAACGGCGTCGTCACCCGCCCGGGACGGCGTGGCTGACGACCTGCTCACGAGCGTCCGCGAGCGCGGGCGCGCCAACCTCTTCTGGCGCTATCTCGGCATCGAGGTCGAGGCCGCCGGCGAGGGCTGGGTGCGTTTGCGCGTGCCGATGCGCGACGAGCTGCGCAACGCCGCCGGCGCCCCCGCGCACGGGGGCGTACTCGCGACGCTCGTGGACGCCGCCATCGGCGGCGCCCTCGGCACCTATGGCGCCGCCGCCGCCGGCGGCACCGACCAGGCCACGCTCGACCTCAACGTCAGCTTCGTCGGCGCCGGCCGGGGTGACGCGCTCCTGGCCGAGGGCCGCATCATCCGCCGCGGGCGGACGATCGCGTTCGGCGAGACGCGCGTCACCGACGCCGCCGGCACCCTGGTCGCGCTCGGTCGCGCCACCTACATGATCCTGCCGCCACGCGGCTGATCGGCCGGCGCTCCGGCACGCCGGCCGGCACGGCCGCCGGCCGCCGCGGTGGTGAGGGCGGCGGTCATCGAAACGCGGCCGGGCTCGAAAACGGCCGCGTCGCGTCCACGACGAACATCACCAGGGCGTGCAGATCGGTCGAGCCGCTGCTGGAGACCTGCATCGGCATGTCGGCGCCGTGTCCGGTCTCCGGCTTGCCGGCGGTGATACGGAGCACGCCATGGGCGGTGCGGATGCTCTGCTCGCCGGCGAGCACGTAGAACGCCTCGGACCCCGGATGGGTGTGCACCGGCGTGAGGCTGCCCGGCGGCCCGGTGGCCTGGTTGATCCGGAGCAGATACTGCGGCGCGGCGACCGGCGGCAGCGGACCCACCTCGGCCACCGTCGTCCCGCCCGGTGAGGGCGTCCCGCCGGCAGGGCCGAGCGTGAAGAGCCAGACCTTCCCCGCAGACTCCGCGACCAGGCTCATGGCGCCGGCGCCGCGCTCCGCCTCGGGCCTGGTGGCGAAGGTCTCGACCCGCCAGAAGAGAGCACCTGGCGGCAGCTGCGCGACCTTCTTCTCCGCGAGCGGCTTGACGGCCAGGGCCGGTTGCCCGGCGGCCACCGATGACCAGCCCAGCGACCATGCGACGAGCACTGTTGTCACCGCAGGGACCAATCGGATCACGAGCAGCCTCCTTCCGAGGGCGGGCGTCGTGCTTGCCATCGCCCGCTCGATGTGTCAGAGACTGTAGCGAACCGGCGCTCGCGCAGTCCCAACGGAACCGTGAGATTTCTCTGAGAGGGCCGTGCGCCAGGTCGACGGTGAGGAAGCATGATGGGACACGAGGTTACGTTCGGTCGGCACCGCTTCGACCCGGACGCCGGCCGCCTCTGGTCGGGGGCGCGCGAGATCAGGCTGACCCCCAGGGCGGCCGCCGTGCTGAGGGCGCTGGTCCGCCGCGCCGGCGAGCCGGTGACGCGTCACGAGCTGTTCGCGACGGTCTGGGGCGACGCCGTCGTGGGGGACGCCGCCCTGACCACCTGCATCCGGGAGCTTCGCGAGGCGCTCGACGACGACGCCCAGCGGCCGCGGTTCATCGAGACCCGACATCGCCGCGGTTACCGCTTCGTCGCGCGGGTGGAGGCGCCGTCCCGTCCGGGGCGGCATGAGCCCGCGGTCCCTGGGCCATCGAAGTCCACCGCGCTCGTCGTGGGGCGGGACCGGGAGCTCGGCCACTTGCGCGCCTGTCTGCAGCAGACCATTGGTGGTCGCCGCCAGATCGTGTTCGTCACCGGCGAGCCGGGGATCGGCAAGACGACGGTCGTCGAGACCTTCCTCGCCGAGGCGGTCCAGCACCGGGACGTTCGCGTAGCGTACGGGCGCTGCATCGAGCACTACGGCGCCGGCGAGGCGTACCTGCCTCTCCTGGAGGCCCTCACGCGGCTGTGCCGCGAACGGGAAGGCCAGCATCTCGTCCGTCTGCTCCGTCGGCACGCGCCGAGCTGGCTCGTCCAGATGCCCTCGCTCATCAGCGGCGCGGAGAGGCGGTCGCTACAGCGGCACGTGGTGGGCGCCACGAAGGACCGAATGCTCCGCGAGCTGGCCGAGGCGATCGAGACCGCGACCAGCGACGTTCCCCTCGTGTTATGGCTCGAGGACCTCCACTGGTCCGACGTCTCGACCCTGGACTGGCTCGCCTACCTGGCCCGGCGCCCTGGCCCGGCCCGGCTCCTCGTGCTCGGCTCGTACCGTTCGTCGGAGGTGCTCGGTCGCGGGCATCCCCTCGAGATGATCAGGGTCGAGCTCGAAGTGCACGGGCATTGCCGGGAACTCGTCCTGCCGCTGCTGGACGAGGCCTCCGTCGGCGAGTACATCGCCCGGCGATTCCCGTCCACGGCACCGCTCCGCACGCTGGGGTCGACGATCCATCGGCGCACGGGCGGCAATCCGCTGTTCGTGGCGCACGTCGGCGACGAGCTCGTTCGAAGGAGCGCGCTCGTCGAGCGCGGGGGCCGGTGGGAGCTCGTCGGCAATCCGGACGACGTCGCGATTCCCGGCGATGTCGACCGGATGATCGGCCTGCAGCTCGACAGCGTCCCCGCCCTCGATCGCCGGATCCTGGAGGCCGCCAGCGCCGCCGGGACGGAGTTCTCGTCGCTCACGGCGGCGGCCGGGGCCGACGTGACAGTTGACGCGGCGGAGGCCTGCTTCGCGAGCCTGGTCCGCCGCGAGCTGTTCCTCGTTCCGCGTGGCACCGACGAGTGGCCGGACGGATCGGTGGCCGCCCGCTATGCCTTTCGCCACGCCCTCTGTCGCGAGGCGGTCTACGAGCGTGTCCCGCCGGGACGGCGCGCGCAGATGCACCGGCGGATCGGCCTCCGGCTCGAGGCCGCGCTCGGGGCCGGCACTGGGGAGGGCGCCGCCGAGCTGGCGATGCACCTGGAGCTGGGGCGCGACGCCGCCCGGGCGATTCGCCACCGGCAACGGGCCGGCGAGATCGCCACGCAGCGAGGGGCGGCCCGAGAGGCCGTGGTCCATCTGACGAGGGCGCTCGAGCTGCTGGGCGCGCAGCCCGATCGGGCCGCGCGGGTCGAGGAGGAGATCGCCATCCAGATCGCGCTCGGGGGCCCGCTCATGGCGGTCAAGGGCCGGGGCGCGCCCGAGGTGGAGCAGGCCTACCTGCGGGCCCAGGCGCTGTGCGAGCAGGTGGGTGACACGCCGCGGCTCTTCCCCGCGCTGTGGGGCCTGTTCCTCTTTCGCCGGAGCCGCGGCGAGATCGAGACCGCCCTCGATCTGGCCAACCGCCTCCTGGCGCTGGCCCGTCCCGGCGGCGACGCCGCCCTCGTGCTCGAGGCCCATCACGCCCAGTGGGCGACACGGTTCGCCCGGGGCGAGCTGCTCGCGGCGCGTGACCACACCGTGCAAGGCCTGGCCCTCTACGACGCCGTCCGGCACGCGCCACTGGCGGCCCTCTACGGCAACCACGACCCCGGCGTGTGTGCGCTCGGGCACGCCGCCTGGGCGCTCGGCTTGCTTGGCGAGCCGGAGGCGGCGTCCCGTTCCGCGGCGGAGGCCGTCGCGCTGGCCCGGACGATCGGCCATCGCTTCAGCGAGGCGCATGCGCTGCTCTATGCGGCGCGTGTCCACCAGCTCCACGGCGACTGGCGCGCGACGCGCGAGCATGCAGAGGTGGCCGCGAGCCTCGCCCGTGACAACGGATTCGCCCAGCTCCTGGCGTGGGCGGACGTCACGCGTGGATGGGCCCTCGTGCAGGCCGGGGCCAGCGACGAGGGGATCGAGATGGCGCGTCGCGGCATCGCGGCGATCAACGCCTCGGGCTCCAGAGACTTCGTCACCTACTTCCTGGCGCTGCTGGCGGAGAGCTTCGCCCGGGCGGGCCAGGCCGAGGCCGCCCTCGACGTCGTCACGGAGGCCCTGGACGTCGCCGAGCGGTGCGGCGAACGCTTCTACGAGGCGGAACTTCACCGGATGAGGGGCGAGCTGCTGTGCGAGAGCGGCGCCGAGCCGGCGCGCGCGACGGAATGCTTCCGAGCCGCCCTGACGATCGCGCGCCGTCAGCGCGCCGGGGCCCTCGAGCGCCGGATCCTCGCCGGCCTGGGAAGGGCCGCGCTCCAGTCATCCGGCTGAGGTGCCGCCGGGCGGGGGGTGGCGATGCGACCTTCCGCCCCGCGCGCGCGGCGGCCCGTGGTCAGCGCCCGATGCCGAACAGGAACAGCAGCACGATGATGCCGAGCGGCAAGCCCAGTAGCCAGAGCAGGATGTAGAGCATCGCAGTGTCCTCCGTAGGTTTACGCGGCGCGCCGGGACTCGAACGGGGCCCGGTCACGCCGGCGGTAATAGCTCACTCGCATGGGCTCGCCGGAGGCCATCCAGCCACCGAGCGCGCCGCCGACCAGCCCGAGCAGCAGCGCCACCACGGCTGCCAGGGCGCCGTTGCGCACCGCCTCCGCCGCCTCGGGTGTCATCGGGGACACCGCCACCCAGGCCGGGCCGGCGACGACGCCTCCGTACCAGCCGCCGTACATGGCGGTGGCGCCGAGCGAGGCGAGCACCAGGATGATCGGAATGGTGACCAGCCAGGCGATGACCCCGTGCAGCATCGCGGGCTCCGCCCGCCGCAGGCCGGCGATCCGTGCCGCCACCCAGCCGCCGACGACGAAGGCGAAGAAGGCTCTCCTCCGGGGCCGCATCGCCCCTTGCTCGCCAGTGCATGGCGCGTGCCGACGAATTACACTGCGGGCGGCCGGCTCGACCGGCCGGGGAGGTTGGATGACCGCGTTCCGGATCGGCATCGACGTCGGCGGCACCTTCACCGACCTGGTCGCCGTCGACGACGGCGGCCGCATCGCGGTCGCCAAGGCGGCGTCCACCCCGCGCGACCCTTCCGAAGGCCTGCTCGACGGCCTGCGGCTGCTGGCCGCCGAGCTCGGCACCGACCTGGCCGATCTGCTGGCGCGGACCGAGCGCATCGTGCACGGCACCACCGTCGCCACCAACGCGCTGCTCGAGCGCAAGGGCGCGCGGGTGGGCCTGCTCACGACCCGGGGCCACCGCGACGTCATCGAGATGCGCGAGGGGCTGAAGGACGACCGCTACAACTTGCGGATGCCGCCGCCGGAGCCCCTGGTGCCGCGCTCGCGGCGGCTCGGCGTGCGCGAGCGGGTGCGGTTCGACGGCGCCGTGCGCACGCCGCTCGACCCGCGGTCGCTGGCATCCGCGCTGAAGACGCTGGATCGCGCGGGGATCGAGGCGGTGGCCGTCTGCTACCTGCACGCCTACCGCAACCCGCGACACGAGCGCGAGACCGGGCGCGCCGTCGCCCGCTGGCGCCGCGGCCTCTACGTGTCGCTGTCGTCCGAGGTCTTGCCCCAGATCAAGGAGTACGAGCGGGTGTGGACGACCGTCGTCAACGCCTACGTCGGCCCCGCGCTCGCGCGCTACCTGAGTACCCTCACGCACCGCCTGCGCGCCGCCGGCTATCGAGTGTCGGCGCGAGCCGGCGGCGGGGGGGCGCCCGCGAAGGACGTGCTCATCATGCAGTCGCACGGCGGCGTCGCCCCTATCCGCGAGTCGGCGCGCCTGGCGGCGGGCGCCGTCCTGTCCGGCCCCGCCGGCGGCGTCGCGGCGGGACGTCACGTCGCGCGCCTGATCGGCCACGGCGACCTGGTGACCTTCGACATGGGGGGCACCAGCACCGACA
>DASWJN010000198.1:0-6408 GCA_036397135.1 Candidatus Methylomirabilota bacterium
CCCACGCCGTGTACCAGTGGTTCCGCGCGCGGGCCGCCGGCGAGACGCTGACGCTCCTGGCGCCCGGGGGCGAGCCGGTGGCCGCCTTCACGTTTCCGCGCCAGCCCGACGGCGAGCGGCTCTGCCTGACCGACTACGTGCGCGACGACCGCGACGACGCCGTGGCGCTGTTCGCGGTGACGTGCGGGGCCGGCGTGCGCGAGCGGGCGGCCGCCTGGAAAGAGCGGGGCGACTACCTGCGCTCGCACGCCCTCCAGGCGCTCGCCATCGAGTGCGCGGAGGCGACCGCCGAGTGGCTGCACGCGCGGCTGCGCACGCTGTGGGGCTTCCCCGACCCGCCCGAGCTGAGCATCCCCGACAAGCTCAAGGCGCGCTACCGCGGCATCCGCGTGTCGTTCGGCTATCCGGCCTGCCCGGAGCTGGCCGACCAGGCCGCCCTCTGGCGGTTGCTGCGCCCCGAGGAGATCGGCGTGGGACTGACCGAGGGGTTCATGATGGACCCCGAGGCCTCGGTCTCCGCGCTCGTGTTCCACCACCCCGCCGCCAAGTACTTCAAAGCCGCCGACTGATGGCCAGCGGCCGCCGCGGCGCCTGGCGCGCCTCGCTGTCGATCGCGCTGGGCATCGTGGCCCTGGTCGGCCTGCTCTACTACGTCGCTCCCAGCTTCCTGTACGTGGTCGAGTTCAACCTCTACGACCAGCATTTCCGCCTGCGGGGCACGCGCCCGGTCAATCCCCAGATCGTCATCGTGGCCATCGACGAGGCCAGCCTGGGCTCGATCGGCCGCTGGCCATGGTCGCGCAGGATCCTGGCCGATCTCGTGCGCCGGCTCGATCAGGCGGGTGCCGCCGCGATCGCGTTCGACGTGCTGATGACCGAGCCGGAGCGCTCGCCCGAGCGTGAGGTCGTCGAGCGGCTCACCCGCCGCCTGCAGGGGCGCCCCCTCGACCCGCCGGTCCGGGCGGAGTTGGAGCGCCTGCGCGGCGACGCCGATCCGGACGCCGCCCTGGCGGCGGCGATCCGCGATGCCGAGCGCGTGGTCCTGGCCAGCGACTTCGTGGGCCGGGAGGTGCCCGCCGGTCCGCCGGAGCGCCAGGGTCCGCCGAGGAAGTCGGCGCTCGCCGCCTTCAAGAACTTCAGCGAGCGCGGCCTCAAGCCGCCTCCCCACGCCCGCCACGAAACGTTCCCCATCCCGGCCCTGCTCGAGGCGGCGGCGGCGGCCGGCCACGTGAGCATGCAGCCCGAGCTGGACGGCTCCACGCGGTACGAGATGCTGCTGATGGAGTCGCGCGGCTACTATTACCCGAGCCTGGCGCTGGAGGGGGTGCGGGTCGCCGCCGGCATCGAGCCGTTCGCGGTGAAGGTGACGTTCGGCGCATCGGTCCAGCTGGGCGATATCGTGATTCCCACCGACGCGCGCAGCCGGGTCCTGATCGACTACGCCGGGCCCCAGGGCACGATCCCGCATGTCTCCGCCGCCGACATCCTGCACGGCACGGGCCTGGAGCGGGTGACGGACCGGCTCGTCTTCGTCGGCGCCACCGCCCCCGGCCTCTTCGACCTGCGGGTGACGCCGGTCTCGCCGGTCCTGCCCGGAGTCGAGAAGCACGCCAACATGGCGGCCAACATCATCGACCGTCGCTTCATCGTGCGGCCGGACTGGGTCGAGCTGGTCGAGGCGGCCGGCATCGTCGTGCTGCCGCTGGTGCTGGCGATCGTGCTCCCGATCGTGCGGCCGATGCCGAGCGCGTGGCTCACGCTCGGGCTGGGGGCGGCGCTGTTCGGCGCCGGTCACTACGCGTTCCGGCGCGAGCTGTGGATCCCGCTCGTCTACCCCTCCCTGGCCCTGCTGCTGACCTTCATCGCCATCACCCTCTATCGCATCCTCACCGAGGAGCGGCAGCGGCAGTACACGCGGCGGGCGTTCCAGCAGTACGTGAGTCCCGAGGTCGTCGAGCGGATCATGCAGAACCCCCAGGCCCTGCAGTTCGGCGGCGAGCTGCGGAACCTCACGGTGCTGTTCTCCGACATCCGCGACTTCACGACCTTCACCGAGAAGAACGACCCGCAGCTGGTCGTGCAGATGCTCCGCGAATACCTGACCGAGATGACGCGGATCGTGATCGAGGAGGGCGGCACGCTCGACAAGTACATCGGCGACGCGGTGATGGCCGAGTTCGGCGCCCCCATCGCCTACCCCGACCACGCCCTGCGCGGCTGCCGGGCCGCCCTGCGCATGAACGCCGAGGTGGCGCGCTTGCAGGCCAGGTGGACGGCGGAGGGCCGGGAGCCGTTCCGTATCGGCCTCGGCGTCAACACCGGCACCATGGTCGTGGGCAACCTCGGCTCCGAGCAGCTCTTCGACTACACGGTCATCGGCGACGAGGTGAATCTGGGAGCCCGCCTGGAGTCGCTCAACAAGGACTACCCGACCAGCACCCACATCATCATCAGCGACGCGACCTGCGAGGCGGCCGGCGGCGCGATCCAGGCGCGGCCGCTCGGCGAGGTGAAGGTGAAGGGCAAGACCCGCCCGGTGGTGATCTACGAGCTGCTCGGGCTCACGACCACGCCGGGCGGATAGCGCCGGGGGGTTACTCTTCGCAGAACTCCGTCCGACACGCGCGCGAGACCGGCTTGGGCGGGGCCGTCGTCGGCGGCGGGGGGGGCGGGGGCAACAGCACGGACTCGGTGGAGTCGCGGCCGCACCCGGGGCACCCGCCCGTCGGAGCCCCTCCGCCGGTCGGCGTGGCGCCCCCACCCGCGCCCGCGCCGCCGCTGTCCACGACGGTCTGGATCTCCTGCGCGCTCGGGATGGTCACCTGGATCACGACCAGCTCGCTGGAGCCCTGCGTCGACGGGTTCTGGGCCGTCTGCACGGCGGTCTGAACGGCCGCCGGCAGGCTGCTGACCGGGGCCGGCGCGCCCGGGGGTTGATTGCCGACCTGGCGCACGTAGTTGTTGCCGGTCACCGTCACGGCCTGGCCGGAGCGGGTCACGAACGTCACGCGGGCGGCGGCGGCGGATTGGCCCGGGGACGGGAAGACGAAGGTCAACGCCTCGCGGCTGGCCGGGTTGTAGGCGATGACGACGATGGTGCCCCTCACGGCGGCGACGCCGTTGGGGGTGGAGATGTTGAAGTTCGACTGGCGCGCCCGCACGAGCTGGACGGCGGCCTGCGAGACCTGCGCCCGCACCTTGCCGACCACGACGTGGAACGAGGCGTCGCGATCGCGGGTGGTGGCGTCGTAGTCGAGCCTGGTCACGGCGAAGCGCGAGTTCTCGGCCAGGAGGATGGTGCTGCCGTCGGGCAGGTTCAGGTCCGCGGCGCCACCGGCCAGCGCGCGCACCTGATCGCCCTCCACGAGGCGGGCGCCGACGGTGGCCGGCACCCAGCTGGCCTGCCCCTTCGGCAGGACGTCGACGCGCCCGGTGGCGCGCACGATCTCCGCGCTCGCCGCTCGCATCTGGGCCTCGGCCGGGCCCCAGGCTGTCAGCACGAGCAACCCGACGACTGCGGCGATCACCGACCGGGGCCTCACCACGAGCATGGGCGTTGTCCTCGTCCCCACCGAGTTCTCGCGCTTCGACGACGAAGTGTCACCCAAGTTAACACAGCGGCTCGGCTCGATGGTAGGAGCTTGGAACCCGGCCGCCTCGGAGCCCAACCGCCCGACAAGTCAGTGATGACAGGCGATGCAGTCGAGGGGGGCCTGGGTGTCGCGGGTGGCGTTGGACTGCCGATGGCAGTCGATGCACCAGCCCATCGTGAGCGGCGGCGGGGACGGCCGCAGGCCGACCAGGTTGGCGAGGTCGTTGAAGAGGTGGGGACCGGTCCGGGCGCCCACCTCGCGCATCTGCTCGACGGGGCCGTGGCAGGTCTGGCAGGCGACGGCCGCGCGCACGTGCGGCTTGTGCGGGAAATAGGTGAACTCCGGGACCTTGAAGACGCGCACCCACGGGATCGGCTCCCCGCGGCTCGCATACTGCTGGATCTTGGCGATCTCCGGGTTGTCCTGGGCACCGATGATCTTGTGGCAGCCCAGGCAACGCTCGACCGACGGCAGGCCGGCATACTTCGAGCGCCGCGCGTCCGCGTGGCAGTGCTGGCAATCGATCTGGAACGAGCCGGCATGGATGAGGTGGCTGAAGAGGATCGGCTGGCGCGGCGCGCCGGGCACCGTCACGAGCGCGCGCGCCGCCTCCGGGCGGAACGGCGGGCGCGCGAGGGACCGGAGATACGCGGTGAGGTCACGGGCCTGCGCCTCGCCGAGGTACGCGCCGAACGGTGGCATGCCGGGCGACAATCCCTCGGCGGGCCCGCCCCGCAGGATGACGTTGACGATGAACTCGTCGGGCAGCGGATTCATCAAGCGCCCATCGGCG
Source organism: Candidatus Methylomirabilota bacterium (assembly GCA_036397135.1). Taxonomy (GTDB): domain Bacteria; phylum Methylomirabilota; class Methylomirabilia; order Rokubacteriales; family CSP1-6; genus AR5. The sequence continues at coordinate 4,387 of DASWJN010000198.1, forward strand.
AGGTCGGAGGGCTTGGTGGCGAAGCCGGCGGCCGACGAACCGTCGCCGCGTCCGCCCTCGCCGTGGCAGACGGCGCAGTGGGTGACGTAGAGGTGGCTCCCCGAGGCCAGTTCACGCGACGTGGACGGGGCGGCGGTTCCGGTACGGGACCAGAACGCCGAGGCGAGAGCGACCAGGACGACGAGGCCGGCGGCGGCGGCGCCCGCCCACATCGGGCTCAACGCGTGCGGCTCCTCCGGGTGGCGCTATTCCTTGATCAGCTGTTGCCGGCGCTGGAGATAGCCGTGTCGGACCGCGCTGTACATGTCGATCACGCTCTCCTCGAACCCCTGGAAGAGGTCGTAGTTGAGCGCGCGATCATTGAGCGTGTCCCCGGCCTTCATCCCGGCCCGTGTCCAGAAGAACGGCAGCACGTAACTGAGGGGATCCATGAAGCCGTCGACGAACTTGCCGATGCCGTCCCTCACCGTCAGCGGCTCCATCAGGGGCAAGACCAGGTAGGGTCCGGGGCCGCTGCCCCAGACACCGAGCGTCTGTCCGAAGTCCTCGCGGCTCTTCGGGATGCCCCAGAAGTCCTTGGCGGGATCGAACAGGCCGCCGATGCCGGCGGTGCTGTTGATGAGAAAGCGCCCCAGCTCGCGGCCGGCGCCGCCCCACTTGCCCTGCAGCACGCTGTTGACGAACCGCGGCACGAAATTGATGTTGTCGAATCCGTTGGCGATGAGAACCTGCCACGGCTCGGGCATGACGACCATGTAGGCGCGCGCGGCGGGCTTCAGGACCCACCGATCCAGCCCGCGGTTGAACGTGAACATCTTCTCGTTGAAGGGCTCCCAGGGATCGTACTCTTCCTCGAACGCGTCACCGGCGTCCTGCGCGAGCTGGGCGAGGGCGAAGCCGTCGTGGACGGTCTCGATGAGCCCGGCCAGTACCTCGGGCTCGAGGGCGTCGTCGGCAGGGCTGACGGCCTCCGGATCGGACTCGACGGACAGGGGGGCCGGCGCGACATTCGTTTCCAGGTCACCGGCCGGCATCACGGCCGGCGCGGTCGCGTCGACCAATGCCGTCTCTCCGGCCGGCGCCGGCGCGGGTGCCGGGGTCGCGGCCGTGGCGGCGGACGGCAGGCCGGCCCTCAGCGCGCCGTCTGACTTTAGGAGCCCGGAGGAGGTGCCGCATCCACTGAGCGCAATGGCGAGAGCGACGCAGAGCCACGACGAGCCGGTGCCCCCGAATCCCAAGTCACGACGACGCACGATCGGATCCTCCCCGGGAAAGGTTGGCGCCAGGCACCGCGCCACCGCCACAATATAACGGAATTCGAAAACCCGTTCGAAGGGAAAATGCTCCGGAAGCCGACGCGCGCACAACCGTTGTCTGGTGGAGGGCGGAGGCGTATGGTGGTGGGGTCGTCCGGCTCCGAGCCGGCGACGAGGGGGAATCCGTGAGCCGAGGTCGCGCGCGGGAGTTCTGGTGCGAGGTCGTCTCCGAGTCCGTGATGATCCGGCTGAAGCGGCACGGGGGATTCGGCCGCTCGCAGGGCTACTTCGTGCAGTGCAACCAGCTCGACTGCCAGTACGTCGAGGAGAACAAGCCGCCCTGTCCGCTGCACGTCGGGCTCTTCGCCGACGAGATCCGCGCGGCGGAGGAAGCGCGCGCGTCGCGGCGGGCGGAGGACGAGGGCTGATCTGCCGCATCGGCGGCGCCGGGGGTGGGTGGGGTCCGCCGACCACGAGCGTGTGCGCGAAGTTAGCGCTGGCGTGGCTCCACCCCGGCGCCCGCCGTGTGATGGTCTGAGGGAAACGGGTCGGCGGACCCCATCCACCCCCGGCGCCGCTGATGCTCCCGTTGCGTCCTTGTCCCCCGCCCGCCACGCGCTCACGTCGCACCCATAGCAGCAACGGGGTCCACCGACCACGAGCGTGTACGCGAAGTTGGCGTTGGCGTGGTTCCACCCCGGCGCCCGCCGCCTGATGCGCGAGCCGACGGCTTCGTCGGTTACTTCTTCATGACGTCGTAGATGGC
>DASWJN010000199.1:0-2793 GCA_036397135.1 Candidatus Methylomirabilota bacterium
CGAGCCGCGCTGATCGGGTGTCGCACGGGCTTCGCTATCGCGAATCGTGATCGGGGACCCTCACCACGCGCCGATCCCAGTGCGCGCGGCAACGAGTACCAGGCCGATGGCGAGCAGGAGCAGCACCAACCCTTCGCGCAACCGGGCGCGCCGGCGGCCGACGCGGGGACGCCGCCCGCCGATGGACACGGCCGCCCGACGATCCCGTGTACGCTGCGCGTGCTCAGGGAGGGACACCCAATGCGACGATGGCTCGACAGCCTGCTCCGGATGCTGAGGCTGAGGCGGCCGCCGATGTAGACCAAGGGGGCGCGCGTCAGGCGCGCCCTCGTCGTCTAGCAGGCTGCTGAAGAAGCGTACGCAGACGGTGGAACATGGAGGCGAGTGGCAGAAGCCACCCGTCTCCTTCGTGAGGTTGCGTTGCTCGGGTTCCGCGGCACGGTTGCGGGCTCGCTGAGCCTAGGCGACGGGCTCCAGCTTCGCCATGCGCACGAGGTTGTAGGCCGCAGCGGTGAGCTCGAGCCAGCAGCGGTTGCGGGCGAGCCCCAGGAAGCGCAGCTTGCGCCCGCCGCCCACGGTCTTCACCCAGCCGTAGACCTGCTCCACGAGCTTGCGCCGCCGCTGGCTGTGGCCGTACCCGGGGTGCCGCGTGGTGCGCCCGTCCACGGCGCTGCGGCGACGGCTGTCGTTCTGGGCCACGTGCGGGGTCACGCCCCGTGCGCGCAGCCCGGCCACGAAGTCGCGCGTGTCGTAGCCACGGTCGGCCCCCAGCGTCGCACCAGCTGTCGTGCTGCGGTCGAGCATCACCAGCGCCGCCGCGCGCTCCGCGTAGCCGCTCGCCTCGGTCAACTCGACGTCCAGCACCAAGCCGTGGCGGTTCTCGGTGAGCAGATGGCCCATGTAGCAGAGCTTCGCCGTGTGCCCCGGCGCCTTCGTGTACAGCTGCGCCTGCGGGTCGGTGCGGGAGACGTGCGTCTCCCGGCGGCGCCGCTGTCCTCGGAAGTCGACCTCCGGATTGCGCCCGCCACCGGTCGGTGGGTCCTGCTCGTCGCGCGGGCGGTAGCTCTTGAGCGAGGCCCAGGCCTCCAGCAACGTGCCGTCCACGGTGAAGTGCTCGGCGGAGAGCAGCCGGCGGCGGCGCGCCTCGGCCACCACCTCGGCGAAAAAGGCGCGGGAGACATCGTGCGCGAGCAGGCGCTCGCGGTTCTTCGAGAACGTGGAGGCGTCGAACGGCTCGTCGCTGACGTTGAGGTCGAGGAACCACTTGAACAGCAGGTCGTAGCGCAGCCGCTCACAGAACTGGCGCTCGCTGCGGATCGAGTAGAGCGCGATCAGCAGGCTCGCCTTGAGCAGGTGCTCCGGCGGGATCGAGGGGCGGCCGCGCTCGGCGTACATCGCGTCGAACAGCGGCGACAGCCGCGCCAGCACCGACTCGACGATCGGCTTGACGCGGCGGATCGGGTGATCTTCGGGGATGAACGAGTCCGGCGTCACCGCCAGTAGCATGTTGGCCTGACGCTCAGCGTCGCCTCGCACGGAGCACCTCCGGGATGTGCCCCCGCCAGCGCTATCCTACCCGCCGATCGAACCTCCGACGATTCCCTCGCCAGCCCTTTTTCAGCAGCCTGCTAGGGGCGCGCTGCCCCGCGCATCAGGGCCGTTCAGGCCCTTCCCCTACGCCGATCCCGTGCTAGACTCCGCCGGGGATGCCGGCAGTGATGCCGGCATCGGCTTGTCCAACAACAGCGCGCCGTGGTGCCCGTTCGTGTTCGGGGTGCCGCCGGCCGGTCGTCACGGAGGACGCCGATCAGCGGCTCCATACCGACGCCGACGCCGCCCCGACGTTCGCGCGCCCTGCGACGCGCGCGGCGCTGCCTCCCGGGCGGCGAGTCCACCGCGCTGCCCTATCGTCACCGGGTGCTCGCGCACGGCGGCGTCGCGATCGCGCTGCTCGCCCTCATCGTCTTCATCGGGTTTTTCCCGCGCACCGTTCGCTCCGCCACGCCGCCGCCGCTCCTGCGCGCCTCGCTGATCTCGATGCCCGGGCTCAGCGGCGCCGCGGCGGCGGTGCCCGTCACCACGCTCGAGGCCGCGCCGGTCCCGCTCACCGTCGTCGCCCCGCCCGTCGCCTCCGCCGACGTGATCGCCGCGGAGGACGGCACCCCCACCCTGCTCGCCACGCTCGCCGCCGCCCGCGAGACCAGCGAGGACGACGACCTCGAGCCCGGCCGTGCCTCCGAGCAGCTCCCGCTCTTCTACCGCTACGAGGTCGAGCCCGGCGACACCGTCAGCACGATCGCCGCCCGCTTCGGCATCGCTTCCGACTACATACTCTGGAACAACATCGACATCATCTCGGACGAGGACCTGCTCGCCGTCGGGCAGCAGATCCAGGTCCCGAGCGTCGAGGGCATCATCCATAACGTCCGCGTCGACGAGACGCTGACCGAGATCGCCGACCTCTACGACGCCGACGTCGCCGACATCCTAGCCTTCGCCGCCAACGGCCTCGCCAATGCCGACCTGCTCAAGGAAGGCACGACGATCCTCGTGCCCGGCGGCCACGTCGTCCCGCCACCGGCCCCCGCGATCCGGCCGGCCGCCGTCGCCTCGCAGGAGTCCACGACGCCGCCCGTGGTCACGGGCGCGCCTTCCGCCTTCGGCTTCGTCGGGCCGGTCGTGGGCCTGATCACCTCGGACTTCGGGCCCTCGCATCCGCTCGGCATCGACATTAACGCGCAGTACGTGCCGATCGTCGCGGCCGCCTCGGGCCAGGTGGTCTTCGCCGGCGGC
>DASWJN010000200.1:0-30331 GCA_036397135.1 Candidatus Methylomirabilota bacterium
CGGCCAGCAGCGTGAGGTACGGTGCGAGCACGGCGACGACGAAGACGCCCACCGCGAACGCCAGGACGGCGTGGCGGGCGGGGCCGAGATCGACGAGCCGGGGCCGGTTGCCCTTGCCGCCGAGGGTGACGTAGGAGCGCCGGGCCAGGAACCGCCGTTGCAGGTACAGCGCGGCGGCCGTGATCGCGACGAAGACCAGCGACATCGCCGAGGCCAGGCCGTACTGCGGCGGGTAGTCGAACAGCGCGTAGATGCGCGTGGGCAGAGTGAAGACCCGCCCCGGCAGCCCGATGATCGCCTGGGATCCGAACAGGGCGATCGCGTTCACGAACGCGATCAGGGCGCCGGACAGCACGGCCGGCGCGACCAGGGGCAGCGTGATCGCCCACGCGGTCCTCCAGCGGCCGGCGCCGAGGATCCGGCCCGACTCCTCCATCGAGGCGTTCACCGACTCGAGCGCGCTCGCGGCCAGCAGGTAGACGAACGGGAAGGTGTGGAACACGGTGACCAGCACCAGGCCCGACATCGAGAAGACGTTGAAGGTGAGGGCCGGAAGACCGGCCACGTCGCGCAGGAAGCGGTTGACGAGCCCCGCGTTGGGGCTGAAGAGGTTGACGAATGCGATGGCGGTGAGGAAGGGCGGGGTGATGTAGGAGACGAGGGCGGTCAGGTGGATGAAGCGCTTGGCCGGCGTGTTCGTGCGGCTCACCGCCCAGGCCAGCGGCAGGCCGATGGCGACGCTGAGCGCCGCCGTCCACGCGCCGAGGACGAGGGAATTCCCGAGGGCCTGGACGTAGAGGCGGCTGCCGAGGGCCTCGCGGAAGTGGTCGAGCGTGGGACGGCCATCGGTACTCACGCTGCCCCAGAGGAGGGAGGCCAGCGGGAGCACGACGAGGAACGCCAGGGCGGTGGCCGCGACGCCGAGGACGACGTGCTCGACCCGCGGCGCCGGTCGTCCGCCGATCTCCGACGCCGCTAAGGTCGTCATGGCCGCCAGGCGGTGCCGAGTCGACGAGTTAGACCGCCATCCTCGCCAGCGTGGTCTTGACCGTCAGCGGCTTCGTGAGCGCCAGGTAGACGGGGCATCGCTCGAGCCACGCTTGATAGAGGCTGTTCACCTTCTCCTCGCTTTCCGGCGATCGGATCTGAATAGTGATTTCAAGGTCCTGCAGATCGGGAGCAGCGCCGGGCATTGCCAGCAGGCCGCGAAAGTCTGCTTTGCACCGGACTTCGGCCTGCACGGAGTCGACGCGCACGCCAAGCTGGGGGGCCAGCGTGTCGCGGATGAGCACGACCGCACAGCCGCTCAGGGCGCCCAGGAGCAACGCCGTCGGGCTTGCCGCCTTGTTCTCGCCACCCAACGTCGGGGGTAAATCGGTCTGCCAGGAGAACGGGCCCGTTTCCACGACAGCCTGCGCGCCATCGGATCGGGCCTTGACGAGAGGGCTGACCTTGGCCTTCTCGGGCTCCTTCGTCCACAACTGGATCGATTGCTCGATGACTTCGCGTTTCATGTGCTGCCTCCTCTGGTGGTTACGCAGCTCGCCGTGACACGTCCCGGCGGGCGTCCAGCCGTAGCCCCGTCCATGGTCTCTGGCACCACGCCCATCAGCGGACCGCACGGGCGTCGGTTCGATCAGCCCAACCCACAGATGGTGTCAAGAAAGCGAGCGATTGGGTAGCGCGTCAGTTTGATGTCGGCCGCGGCCTACGGCCCCAGCCCGAAGAACGGCCGGGTGATCCCTGCTTCCTGTTCGCACTCGTTGCACTTGGCCCGCCACGGCATGAGATGAGTCCTCCATGCAGTCGATGCCTCCGCCGATCCGGCGAACGTGCAGGCTGAGCGGTCGGACCGCCTCAAGCCTGTTGTTGGGCGGCTTACCCGGGCATTCGTTTCGGTACGGCAGAGCCCAGTCGTGGTATGCTGACTGTCGCTACCAGGAGGAATACCAATGCCGCTCCGCAAGACCGCGATAGCCGTGCCCGATGACCTACTCGCTGCGGTGGACCGCGTCGCCCGTGCCAGACGGGAAACGCGGAATCGGTTCGTGACACGCGTCTTGCAGCACGCGGTTCGTGCGCGCCGCGACGCCGAGATCACGCGACGGCTGAACGAGCTCTTCGCCGCGCCGGAGGTCGCGCGGAAACAGAGCCGAGAAGCCTCCGGGCTGAATCGCATCGGAAGCGATTGGGCGGACGAGCGCTGGTGATCCGACAGGGCGAAATCTACTGGCTTCATTTCGGACCGGTCGAGGGTTCGGCACCCGCCGGCCGCCGGCCTGCGCTCGTCGTACAGCACGACCGGTTCAATCGAAGCGCCATCTCCACCACAGTAGTGGCAGCAGTCACGTCGAATCTCCAGCTCGGCGCCATGCCGGGGAACGTGCGTCTCCGGCGAGGTGAGGCAGGACTTCCTCGGGCAAGTGTCGTAAACGTTTCCCAGATCCGAACGATCGATCGGACGCGGCTCGGCGACCGTGTCGGGGTTCTGGGAGTGGGCAGAATGCGCGATGTTCTCAAGGGCCTTGCGCTGCTGCTCGGGACCGATGAGGTTTCCGACGACGGAGCCTGACCGAGCGCAAGCCGGGTCCCATCCAATCTCTCGCGGTCGCTCGTCCGCCCAACGGCCCCGGTCTGGTACACCGTGGAGATGGCTGCTGGATGAGCTTGAGGACGAGGAACTGTGGGCCCGCCAGTTCGCGACCTCGCAGGACGCTTTGAGCAAGCTCGTGGCCGAGGCTCGGGCTGACCGCGCCGCCGGCAGAGCGACGGAACTCGACCCCGACAAGCTGTGAAATCTCGCGCGACGCCGCGCTTCTGGGCGGCGTATCGCGGGCTCCCGCCTGAGATCAGGGAAGTTGCTCGAAAGGCGTATCGACTGTTCCGCGAAAACGCCCGTCACCCAGGCCTTCAGTTCAAGAAGGTTCACCGTCGCGATGCTATCTACGCCGCTCGCGTAACCCTGGGATACCGCGCCCTCGGGCTTCTGGACGATGACGAGATCGCCGGTTCTGGATCGGCCCGCACGCCGCGTACGACCGTCTTCTCGAAGACCTGTAGCAACGTTCCTGTCGGCCCAACGCCAGCATCAGCCGCGCGCGTCAGCGCGGCGGCTGGATACTGAAGTTAGCCGGTCATCCTCATCTACCAAGGACCACATCGACGCCGCTCATCACTTGGGCGAAATTCTTCGGTGGCAACTTGGCCACCCGCTCGGCGAGAAACGCCCGATCGACGGCAATGATCTGCGATGCATTTGCAACCGAGTCCTTCGGGAGACCCGAGGCTGTGGCGGGTAGGAGCACGTTCCCGGGCGCACGAGCCCAGGTCAGATTGCTCGTCAACGGAACACAGACCACCGTTGCAATCCTGCTCCTGTTCAGGTGCTCTCCTTGCACGATTACCACAGGGCGTCGAAAGCCGGGACCAGAGCCCGCAGGTTGGGGCAGATCCGCCCACCAAACCTCGCCCTGCGACACTTCTACCACTCGCTTCGCTCTAGGATCCGCCGAGCCGCTGCAGTGACGAATGGGTCTGTGGGTTCGTTCAACTGATCCACGACCTGGTTCATGGCCTCGGTGACCTCGTCCGGCGCGTGCCGAGCTAGATACTCTGAGAGCGCCTCGGCGTACAGCTGGCTTCGCGACTTCCGCGCCCGGCGCGCGTGCCGTTCAGCGGCCCGAAACACATCGTCTGGAAGGGAGACCGCGGTCTTCATACCGAGAGTATAACCCACATCGTTCGCCCGGCGAAACCTCCCACAGCAGCGACAGCAGCGACCTGGCACAAACCGGCGGTCGCATGATCCGGATAACGCCGCGATCACCGGCCGGAGCGAGCAACGCGAGCCCCGGTCCGGTGCACTGCGAAGTTATCTGCTCGAAAGCTACCGCTCAATATCAACGTTGAGCGGAGGCCTCATGAGACCAACCGCCAAGTCCTCGAGGTAGAAGCGGTTCGCCGCATGATCATCGCCGTCGAGGACAACGAACGATAGACCGACGTTTTTCAGGATCAGCGAACGGGTGTCCGGTTCCCCTGGGAAGAGATGTTCAACGCCAGCGCGTAACTGGCAGCTCGTGGTCGGTCGCGGCTGCTTCGCAGCGCCTTGGCCGAGTGGGAGCATCCTCTCGTCGGCGAGACGGAGGTGTTGACCGACACGCTTCGAAATGTTGCTGGAATTCTTGCCGATGTACAACGGGAGCGGCAGGCCAGTCGAAAGCCCGAGCCAGTCGTCCTCGAGCTTCAGAAGAACCGGACGTCCGCCAGGACCGGACAACTCCAGCAGGCGATTGCAGTGGCTGGACGTGAGCATTTCTACGGGACCGGTCCACCAGAAGGCGTAGACACCGCCCTTGTCCGGAAGAGTCCTTGGCTGGAGCGCGCACCCATTCGCCCGGCAGGTAGTGGCCAGTGATGGCACGTCGATACGGCACAACTCCTCGAACCAACGGCCGAGTGTCCCTCCATGCACGACAGCAGGCATCTGGCCTCCGGTTCTGATGGTTGAGACAGATAACGCGCAGGATCAGCGGCCGAGGTGCGAGCAACGCGAGCACGCGAACCGCTGGATCCTGAAGTTAGACCTATCTCCCCGATCGCTCACTCACGGGGTACGGTCCGTCCAGTCATCGAGCCGTGCACATTCCATTCGACAACAGCAGCTCCTCAGTCCTGTCACTCCTCTGACTCGGCTTCTGGCCCGGCGTCCGACTCGTCCTCACGTGCTTGAGCCAGTTCTGCATCACGGAAGATCGCGATGGCCGCTTCGGCATCGTCTTCCCTGACCTGGATCACCATCGGACCAACGATGATGTTGTAGCCACCAAACCTTCCCAGGCCGATCCAGTCCTGTAGTTGGTCGTTTCGTACAAAGTACGGAATGCCAGCGTCATCGAGCACCGAGCACGCGACCGAAACCGTGGCCTCATCAGGGGTTGACAGCACGGTGACCAGGTCACTGAGGTTCTGAGCCGGCACTGGCTCAAGCTCGGCTACGAGCGACACGCCACAGTCCGCGCAGGTGGTAATTCCCTCGCGATACTCGCCGCGACAATTCGGACAGAACATAGCCCACCTCGCCCCTGCTGATCCTGGCTAACTGGTCGGCCACCGTGCTCTGGGCGAAGATCTGGCCGAGGTCGCCATAGACGTTGGTGACGCCGTACCTGGCCGGGATCTCGGCGAGGTCGGTCACCCACTCGATGCGCCCGGTCTGCTCGAACTGGGCCCAGATCTGGGTGGGGATCGGACCGGGGAACGCGGCGGTCTCGGCCCCGGCCAGCGCCCGCAGCTCGTCGTCCCTCAACAGTCCCATGACGTCCTCCTACGCGATCTTCACGATGCCGGGCTCGACCTCCTTGAAGCGCTCGCGGACCTCGGGGTCGTGACCGGCCACGATCAGCTTCTGGGCACCGGCCAGGTCGTGGATGGTTTCGAAGGCCGCCAGCATCTCGGGCAGGTTCGTGATGATCTGCACCGGCTGGCGTGTCTCGACGTTGTGGTAGAAGTGCGAGGCGTCGGACGTCAGCACGACCGGCCCCCGCGCGGTGTTGACGGTGACGATCTGCAAGCCCGCGGTGTGGCCCCCGACACGGTGCACGCGGAGGCCGGGCAGCACGTCGCGGTCGCCCTCGATGATGCGGATGCGGTTGGCGTAGTTGAGCGTGACCAGCCCGGCCAGCGCGGTGACGTTGGCCGAGCCGCGGAAGGCCGGCGTGCTGCCGAACGGGCCCGTCCAGAACGCGACCTCGTCCTTCTGGATCCAGAACTCGGCCTTCGGGAACAGGCTGTGACCGGCCCAGTGGTCGTAGTGCAGGTGGCTGATGAGCGAGATCGGGATGTCACCCGGCTTGATGCCCGCCCGCTCCACCGCCGCGGCCGGCGTGATGTAGTTGCGGATGCCGCGGGCATGGGCGTCGTCCTCCAGAAAGCCCGTGTCCACCAGTACGGGATGGGGGCCGCCCAGGATCAGCCAGACGAAGTAGTGCAGGGTCAGCTTGTCGTGCGAGCCCTCCCGGTAGAAGAACTGGCACTTGGTGGTGTCCCGCTCACCGTACTTGAGCGCGTAGACCTCGTAGACGGGATCAATGGCCATGGCCCACCGCGCCGTGCAGGTCGGCGATCGGCACGCTGCGGCCGTGCAGCGGCAGCAGGCGAGCGACGTCGAGATTGAGCCGCTTGAGGGTTGCCGCGAACTGCACGGTGAACGGGCTCGGCGGCATCGGCGGCGGCGTACCGGCGGGCGGGGGCGTGAACACGTCCGCCTCGACCAGCAGCTTCTCCCTGGGCAGGTAGACCATCAACAGGCCGGCGGCGTGGGCGTTGCCGGCGATGTGGTGGATCTCGACCGTCCGCGCCCCGTCGGTCAGGGCGCGCCGGTCGCGCACGGCCTCCACCACCGGCTTGCGGCCCGACTTCGCCAGGTGGTCCGGCCGGATCGTGGCCGGCGCCGCCAGCGCGCGCTCGAAGAACGCGCGGTCGGTCTCGTGGACGATCACGGCCACGCCCTCGCCGGCGAAGGCCCGGAGCCCGCCCGAGTGGTCGAAGTGGTGATGGCTGGCGACGACGTGACGGATCGGCTTGCCCGGCGCCAGCCCGCGGGCCTCGGCGATCACCGCCAGGGCGCGCTCGTCGTTCAGGGGCCCCTCGACCACGATCAGGTGGTCCTTCATCTCGATCACGACGCTGTGATGGCTGCCGCCCGTCAGGTACCAGACGCCGTCGGCCACCATCTGGGTCGCCACCCGCGCGTAGGGCGCGCTCGCCTGGCGGACGCCGTCCGGAGCCTGGATGTCGACGGCCGCGTTCGGCTTCACGTCGGTCACGGTGAGGTCGAGCGTGGGAAAGCCGCCGGCCGCCTGGCGGATGCGGGCGGGGAACTTCACTCCGCCGAAGTCGCGATAGTCGGCGTACGTCACCTCGACCGGCAGGTCGCCGAGCACCGCGTGCGGGATGGTGGCCTCGACGCGCTCGACGAGGTTCTGATCGTTCAGGGCCGCCCTGACGGTCATGCGGCCGGGGACCGCGAAGGCGATCACCCGGCCCTGGACGATGGCGTTGCCGGCGAGCGCCGCCTTGACGACGCCGTGGGGCGTGGTCCACAGCTGCACCTGCCGGTCGGCCAGCGCGATGGGCGCCGGGATCGCGGCCGGCCCCATCACGTTCCAGGCGTGGTCGCCGCTCAGGTGGAACGACTGGCGCTGCTCGCCGCGGACCGGCTGCATGCCGCCGCCGCGGGGCGGGTGCTCGGCCTGCGTCCGCACGATCTCGTCGCGCAGCGAGGCCGTCTCGTAGTTGACGCTGCGGGTGAAGCTCTTGACGTTGAACCGCGGCCACGGCTGCCCCGGCGACGCGTTCTGGCCGAGGGCGAAGTGGACGCCGCTGCCGCTGTACTCGAGCGATTTCAGACCGCCGGCGCCCAGCGCCGTGGCGGCGGCCTCGAGCGTCGAGCGCCCGTCCTGCGCGTGGCTGGCGAGCGGCAACGAGATCAGGATCGCGGTGATCCAGGCGAGCGGTGTGCGCATGGGGGGCCTCCTTGGGACGCGCGCTGGCGATGCTAACATATGGCGCCCGTAGCCGCCGAAAGGAGCCAGCCGTGAGCACACCGAGACCCGCGACGTCCGCCCGCGACGAGGTCCGCCAGGTCGCCCCCAAGCTGATCGAGCTCACCGAGAAGGTCGTGTACGGCGACGTCTGGGAGCGCCCCGGGCTCTCCAAGCGCGACCGCAGCCTGATCACGGTCGCCGCGCTCATCGCCATGTATCGCAGCGACCAGCTCACCGGCCACCTCGAGCGCGCGCTCGCCAACGGCGTCACCCGCGAGGAGATCGGCGAGGTCATCACCCACATGGCCCTCTACGCGGGCTGGCCATGCGCCATGACGGCGGGCCGCATCGCCCGCAAGGTGCTCGACGGGGCCGGGTCATGAAGGTCGGGTTCATCGGCCTCGGCACCATGGGACGCCACATGGCGTCCAACCTGATCAAGGCCGGCCACGAGGTGACCGTCCACGACGTCCGGCGGGAGGCGGCCGGGCCGCACGTCAAGGCGGGCGCCCGCTGGGCCGACTCGGCCCGGGCCGTCGCCGAGGCGAGTGAGGTCGTGTTCACCTCGCTGCCCGAGCCGAAGGACGTCGAGGCGGTGGCCCTCGACGAGAAGACGGGGCTGCTGCCCGGCCTCGCCGCCGGCAAGGCCTTCTTCGATCTCTCGACGAACTCGCCGACGGTCGTACGGCGGCTGCACGCGATCTTCAAGGCGCGCGGGGTGCACATGTTCGACGCGCCGGTCAGCGGCGGCCCGCGCGGGGCCGAGAGCCGGCGGCTGGCGCTGTGGATCGGCGGCGATCGGGAGGCCTTTGAGCGCTACAAGCCGGTCGTCGACGCCATCGGCGACCAGGCGTACTACGTGGGGCCGATCGGGGCGGGCTCGGTGGCCAAGCTCGTCCACAACTGCGCCGGCTACGTCGTGCAGACCGCGCTGGCCGAGGTGTTCACGATGGGCGTCAAGGCCGGCGTCGACCCGCTCACGATCTGGAAGGCGGTGCGCCAGGGCGCCGGCGGCCGCCGCCGCACGTTCGACGGCCTGGCCGATCAGTTCCTGCCGGGGACGTACGATCCGGCGGCGTTCGCGCTGCGCCTGGCCCACAAGGACGTCTCGCTGGCCACCGCCCTCGGCCGCGAGCACAAGGTGCCCATGCGCCTGGCCAACATCACGCTGGAGGAGATGACCGAGGCGATGAACCGCGGCTGGGGCGACCGCGACTCGCGGGTGGCCATGCTGCTGCAAGAGGAGCGGGCCGGCGTGGAGATCAAGGTGCCGCCGGCCGCCATCAGAGAGGTGCTCGATGGCGGATGAGCGTGCCGCCCGGCGCCTGGCGCGGTTCGTCGTCGGGCTGTCGCTGGACGACGTCCCCGCGCCGGTCGTGACGAAGGCGTCGCTGCTGGCGCTCGACACGCTGGGCAACGCGCTGGCCGCGACGCGCGAGGACTTCGGGCGCGCGGTGCTGGGCGTGGCCGAGCGCCTGGGCGGCGCCCCCGAGAGCGCGCTGCTCGGCAGCCCGGCCCGGGTGGCCGCGGCCAACGCCGTCCTCGCCAACGCCACCCTCGCCCACGGCCTGGACTTCGACGACACCCGCGAGGACGCCATCGTCCACACCGGCTGCGTCGCCGTCACCACCGCGCTGGCCGCGGGCGAGGCGGTGGGCGCCGGCGGCCGGGCGGCGCTGGAGGCGCTGATCGCCGCGGTCGAGGTCATGTGCCGGGTCGGCCTCGCGGTGCCCGGCGCGCTCCATGCGCGGCATTTCCATCCGACCGCGATCACGTCGAGCTTCGCGGCGGCCGCCGCGGCGGCCCGCCTGTACAAGCTGACCGAGGACCAGCTCGTCCACGCCTTCGGCATCTGCGGCAGCCAGTCGGCCGGCATCATCGAGTACCTCGCCGACGGCTCGTGGACCAAGCGCCTGCACCCCGGCTGGGGCGCCCACGCCGGGGTCGTCGCGGTGCAGCTGGCGCGGGCCGGCTTCACCGGGCCCGAGACGGTGCTGGAGGGAACGCACGGGCTCTACGCGGCGTTTGCCGGGGGACACGACCCCGGCCGGCTCGACGGCTTGCTCGACACGCTCGGGCGGAGGTGGGAGCTGGAGGAGCTGACGCTCAAGCCGTACCCGTGCGGCTCGATCGCGCAGCCGTACATGGACTGCGCGGCCCGCTTGCGCGAGCGGGTCCGGCCCGCCGAGATCGCCGCCATCCGCTGCCGCACCGCCGCCGGTCCCGTGCCGAGGCTGTGGGAGCCGCTGGCGGCCAAGCACGCGCCGCCCAACGGCTACGCCGCCAAGTTCAGCCTGCCCTACCTGGTGGCGAGCATCCTCGTCCGCGGGCGGGCCGGGCTGGCGGAATTCGCCGACCAGGCCGTGCGCGACGCCGGCGTGCTGGCGGTGGCCCGGCGGGTGACGTACGAGCTCGATGCCACGATCGACTATCCCCGCCAGTTCGTCGGCGACGTCGAGATCACCCTGGCCACCGGCGGCACGCTGCGCGAGCGCCAGGACCGGCCGCGGGGCGGCCCCGACGCGCCGCTCACGCGCGTCGCGATCGAGGCCAAATTCCGCGGCAACGCCGGGCTCTCGCTGCCTCCCGACCGGGTGGAGCGCGTCATTCGCGCCGTCGACGGCCTGGCCGCCGGCGCCCCGCTGACCGAACTGTTCGCATCCCTCACTGCCGAGAGGAAGTGACCATGTTGCCGATCGTCGCCCGCCTGTTCGCCTTCGCTGCCGTCGTCCTGTTCGCAACCGTCGCCTCTGCGCAGGACGCGCGCGTCGAGGCGGCGAAGAAGGAAGGCAAGGTCGTCTGGTACACCTCGCTGGCGCTGCCCAGCGCCGAGAAGGTGGCCAAGCTGTTCGAGGCGGCCTACCCCGGCATCAAGGTGGAGGTCCATCGCACCGGCTCCGAGCGCATCCTGGGGCGGGTGATGCAGGAGCTGAAGGCGAACATCAAGAACGTGGACGTGGTGCACACCTCCGACGCCGGCCACTTCGTCATGTTCAAGGGCAGGGGCCTGCTGACGAAGTACACGCCGGCCGGCGTCGAGGGCTTCCCGGCCGGCTTCAAGGACAAGGACGGCTATTACTACGGCCTGCGCGCCACCGTGAACGCCATCGCCTACAACACGAAGGCGCTGTCGGCCGCCGAGGCGCCGAAGACGTGGAAGGATCTGCTCGACCCGAAGTGGAAGGGCAAGCTGGTCACCGCGCATCCCGGCTACAGCGGCGTCATCACCACCCACGTGGCCGCGCTGGTCAACCTGCACGGCTGGGACTACTTCAAGCAGCTCGCCCAGAACCGTCCGATGCTCGTGCAGTCGGCCGTCGACCCGTCCGGGGTGGTCGCCTCCGGCGAGCGGGTGGTCGCGGTCAACGGCGGCGACTACACGTTCTACCAGACCAAGAAGAAGGGCAACCCGCTCGAGATCGTCTATCCCAGGGAAGGCGTGCCCCTCGTCGTCTCGCCGACGGCCATCATGAGCTTCGCTCCGCACCCCAACGCCTCGAAGCTCTTCACCGACTTCACGTTCAGCCGGGAGGTCCAGCAGGTGATGGCCGACAGCGAGGGGCTCTACACCGGCCACCCGGAGGTGACGTATCCGGCCGACAAGCCCAAGCTGTCGGAGCTGAAGCTGCTGACGGTCGATCCCGAGGAGCTGGAGAAGCGCGGCGAGGAGATCCGCAAGCGGTTCGTCGAGATCTTCGGGGCGTGACGCCCGCGTGAGCCGCGTCATGACCGGCGAGGGGGTCGCGGCCGGGACCCCGGGCCGGCTGCAGGGCATCGACCGTGCGCTGCCGGTCTGGGTGGCGGTGGTGCTCGTGCTCGTCTTTCTCATGGCGCTGCCGCTCGGCTGGCTGGTGTGGATGAGCGTGAGCACCGAGGCGGCGGGCCCCACGCTGGGCCACTACGCGGCCGTGCTGCAGAGCCCGGCCATGCTGAAGGCCCTCTGGAACACGGTGGTGCTGGCCTTCTGGGTCGGCCTGGCCTCGGTCGCCGTCGGCGCGCCGCTGGCGTGGCTGACGGCGCGCACCGACCTGCCGGCCACGGGGCTGATCCGCGCGCTGGTGCTCGCCTCGTTCGTCACGCCGCCGTTCTTGGGCGCCTTCGCGTGGGTGATGCTGGCGGGGCCCAATGCGGGGCTGCTCAACGTGCTGTGGCGCGACGTGACCGGCGCCGCCGATCCGCTCTTCAACATCTTCGGCATGCCCGGCCTCGTGTTCGTCGTGACGACCTATACCTTCCCCTACGTCTACATCATGGTCGCCAACACGCTGGCCCTGATCGCCTCCGACCTCGAGGAGGCGGCGGCCATCCTGGGGGCCGGGCGGTTCACGGCGGCGCGCACGGTGACGCTGCCGATGGTGGCGCCGGCGCTGGTGAGCGGGTTCATCCTCTCGGTGCTGCAGGCGCTCGCGCTCTTCGGCTCGCCGGCCATCCTGGCCATGCCGGCCGGCTTCCACACCATCACCACGCAGATCTGGTCGCTGTTCCAGTACCCGCCGAAGATCGAGCAGGCGGCGGCGATCTCGATGCCGCTGCTGCTGGCGACGGCGCTGCTGCTGCTCGTGCAGAAGCGCGTGCTCGGCCGGCGCGGCTACGCCGCCGTCGGCGGCAAGGGCGGTCAGCGGCGCACGATCCCGCTCGGAGTCTGGCGCTGGCCCGCGCTGCTCGGCTGCATGGTGGTGATGGCCTGCGCGATCTTCCTGCCCTACGGCATCCTGGCCAAGGCCGCTTTCTCGCGCGCCTGGGCCCAGCCGCTGACCTGGAGCAACCTCACGCTGGGGAATTTCACGTTCACGTTCTTCGAGTACAGCGCCACCCGGTCGGCGATCGTGAACACGCTGGAGCTGGGGATCGCGACCGCCTCGGTGGGCGCCGTGATGGTCGCGCTGCTGTCCTACGTCGCCAACCGGCGGCTCATCGTGGGCCACCAGGTGGTGGCGTTCCTGGCGCTGGCCCCGATCGTGATCCCGGGCGTCGTCCTCGCCGTCGCGCTGTTCATCGCCTACACGCGGCCGCCGCTCGTCCTCTACGGCACGCTGGCGATCCTGTTCGTGGCCTATCTCACCAAGGAGATGCCGGTCGGCTACGCCCAGTCCGACGCCACGTTCCGCGGCATCCCGCCCGAGCTGGAGGAGGCCGGGCGCATCCTGGGCGCCGGCCGGCTGCGTATCCTGCGCGACGTGACCGCGCCCCTGGCCCGCAGCGGGATCATCGCGGCCTGGTGCTTCATCTTCATCGGCGTCATCCGCGAGCTGTCGGCCTCCATCATCTTGTTCACGCCGGCCACCAAGGTCATGTCGGTCGTGATCTTCGACCTCAAGGAGGAGGGCCAGTTCGGTGCCATCGCCGTGCTGGGCCTCGTCATGCTGGTGCTGACGTTCGCGACGGTCGGGCTGGTGCAGGCCGTGCTGGGCCGCGACGTGCTGGGCGTGAAGGACTGACGTGCCTGGCGTGAGCCTGAAGGCG
Source organism: Candidatus Methylomirabilota bacterium (assembly GCA_036397135.1). Classification (GTDB taxonomy): domain Bacteria; phylum Methylomirabilota; class Methylomirabilia; order Rokubacteriales; family CSP1-6; genus AR5. The sequence continues at coordinate 13,011 of DASWJN010000200.1, forward strand.
CTGACCCGCCGGTACGGGGACGTGGCGGCCGTCGCCGACCTTTCCCTCGACGTGAAGCCCGGCGAGCTGGTCGCGCTGCTGGGGCCGTCAGGGTGCGGCAAGACGACCACGCTGCGCCTGGTGGCGGGCTTCCTGGCGCCGGAGTCGGGGGAGATCTGGGTGGGCGAGCGGTGCCTGTCCTCGCCCCGCCAGGTCGTGCCGCCCGAGCGCCGGCGCATGGCGATGATCTTCCAGAGCTACGCGCTCTGGCCGCACATGACGGTGGCCCAGAACGTCGCCTATGGCCTGCGCTTCAAGCCCGGGCTCGCGCGCGCCGATCGCGAGCGGCGGGTGACCGAGATGCTGCGCGTGGTGCAGCTCGGCGGCTACGAAGCGCGGTATCCCGGCGAGCTGTCGGGCGGCCAGCAGCAGCGGGTGGCGGTGGCGCGCGCGCTCGTGGTCGAGCCCGAGATCCTGCTGCTTGACGAGCCGCTGTCCAACCTCGACGCCAACCTGCGCGAGGAGATGCGCTTCGAGATCCGGCGGCTGCACGAGGCCTTCGGCATCACCACGCTCTACGTCACCCACGACCAGGCCGAGGCCATGGTGATCTCCGACCGGATCGCGGTGCTGGAGCGCGGGCGCGTCGTGCAGGTCGGCACCGCCGACGAGGTGTTCCTGTCGCCGCGCACGCGCTTCGTCGCCGAGTTCATCGGCAAGACGAATCTGGTGGAGGGTGTGGCCGCGAGGCCGGACACGGTCACCGTCGGCGGGCTGCGGCTGCGCGTCGGCGCCGGCGGGCTGACGCCGGGCGCGCGCGTGGCGCTGTCGATCCGTCCTCACGACATCGCGCTGGCGACGCCGGGCGAGGCCACCGCGGCCGGCGTCAACACGCTGCGGGGGATGGTGGAGCGCGCCAGCTTTCTGGGCGACAGCGTGGACTACCAGGTGAGGCTGGCCGACAGCGACGTCGTGCTGCGCGTCGTCGCGCCGGCCGCCCAGCGCCTGCGGGTGGGCGAGGCGGTGGCGCTGCAGGTCGATCCCGCCGCCTGCATCGCGCTGGCGGCGGCCGAGGAGCGTGCATGAGCCAGGGACGACGACCGCTCGACGGCATCCGGGTGCTGGAGCTGGCCCAGATCGTGGCCGGCCCCTTCTGCGGCACGCTCATGGCCGAGTTCGGGGCCGAGGTGATCAAGACCGAGATGCCCGGCCGCGGGGACGACCTGCGCCGCCTGGGCCCCATGGAGGCCGGGTCCTCCTACTGGTTCGCCACCGACAACCGCAACAAGAAGCTGATGACGCTCGACCTGCACACGCCCGCCGGCCAGGACATCGTTCGCCGCCTGGTGCCGCACTGCGACGTCGTCCTCGAGAACTTCCGCCCGGGCGTCCTCGAGGGCTGGGGCCTCGGCTGGGAGGACCTGCACGCGCTCAACCCGCGGCTGGTGATGGCGCGGATCACCGCGTTCGGCCAGACGGGGCCGCTGCGCCAGGGGCCCGGCTTCGCCGCGATCGCCTCCGCGTTCGGCGGCACCTGGTACCTCAACGGCCACGCTGACCGGCCGCCGGCCCGCCCGACCCCCGTCTATCCCGACTACATGACGGGGCTGTTCACCGCGTTCGGCGTCATGGCGGCGCTCCGCCATCGCGACGCGACGGGCGAGGGGCAGTGGATCGACGCCGCGCTCTACGAGTCGGCGCTCCGCGTGCTCGAGTACACGACGACCGCCTACGGCCGCCGCGGCCTCGTGCGCGAGCGCGGCAGTTTGCAGCACTCCGGCTGGCCCGGCGGCGCCTTCCAGACCCAGGACGGGCACTGGATCGTGTTCACCGCGCCCGCCCAGCATCTCTTCGAGCGCGTCTGTGCCATGCTGGGAGAGCCCGACCTGCCGAAGGACCCGCGCTTCGCCACGGCCGAGGAGCGGCCCAAGCACATCCCGCTGATCCTCGCGATGGCCGAGGAGTGGTTCGCCGCCCGGTCGTTCGAGGCGGTGATGGCGGCGCTGCGCGAACACGACATCCCGCACTCGCCGGTCATGAGCATCGCCGACATCTTCGCCGACCCGCACGTCCGCGCGCGCGACATGATCCTCGACGTCCCCGCCGAGGGACTCGGCACGCTGGCCCAGCCGGGCGTCGTCCCCAAGCTGTCACTGACGCCGGGCCGCGTCGACCACGCCGGTCCGGCGATGGGCCGCGACACCGACGAGGTCCTGTCGGGGCTGCTGGAGATGTCGGCGGCCGAGATCGCCGCGCTGCGCGCCGACCGCGTGGTCTGAGCCTCGCCCGCGGGGCGCTCCCGTCCACCCCCACATCGACGGTGAGGAGGGCGGCGGAAGGACTACCTATCGAGGCTTCCCTTCGTGTAACTGCCATGCACGGGCGCGCCACCTCGTACGCTACGTTGAACGTGACGTCGACCGCCGGTGCGAAGGAGGGTCCCGATGAAGCGCCACGATCTGGCTCGTCGTCTCCTCGGTTCCGTGGTCGTCCTCGGCCTGCTGGCCGTCCCGCTGTTCGCCTCGCCCCAGGAGGCCGCTTCCTCGAGCTCAACGGCAACCCGCCGCGCGACAACCGCTATACCCTCGTGGGACCGGACTCCTCGTGGTTCGCCATCTTCTTTTTCGAGGACAGCGGCTACGTGAAGGATGACGAGAAGCTCGACCCCGATGGGCTGCTCGAGTCCCTGAAAGACGGGGATCAGCGGGGCAGCGACGAGCGCAAGCGCCTGGGCATGCGCGCTCTCTACACCGACGGCTGGGCCGTGCCGCCGCACTACGATGCCGCCACCAGGCGGCTGGAGTGGGGAATGCGGCTGCGCGCCGAGGGCGGCGACCAGGTCGTCAACTACACCATCCGCTGCTCGGCCGGCGGGGCGTGATGCACGCCATCCTGGTATCCGACCCCGAGAGCCTCGACCGGAACATCGCCGAGTTCAAAGGGGTCTTGACCGGGTACGACTTCGCGGGGGTCGGCTCCGACCTGGTCGTCTTCGCGCTGCGCAAGGACGATCCGACCTATCGCTGTCTGGGGGCCAGCGGCAGCGTCTTCGGCATCATGATGGCGGCGGTCGTGCTCGATCCCGGAACCTCCATCGCCCTGCTGTTCGTGCCGGTGCCGATCCCCGGCCCCGTGTTCATGCTGGGCTACGCGATCATCTCGGTCATCCTGATCGCGCAGAACCGGCGAGACGGGATCAGTCACGAAGGCCACCTCGGCGGTGCCCTCATCGGATTCGCGGTGACCGTGCTCCTGGCGCCGCGCGGACTCGAGCCGTTGCTGCGCTGGTTCGCGCGCTGGTGGTGAGGACTCGGCGGACCGAGGCCGACGCCGAGGGGGCCGCCTGATCTAGTCCGCCCGCTCCAGCTTCAAGGTGACGGGCTGCTCGAGATCGCGCGCCGGATCGAACTGCGAGCGCGTGGCGAGGTTCAGGTTGTAGCCGTAGATGTGGAGCGACACGGTCACCTGCGACGTATCGTTTGCCACGCTGTGGATCGCGCCGGGCAGGAGGGCGAGGACGTCGCCGGGACCGAACACCTTCTCGCCCTGCTTGTGTAGCTTCGCGTAGCCGGGCCGTGACCCGTCATCCAGCCGCTTCCAGAACGTGTTCCGCTCGTCACCGTCGACGCCGGCCACCACGGCCCAGGTGCCGTGATTGTGCGGCGCCACCCCGCGCCCGGGCAACCAGGCGGCCGCGATGACGAACAGCGTGTGGTCGGGCTCCTCGTGGAGGACGTGGACACCGAACCCCTGCTCGGGATCGCAGGCGTAATGCGCCGGCTGGAGCCACGTCCGGGCAAGCGCCAGCTCCCGCGCCAGCGGCCGCACGCAGCCGGCGATCTCGCCGGGATCCTGCGTCCTGGCCGCGATGGCCCGGAGATCGTTCACGAACTGCGCGAGGGTGGAGGTGCCGATGGGCACGGCTCACATCGTGCGCCACGACCCCTGGCTGCACAATGGGCGAGCCCTTCGAGGCCGGTCACGTCTCGCGTGGGTCGAAGCCGGGGGGCCGTCGCAGGTCGGGGCGCTCCTTGAACAGCCGCCCCCACGCCGCCCGGGCCACCCGGTCGGCCTCGGCGACGACGGCCGTCTCGTCGAGCGTCAGCACCCGGCGGTCGCGCATGATCCAGCGGCCGTCGACCATCACGCTCTCGACGTCGCCCGCCTGGCCGTTGTGCACGAAGTCGGAGACCACCCGCAGCGCCGGCGTGAGGTGGGGTCTCCGGAGATCGACCACCATGAGATCGGCCCGGTTGCCGGGCGCCAGCCAGCCGCCGTCGGGGACGCCGAGCGCGCGATAGCCGTTGCGCGTGGCCCAGACGAGCACCTCCTCAGGCGCGGGCCGCCGGCCGTCCTGGCGGCGGACACGCTCCATGAACAGCGCGGTGCGCATGACGTCGACCATGTCCTCGGCCATGTTGTCGGTGCCGAGGGTGATGAGGCAGCCGTAACGCTCCAGATCGGCGATCCGCGGCGACAGCCCCCGGCGGGCGGCGATGGCCGCGTTGAACGCGACGGCGGCGCCGGCCGCGCCCAGCGTGCGCTCCTCCTCGGGCGTCATGCAGCGACAGTGGGCCGCCACCAGGCGGTTCGACAGGAAGCCCTCGCGCGCGAGGTACTTGGCCGGCGGCACGCCGCGCTGCTCCTGGACGGCGGCCACCTCGCCCCAGATCTGGTTCAGGTGCACGGTGGCCAGGACCCCCAGCGCGTCCTGCAGCTTGCGTGCGCGGCCGAGCAGCTCGGGCGAGGCCATGTCGGGCGCCCACACGGCCAGCCCCGTCCGGACCCGGCCGCCGGCGGCACCGTTCCAGCGCCGGTGCAGGGCGGCGACGCGCTCGAGCCCGGCCTCGCCGAGCGCGCGGTCGACCTCGAACGGGCCCGGCTGCCCGATCGACGCCCGGCCGCGATCCCACGCGCGCTCGCACAGGAGCAGACGCAGGCCCGTGGCGGCGAGGGCGCCGCCGTAGGCGTCGATCCCGTGGCTCTCCTCGAGCGCCAGCGTGGTGCCGCTGCGGATGGCCTCGAGCGCGCCGAGCAGGACCATCGCCCGGTGCTCGTCGGGCGAGAGCGCCGGCGAGGGCAGGGGCGCCAGGCCGCCGGTGAAGGGCGGCGTGTGCGAGGGCGAAAGGTCCTCGTAGATGCCCCGCGCGAGGACGCGGGAGAGGTGCGTGTGCGTGTTGGCCAGGCCGGGGAAGACGGCGCGCCCGCGACCGTCGATGCGCTCGGCGTCCGGATGGCGAGCGAGCACCTCGGCCGTGGGCCCGAGCGCGGTGATGCGGCCGGCGGCCACCGCGACCCCGCCGTCGTAGTGGATCGTCCCCGCCTCGTCGGCGGTGATGACCGTCGCGTCGTGAATGACGATGTCGGGCGCGCTCACGGCGTCGGCCGCGTGATGGCGGCCACCGGGGTCGGCAGCTCGTCGGGATCGATGGGGACCTCGATGATGGCCGGCCGGCCGGCGGCGAACGCCTCCCGCATGACGTCGCCGACCTGGTCGGGATGCTCGACGTAATAGCCGGCGGCGCCGAACAGGCGCGCGTAGGCGTCGTAGCGCGGGTTGCCGATGTCGCAGCCGATGTAGCGCCCGCCGAAGAACTCGCGCTGGTAGGCTTTCTCCGAACCCCAGCAGTTGTTGTTCATGACGAGCGTGACGACGTTGATCTCGTGGCGCACGGCCGTCTCGATCTCCTGGGCGTTCATGAGAAAGCCGCCGTCGCCGTGGATGGCGAGCACGGGCGCCTCCGGCCGGCCCAGCTTGGCGCCCAGCGCGACGGGGAAGGCGAAGCCGAGGCCGCCGAGGTCGAGCGGCGTGAGAAACGTGCGGGGCCGGCTGAAGTGCAGCCGGTCGTAGCCGTAGGCGGGGGCGGCGCCGGCGTCGAGGGCGACGATCGTGTCAGGCGGCAGCACCCGCCGCAGCTCGGCGTAGACCCGCTGGGGCTTGATGGGCCGGGCCGCGAGGCTGGCCTCGGCGGCCAGGCGCGCCTGGCGCTGCCGGCGCAGGGCCTCGGCCTCCTGGCGCCACCCGGGCGAGGCCGGCTTGGCGCCGTCCCGCGCCAGCGCATCCAGCAGGGCCTGGCACGCCTCGCGGGCGTCGGCCTGGATGCCGACGGCGATGGGGTAGTAGCGGCCGATGTCGCGGCTCTCCACGTCGATCTGCACGATCGACGTCTCGCGGCCGATGTAGCGGTCGTCGAAGTGAGTCGTGAAGTGGGCCAGGCGCGAGCCGACCGCCAGCAGCAGATCGGCGCGCCGGCAGGCCGCCGCCGCCTCCGGCGAGCCGGCCCGGCCGAGCGGGCCGATGTAGAGCGGATGCGCGTTGGGCACCGCGTCGTTGCGGCCGTAGGCCGTGATCATGGGGATCGCGTACTGCTCGCTCAGGCGCACGACGAGGTCGTCGGCCTCGGCCCAGTTGACGCCGCCGCCCACCAGCAGCAGCGGGCGGTGCGCCTGCCGCAGCAGGCGCGCGGCCTCGCGGATGGCCTCGGGATGCGGGAGCGGCGCGTGGATCGCCCGGGAGTGCGCAAACGCCGGCGGCTCGGCGTCGGGCAGTCGGGCGCCGAGCACGTCGCGCGGGATCTCGACGAGCACGGGTCCGCGCCGGCCGCTCATGGCCGTGCGCAGCGCCGCTCGCAGCGTCTCGGCGATGCGCTCGGGCTGGTTCACCTGGACGGCGAGCTTGGTCACCGGCCGGAACATACCGACCAGGTCGTAGTCCTGGAACGCGTCGCGGCCCTGGTGGATCCGCTCCACGCCGCCGACCAGCGAGACGACGGGCGAGTGGGCGACGTGGGCGGCGGCCACGCCCGTCAGCAGATTCGTCGCGCCGGGGCCGCTGGTGACCAGGCACACGCCGGGCCGTCCGGTGACGCGGGCCAGCCCGTCGGCCATGAAGGCGGCCGCCTGCTCGTGGCGGACGTTGATGTATTCCAGGCTGCGGTCGTCGTAGAGCGCATCGAGGACGTCCAGGAACGTCGCCCCCACGATGCCGAAGATGTAGCGGACCTGCTCGGCCCGGAGCAGATCCACCACCACGCGCCCGCCGCTCCGGTCGCCCATCAGAACCAGCTCGTCTTGTCGACGACGTTGCGCAGCGGCTGGCCGGCCAGGAACCGGCGGGCGTTGTCGAGCAGGATCTCCAGGCGCCGGTCGTCGAGATAGGGGCCGTGGCCGGCGATGTGCGGCGTGATCAGCACGTTGGGCAGCGTCCACAGCGGATGGTCCGCCGGCAGCGGTTCCTGCTCGAACACGTCGAGGCCGGCCCCGGCGATCTCGCCGGCGCGGAGCGCCGCCACCAGGTCGTCGAGCCGGGTGGTCATGCCGCGGCCGATGTTGATGAAGAACGCCGTGCGCTTCATCCGCTGGAAGCGCGCGCGGTGCATGAAGCCCTCGGTGGCGGGCGTGTGCGGCACGGTGAGGATGACGAAGTCGGCGTGCGGCAGCAGCGAGTCGAGCGCGTCGGGGCCGTCGAGCTTCCGCACGCCGGGCGGCGCCTCCCGCCGGCGGGCGTCCACGCCCGTGACGTGCATGCCGAAGGCCGCGGCGAGCCGGGCCGTCTCGGCGCCGATGCCGCCCACGCCGACGATCAGCGCCGTGGCCTCGGGCAGGTGGACGACGCCGGTGTCGAGCGGTTCGGGGCGCCACTCGCGGCGGAGCTGTCGGGGGATGTAGTCGTGGAGCCCCCGCGCGAAGGCGAGCACGAAGGCCATGATGTGGGCGGCGATGTGATCGTTGTAGATCTCGCGAAAATTCGTGACGACCACCGGGTGCGCGATCAGCTCGGGCGTGTAGTAGCCGGCCGGCGGCGCCGCCTGGGGCGCCTGGAGCCAGCGAAGCTTGCCGGCCGCGCGGAGGAGCGCGGGCGGCAGGGTCCCGAAGGCGGCGTCCGCGCGGTCGAGCGCGCGGGCGGCCTCGGCCTCCGTCTCGGCCACCACCACCTCCAGCGCGGGCAGGGCGGCGGCGACCCGCGCCGCCCACTCGCGGGTGGTGGCGGTCTGCGGCGGCAGCATCACGAGGGTGGGCGGCATGGCGTCAGCAGGCCGTCGCGCCCTGCGCGTTCACGTAGAGCGAGTAGAGCGACGTGCTGGCGGTGACGAGCAGCCGGTTGCGCTTGGCCCCCCCGAAGCAGAGGTTGGCCGCGCGCTCGGGCAGCCGGACGTGGCCGATCATCGTGCCCGCCGGGTTGAAGACCGCGATGCCGTCGTGGGCCTCGCCGCCGCCCCAGCCGCACCAGAGATTGCCGTCGGTGTCGCAGCGGATGCCGTCGGGGCTGGCCGGCCCGGCGTCCACGAACACGCGCCCCTTGCCCAGGCGGAGACCGTCGCCCGCCACGTCGAAGACGCGGATCTCGCGCGGAGTCGTCCCGCTGGCGACCACGTAGAGGAGGCGCTCGTCCGGCGAGAAGCAGAGGCCGTTCGGCCGCGGGACGTCGCCCGCGACCACGGTCGCCTGGCCGGTGCGGGGGTCGATCCGGTAGACGTTGGTGGGCAGCTCCACCGGCGCCACGTGCCCCTCGTAGTTGCCGAGGATGCCGAAAGGCGGATCGGTGAACCAGATCGAGTCGTCCGACTTGACGACGACGTCGTTGGGCGAGTTCAGCGGCTTGCCCTCGAAGCGGTCGCAGAGCACGGTGATGCGACCGTCGTACTCGGTGCGGGTGACGCGCCGGGTGTCGTGCTCGCAGGTGACCAGGCGGCCCTGGCGGTCGCGGGTGTTGCCGTTGGCGTAGTTCGACGGCGTGCGGAAGACGGTCACGCCGCCGCTCTCCTCGTCCCAGCGCATGATCCGGTTGTTCGGGATGTCGCTCCAGAGCAGGCAGCGGGCGTCGCCGAACCAGGCCGGGCCCTCCGCCCACCGGAAGCCGGTGGCCAGGCGCTCGACGCCGGCGTTGGCGATGCGGTACTTCGTGAAGGCGGGGTCCAGGATGTGGATCGCCGGATCGGGGTAGCGCGTCGGGGCATCGTTCATGGGCCCGGAGTCTAGCACCATCGATGCCGTGGTATCGTGCGGGCGCCGGCGAGGGAGGGATCTGACCATGGCCACCGTGAAGCTCGTCGAATACGCCGAAGCCAGCGCCGACGTGCGGGCGGTCTACGACGACATCATGGCCACGCGGAAGACGGACCACGTCACCAATTTCTGGAAGGCGCTGGCCAGTCACCCGCCCACGCTCCGGCGCACCTGGGAGACGCTCAAGTCGGTGATGGCGCCCGGGGCGCTCGATCCGCTCACCAAGGAGCTGGTCTACCTGGCGGTGAGCGCCACCAACGGCTGCGACTACTGCGTCGCCTCCCACACCGCCTCGGCCCGCCGGCAGGGCATGACGGACGAAATGCTCGGCGAGCTGCTGGCCGTGGTGGGGATGGCCAACGAGACCAACCGCCTGGCCGACGGCTACCAGGTCGAGATCGACGAGCGGTTCAAATAGGTCGTGCCCGCCGCCGTGGTATCGTGCGGACGCCGCGGCCAGACGGGGCGGGATGGCTTCAGGCGAGAGGATCGACCGCTTCGAGAAACGGGAAACGATGAAAATCGGTATCACGCGTGAGGATGCGCCGGATCCCATGCTCGCGCATGAGGATCGCCGTGTGGGCGTCGTGCAGGAGATTGCCGGCGAGATGTGGAAGCTCGGCGATGACCTGGTCGGCCACGTCGGCGTGCCGCTGGGTGGGGCCCAGGAGGCCGAGGGCGGGAGAGGCGAGCAGCGCCTTGACGAAGCCCCACGCGGCCGGCGCGCCCCACGGCTGCCGCATCACCCGCGGATGGGTCGTCACCCGCAGGAACTCGTAGATGATCGGCCAGGTGGTGTACCAGGCGTCCGCCCGCCGCCGCTGGTCCTCGAGCCATCCCCGGCAAGCGTCATGAAACGGCGACTCGGCGTCGGCGGCGTACACCAGCACGTTGGTGTCGACGACGATCAACTAACCCCCTTCCATGGCGCGGTACAGGGCGTCCCGGTCGGCCACGTCCACGAGGGCGCCGCTCCGGAACACCGGCAGTGGAGGAAGATCCTGCCGCTTCTTCGGAGAACGGAACAGCAGGCGCAGCGCCGTCTCGACCAGCTCCGACATCGTGCGCCCCTGGCGGGCCGCCTCACGCTTGAGCTGAGCCATGACGGTGTCGTCGATGTTGAGGGTCGTCTTCATATGGGAAACCATACTCGTGGTACGGCAGTACGTCAAGGAGCCAACCCATGCGAGACCTCGTCCAGCGCCTCAACGACCTGTGCGACGCCCTGCCGTTCCAGACGAGCTGGTATCTCGAGGACCTGACGACCGGCACTCGCGCCGACCGCCTCGGCGGCGTGCCGGTGCCCTCGGCCAGCACGCGCAAGATCTCCATCATGATGGCGGCCCTGGCCCAGGTCCACGCCGGCAAGCTCGCGCTCGACCAGAAGGTGACGATCGAGGCGAAGTACCAGGACAACGACTCGGGCACCTTCCAGCACCTCACCCCCGGGTTCTCGATCACCCTCCGCGACGCGCTGGTGATGATGATCATCGTCAGCGACAACACGTGCACGGGGATGGTGGTGGACCTCGTGGGGCTGGAGACTATCCAGCGCTGGTGCGAGTCGGTCGGGATGACGGGCACCATCCATCGCTTCGGCATCCCGCCGCGCCTGGGCCGCGATCACACGCTGGAGCAAGTGACGACCACGACGCCCAATGATCAGGGAGTGCTGCTGGAAATGATCCTTCAGGGCACGACCGACGCCGCCGTCGCGCGCAAGCTGGAGAGCACGCCCGAGCTGTGCCGGCTGGGCCTCGACATCCTGTCGTGGCAGAAGCTCAAGACGCGGTTGCCCTCGCAGCTGCCGCTCGGCACCAGGGTCGCGCACAAGACCGGCACCGGCGCGCGCGGCTTCATGGATGCCGGCATCATCTTCAAGGCCGAGCGCCCGCTGTGCGTCCTCACCATCTACACCGAGCACGTGCCCGAGGCGCTGCCGGACGGCACGCCCGGGTTCACGGCGGCCTACCAGCTCATGGGCCGGATGGCGCGCCTGGCCTACGACACGCTGGGGTAGCGGGTGGCGGCGCGGCTCGGCGTCCTCGTCCCGGCCGGCAACCCGACGATCGAGCCGGAGCTGTACCGGATGGCGCCGGCCGGGGTGACCATCCACTTCGCGCGGCTGGAGAGCGTGGCCGGCGATCCGGGCGCGGCCGATGGCATGGAGCAACGCACGCTCGGCTATCTCGACTCGCTGGCGGCCGCCGCCCGCGCGCTGGCCGACCTCAGGCCCGGCGTCGTGGTCCTCGCCCACACGGCGGTGAGCTACTTGACGGGGTTCGCCGGGGAACCGGCGTTGCTCGACCGGCTCGCCGGCTTCACTCGCGCGCAACCCCTGACGGCCGCCCGCGCGATCCACGAGGCGCTCCGGCACCTCGGCGTGCGCCGGCTGGCGCTGGCCACGCCGTACCCGGACGCCATCGCCAGCGCCGGCCTCCGCTACTGGCGGGCGGCCGGGTTCGACGTCGTGGCGCATCGCCGGCTCGACGGAGTGGCCAGCATCTACGACGAGACCGAGGCCCGCGCCTACGCGCTGGGCCGCGCGACCGACGTCCCCGCCGCCGACGCCCTCCTCATCAGCGGCACCGGCCTGCCGACCGCCGGCATCGTCGAGCGCCTCGAGCGCGACCTCGGCAAGCCCGTCGTCACGAGTCAGACCGCTACGCTGTGGCAGGCGTTGCGTCTCCTCGGCGTCGCCGCCCCCGTGCACGCCTACGGCCGCCTGCTCGCCGGGAGCGGGGCTGGACAGCAACATCCCGCGCGGTCATCATCCTGACCACATGAGTGCTACTGCCAGCGGATGATGACCTTGACCTTCGGGTACTCCGGCGCCTTACCCTCGACGTCCACGATGCGCAGCGTGCCGTCCGGCGCCTCGATCAGCAGGTTGTTGTTGCTGTAGGCGAGGTACTTGCCCCAGGTCTTGGGGATGCTGACGTCGTACTTCGGGGTCACGGTCTGGGCCTGGGCGGTGCCGGGGCGCACGCGGTCCAGCGGGCCGGGCGTCCACGACCGGACAGCGATCGCCACGAGGGCGAGGGCGATCACGGTGAGCACGAGCTTGCTGTAGCGGTCCATCGCGGCCTCCTGCGTCGGTGAGTGGGCTCAGCTTCGCGGGCGCGAGCGGGTGTCGGGCCAGAACCGGATGCCGGGGCGGGCGTAGCCGCCGCCGAGGCCGACCGGCGTGCCGTCGGCGCGCCAGCAGGCGGCGCCGGTCAGCGTGCCGTCGGCCTCGAAGGCGATGGCGCCCATGCCGCCGGCCACGTGGGCGACCGGCACCACGTGGTGGCCGCGGGCGGCCAGCCCCGCACGGACCTCGTCGCCGATCGCGGCTTCGACTTCCAGCTCCTGGCCCTGGGTCCACACGCGCGGGGCCTCCACCGCCTCCTGCAGCGACATCCCGTGGTCGATCACGTTGACGATCGCCTGGAGCACGGAGGCGAAGATGCGCACGCCGCCCGGCAGGCCGAGCGCCAGCACGGGCCGGCCGTCACGCCGCACGATCGTCGGCGCCATCGAGCTGGTCATGCGCTTGCCGGGCGCCACCGACATCGGGCGGCCCGGGTGCGGATCGAACAGCGCCATCGTGTTGTTCAGCAGCATGCCGGTGCCGGGCACCATCGCGCGCGAGCCGAACAGGCTGTTGATCGTCTGGGTGGCCGCCACCACGTTGCCGGCGCCGTCGGCGACCGTCACGTGCGTGGTGTGCGGCGACCCGGCGTCCACGCCGGCGGCGGGGGTGCCGGCCTTGGCCAGGTCGATGTCGCCCCGGCGCGCCGCCGCGTACTCCTTGGCGGTCAGCCGGGCGACCGGGACGTCGACGAAGGCGGGATCCCCGGTGGCGGCCGCGCGGTCGGCGAAGGCGATCTTGAAGGCCTCGGCGAGCAGGTGGACGCCGTCGACGGTCCCGAACCCCAGCCCCGCCACGTCATACGCCTCCAGCAGGTTCAGGATCTGCAGCAGGTGGATGCCGCCGGCGGACGGCGGCGGACAGCCGGCGACCTCGAAGCCTCGGTAGGTCCCGCGCACCGGCGCGCGCTCGGCGGTGCGATAGGCGCGGAGATCGTCGAGCGTGATCAGGCCGCCCTCTCGCGCCATGTGCAGGGCGACCAGGGCGCCCAGCGCGCCACCGTAGAGGGCGGGCGGGCCCTCGGCGGCGATCGCCCGCAGCGTAGCCGCGTAATCCGACTGGACCAGCAGGTCGCCGCGGCGCAACGGCACGCCGCCGGGGAGGAAGACGCGCGCGGTGGCGGGGAAGCGGGCGAGGTCCGCGGCGGCCTCCGCCAGGCACTCGCCGAGGTAGCCGGTGATCCGAAAGCCGCGCTCGGCGAGGCGGATCGCGGGCGCCATGGCCACGTCGAGCGGCACCGTGCCGAAGCGCGCCAGCATCTCGCACCAGGCGGCCAGCGTGCCCGGAACGCCGACCGACCGCAGGCCCACGCTGTTCTCGCGTCCCTCGGCCTCCATGTAGTCCGGCCACGTGTCCGAGAGCGGGCGGTACAGGTCGGGGCGGGCGGCGGCCGGCGCCGTCGTGTAGCCGTCGAGGACCGTGTGGCGGCCGCCGGCCAGGAGCAGGTGGGCGTGGCCGGCGCCGAAGACGCCGACCATCATCGGCTCCACGACGGTGAGCGCGAACAGGGAGGCGACCGCCGCGTCGACGGCGTTGCCGCCGGCGGCCAGCATCTCGGCGCCGGCCGCCGACGCCAGCGGGTGGTTGGTCACCACCATCCCGCGGGCGGCGTGGACCGGGCACTTCTCCGTCTCGAAGCGGGTGCCGGCCCGCGCGCGCCAGGTCATTGGAGCCGTGGCTTCACTTCCCGGGGGCCGCCAGCCAGGAGTTCCAGAAGTACAGGCGGGGCGCGGTGCGGAAGGGGCCGCGCAGCTCGCGGCGGGCGACGTCGAGCGTGAAGTAGTCGCCGAGCTTCACGCGCCCCACGTCCTCGTAGAAGATCGCCTGGATGCGGTCCACCAGCGCCTTGCGCTTCCTGGGATCGCTCTCGCGCCCCAGCTCGGCCACCAGTTGCTCCTTCTCCTCGTGGCACCAGTTGCCCCACCAGTTGCAGCGCAGGGCGATGTGGTTGGCGGGATCGGCGGTGAACACGAGGCCGGTGGAGGCGACGTCCCACAGCTCCGGCTTCTGCGCGCGCGCGTTGATGGTCGCCCAGTCGACCACCTGGAGATCGATCACGAAGCCGACCTTCTCGAGCTGCTGCCGGGCGACCTCCGCGTTCTTGTACATGAACTCGTACTCGCGCGTGGTCACCCACCGCACGGGCTGCTTCGCGTAGCCGGCCTCGGCCAGGAGGCGGCGGGCCTTGTCGGCGTCGCGCTGGTTGTAGAGGTGGGCGCCCACCGTGGAGTGCCACGGCTGCTCGGGGAAGAAGATCCCGGGGTCGAGCCGGTAGAAGGTCTTGGGGCCGAATCCGCCGATCATGATCGGCTCCATGTCGAGCGCCGCCTGGAAGGCCTGCCGCACCTTCCTGGTCGTCATGAGGCCGGCCTTGTGGTTGATCACGGCGACCGCCCAGCCACGGGGCTTGACGATGCGCGGGTCGAGTTGCGGCAGCGACCGGATGCGGTCGTACGAGTCCTGCTTGACGAACATCGCGTGGTGGTACTCGCCGGTCTCCACGCCGGCCAGCCGGACGGCGGTGTCGGGGACCGGGACGAACAGGATCTCGTCGAAGTACGCCACGCGCTTGCCGCCGAAGCCGCTGGCCGGCTCGCTGCGGGCGGCGTAGTCCTTGAAGCGCGCCAGCTTGATGTGGCGATCGGGCCGGTGCTCCACGAAGCGATAGGGGCCGGTGCCGGTGTAGTCCTTGAGCGGGCCGTCGCCGGCCGCCTCGATGGCCTCTTTCGGATGAATGGTGCCGTGCGCCTCGGCGAGGCCGAACAGCAGCGACGCCGAGGGCTGCTTGAGCGCGAGCACGACCGTGTAGGCGTCCCTGGCCTCGATGCTCTCGACCACCTTCCACAGCTGCTTGCCGAGCGAGGCGACGGCGCCCCAGCGCTTGAGCGACGGCACGACGTCGGCCGCCGTCATCTCCTTGCCGTTGTGGAACCTCACGCCCTTGCGCAGCGTGATGGTGTGGCGCAGGCCCTGGTTCGACACGGCGTGCGACTCGGCCAGCAGCGGCACGGGGTTGAACGCGGCGTCGTAGGTGAACAGCGTCTCGTTGACGTGCCACATGATCTCGTACGTGATCACCGCGGTCGACATGGGAATGTCGAGCGTCGGCGGCTCCCCGATGGTCGCGACCTTCAGCACGCCGCCCATCCGGGGCGTCTCCTGGGCGCCGGCGGTGGGGACACAGACGAGCAGCGCCACGAACGTCACCAGGATGCGGGCCTTCAGCCTCATGAGCGAGCCTCCAGGATCTGCGCGGCCCTGGCGCGCAGGATGCCGACCTGCTCGCCGGCGGCCAGGATCTCCTCCCAGGTCGTCGCGTCCACCTCGATGCCGGCCCGCGTCCGCTCGGCGCGGGCGAGCCGCTCGGGATCGCCGGGCACGAGCACCGGAGCCCGCGGATCGGCGGGCGGCGACGCCTTGACGTAGTCGAGGAAGCCGTCGGTCTCGCGGCGCAGCCAGTCCACCCCGGCGAACCGGGCGGGGTCGATCAGCACCGCGAACATGTTGTTGATGACGCCGCCCGCGCGCGGGTTGCCGGGCTGGATCGTCGGCCCGCCCGAGAGGGCGCCGGCCAGCAGCTCGGTCACCACGGCCAGCGCATAGCCCTTGTGGCCGCCGAACGGCAGCAGCGCGCCGTGGGGCTCGGCGTACATCACGCCGGGATCGCGCGTGGGCTGGCCGGCCTGGTCGATCAGCACGCCCGCGTCGA
Organism: Candidatus Methylomirabilota bacterium; assembly: GCA_036397135.1. GTDB lineage: Bacteria > Methylomirabilota > Methylomirabilia > Rokubacteriales > CSP1-6 > AR5. The sequence continues at coordinate 28,838 of DASWJN010000200.1, forward strand.
CCAGGTGCCCCTCGTTCCGGGCCACGCGCACCTTGCCCATGGCGATCGCGCTGGTGGCCATGTCGAGCAGGACCGGCGGCTGCCGGTCGGTGCCGGGCAGCGCGATGCACACCGGGTTGGTGACGAAGCGCCCGTCGGTGCCGCGGAACGGCGCCACCAGCGCGCGGTGGTCGGTGACGTTGACGAAGTGCAGCGACACCAGGCCCGCGCCGCTGGCCAGCTCGCCGTAGGCGCCCACGCGGCCGATGTGGTGGGCGTTGGCCAGCGTCATCGCGACCACGCCGGTCTGCCGGCAGCGCGCGATGGCGGCCGCCATCGCCTCGCCGGCCACCGCGCGGCCGTAGCCGCGCCCGCCGTCGAACATGAGCGCGGGGCCGTCGTCCTTCACCGTCTTGGCCCGCGTGTTGGGCACCACGAGGCCCGCCGTCACGTGCCGGACGTAGGTCGGGATCATCCCGACCCCGTGGCTGTCGTGGCCGGCCAGGTTGGCGGCCACCAGGTGCTCGGCGACCAGCTCGGCCTCGGCGTCGGCGCTGCCGCCGCCCTTCACGATGGCGCTGACGAGACGCCGCAGGGCGTCGGCCGTGGCACGCATGGGGTTTACTCGACTTCCCGCAGCCGCAGCACCTCGGGCCGGCCGTCCATGAACTCGCCCATCTTGCGGCCCAGCGTCTTGAAGTGCTCGGCCGCGCGATGCGCGTCGACCGCGGCCTGGTCGACATAGCGCTCCATGAACACGTAGGTGCCGGCCGCCTCGCCGTGGTGCAGCGCGTAGAGCTTGCACCCCGGCTCGCTGGCGTTGACCTTGGCCACCAGTTCCTTGGCCACCGCCTCGAATTCCTTGTCCATTCCCGGCTTCACCTTCAGCGTGGCGACGACCCCGAGCATGATGGCCTCCTTGATGGCGCCTCTCGACGGCCCCCGCACCGTATCACAGTCCCCACGCGGGTTGCCCGCGAGCGGGGCAACCGGCCGCACTCAGGGGGCGAGCGGCAGCTCGACCGTGAACGTCGCGTCGCGGGCGGGGCCGTCGCTGGCCGCCTGGACGGTGCCGTGATGCAGCTCGACGATGTGACGGACGATCGCGAGACCGAGCCCGAGGCCACCGAACCGGTGCGTCGCCGCGTCTCGCTGCCAGAACCGCCGGCCGGCGCGAACGTCGCGGATGGGACTGTACGAGAAGGGGAAGTACACCTCCTCCAGGAATCCGCTGCGGCGCGACGGGCGCGCGGCCTACGAGTTCGGACCGCGCTCCATCGAGTACGGCTGCCAGCGGCGGAGGTTGGACTTCTCCAGCACCGACGGGTTCACGCAGCTGCGGGGCCAGCGGCCGGAGAGCGCCAGCGCGATCTCGGCGCCGACGCGGCGGCGCCGGGCCGGGTCGAACCGGGCCGAGGCCGATGCGACGTGGGCGGTGAGGATGACGTTCTCCATCTTGAGCAGCGCGTTGGTCGGCTCCGGCGGCTCCTGCTCCAGCACGTCGAGGCCGGCGGC
>DASWJN010000201.1:0-20856 GCA_036397135.1 Candidatus Methylomirabilota bacterium
GACGTGGTGGTGGTGGCCTCGGTCTCCTGCATCTACGGCATCGGCGCCCCCGAGACCTACCGCGACATGCACCTGGCCCTGCGGGAGGGCGAGGTGATGGACCGCGACGCCATCATCCGCCGCCTGATCGCCGTACAGTACGAGCGCAACGACTACGACTTCCACCGGGGCACGTTCCGGGTCCGCGGCGACGTGGTCGAGGTGTTCCCGGCCAACGAGGAGTCCTCGGCGATCCGCATCGAGCTGTTCGGCGACACCATCGACGCCATCCACCGCCTCGACCCGCTCAAGGGCCAGGTGCAGGAGCGGCTGCCGGAGATCCACATCTATCCGGCCAGCCACTACGTGACGCCGGCCGAGCAGCTCGACCGCGCGCTGGAGACGGTGCAGGAGGAGCTGGGCGAGCGGCTGGCGTTCCTGCGCGGGCGCAACCGCCTGCTGGAGGCGCAGCGGCTGGAGCAGCGCACGCTGTTCGACATGGAGATGCTGCGCGAGCTGGGCTACTGCCACGGCATCGAGAACTACTCGCGCCACCTGACCGGCCGGCGGCCGGGGGAGCCGCCGCCGGTGCTGATCGAGTACCTGCCGGACGACGCGCTGATCATCATCGACGAGAGCCACGTGGCGGTCCCCCAGGTGCGCGGCATGTACTACGGCGACCGCTCGCGCAAGGAGTCGCTGGTCGAGTACGGCTTCCGCCTGCCGTCGGCCTTCGACAACCGGCCGCTGACGTTCGAGGAGTTCACGCGGCTGACCCGCCAGACCGTGTACCTGTCGGCCACCCCGAGCGACTACGAGCTGAGCCTGGCCGGCGACGCCGTCGCCGAGCAGGTGATCCGGCCCACCGGGCTCATGGATCCCAAGATCACCGTCCGTCCGGCCGGCGACCAGGTGGACGACCTCCTGCACGAGATCCGCGCCCGCGCCGAGCGCGAGGAGCGCGTCCTGGTGACCACGCTGACCAAGCGCATGGCCGAGGACCTGACCGAGTACTACCAGCAGCTCGGCCTGCGCGTGCGCTACCTGCACTCCGACATCGACACGCTGGACCGGGTGGCGCTGATCCGCGACCTGCGCCTGGGCAAGTTCGACGCGCTCATCGGCATCAACCTCCTGCGCGAGGGGCTCGACATCCCCGAGGTCTCGCTGGTGGCGATCCTGGACGCTGACAAGGAAGGGTACTTGCGGTCGTCGACGTCCCTCATTCAAACCTCCGGGCGGGCCGCCCGCAACCTGGCCGGTGAAGTCATCATGTACGCCGACCACACGACCGCCTCGATGGCCGAGGCCGTCCGGGAGACCGAGCGCCGCCGCGCGATCCAGGCCCGCTACAACGCCGAGCACGGCATCACGCCGGAGTCGATCCGCTCGTCGATCCGCGAGCTGCTCCAGACGGTGTACGAGCGGGACTACTACACGGTGGAAGTGGAGGCGCCCGCCGCCGAGACGTTCGCGTCGCCGGCCGAGCTGGCCAGGCGGATCGCCGAGATGGAGGCGGCCATGCGCGACGCCGCCCGCCGCCTCGACTTCGAGCAGGCCGCCGAGCTGCGCGACCGCGTGCGGGCCCTCAAGCGGCAGCAGGTATGACGCGCTCCTCGACGCTGGACGACAAGCTGGCCCGGGTGCCCGATCGGCCCGGCGTCTACCTCTACCGCGACGCCCGGGCCCAGGTGATCTACGTCGGCAAGGCGGCGTCGCTCCGCAGCCGCGTGCGCTCGTACTTCCAGGAGGCGCGCCCGCACGACGCCAAGACCGACGCCCTCGTGCGCCAGATCGCCGACCTCGAGTACATCGTCACCGACAACGAGCTGGAAGCGCTGATGCTGGAGGCGAACCTGGTGCGCAAGCACCGGCCCCGCTACAACATCATCCTCCGTGACGACAAGCACTACCCCTTTCTCAAGCTCACCACCAGCGAGGCCTTCCCCCGCCTGCTGGTCGCCCGCCGCGTGCAGAACGACGGCGACACCTACTACGGCCCCTTCTACCCGGCCACCGCGATGCGGGAGACGCTGCGGCTGACCCGCCAGCTCTTCCCGTTGCGGACGTGCTCGATCACGATCGACGGCCGCCTGGAGCGCCCCTGCATCCAGTACGCGATCCGCCGCTGCAACGCGCCCTGCACCGGCTGGGAGACGCGGGAGGGGTACGCGCAGACGGTGCGCGACGTCCAGCGCTTCCTGGAGGGGCGGGACGACGAGCTGCTGCGGCGGCTCACCGAGGAGATGGAGGCGGCGGCCGCCGAGGAGAAGTTCGAGCGGGCCGGCGTGCTGCGCGACCAGATCCAGTCGCTCAAGAAGGTGCAGGAGCGGCAGAAGATCATCTCGACGGAAGAGGTCGACCAGGACATCCTCGGCGTCGTGCGGCAGGGGCCGGACGCCTGCGTCGAGCTGTTCTTCGTTCGCAAGGGCCGCCTGGTCGGCCAGGAGGCCTTCTTCTTCGACACGGTGTCGGGCTGGACGGACGGGGAGGTCCTGGCGGCGTTCGTCAGCCAGTTCTACGGCAAGCGGGTGGTGCCGGCGCCCGAGATCCTCCTGTCGGAGGAGATCCCGGACGCGGCGCTGGTCATCGAGTGGCTGTCGGGCCTGGCCGGGCGCCGCGTCCAGCTCACCGTGCCCCAGCGCGGCCCCCGCCGCGAGTTCGTCGCCATGGCCGAGGCCAATGCGGCGATCGCGCTGCAAAACCACCTGCTGTCGCGCGACGACCGCCAGCAGCACGTGCTGGAAGAGCTGCGGCGCGCGCTCAACCTGGCCGGCGCGCCCAACCGCATCGAGGGGTACGACATCTCCAGCATCCAGGGCGCCGAACAGGTCGGCGCGCTGGTCGTGTGGGAGAACGGCGGGATGAAGAAGGACGACTACAAGCGCTTCCGCATCCGCACGGTGGCGGGCCCCGACGACTTCGCCTCGCTGCGCGAGGTCCTCAACCGCCGCTTCGCCCGGGCGCTCGAGCAGGGGACCGTCCTGCCCGACCTCGTGCTCATCGACGGCGGGCGCGGCCAGCTCAACGTGGGGTCGTCCGTCCTGCAGGAGCTGGGGCTGGACTGGATCCCGGTGATCTCGCTGGCCAAGCAGCAGGAGGAGGTGTACGTGGGCGACAGCGCGCAGCCGCTGGCCCTCGACCCGACGTCGCCGGCGCTGCACACCCTGCAGAAGATCCGCGACGAGGCCCATCGCTTCGCGATCACCTACCACAAGAAGCTGCGCGGGCGGCGCACGATCCAGTCCGTCCTCGACGCGATTCCCGGGGTGGGGCCGACCATCCGCACGAGCCTGCTCAAGACGCTCGGCTCGGCCCGGCGGGTGCGCGAGGCCTCGGTGGCGGAGCTGGCCGCCGTCCCCAAGGTGACGCCGAAGCTGGCCCAGAGAATCCATGAATATTTTCATCCGGTTGCGGGCCCGTCGCCGGATACTGAGCCGGCGGCGGCGCCGGAGCCTGCGGCGGAGCGGGAACCCGCCAGCGGGCTCGGCGGTTAGCCGACCAGAGCGCCGATCAGCCGTTCAGCCTGGCGCGCAAAGGTGGTGACGACGACGATGATGAAGAAGGCAATGGTGGCGACGGCAGTGGCGCTGACCCTGGCGTTCACGGGGGGCGTCGCGATGGCCAGCTCGTGCCCGAAGGTCATCAAGGAGGGCCGCGACGCGGCCGCCAAGATGAAGGCCGACGATCCGAAGGTCAAGGCAGCCGTGGCGAAGCTGAACGAGGCGCAGAAGCTGCACGACGGCGGCAAGCACCAGGAGTCGCTGGCGAAGGCCAACGAGGCGGTGGCCGATCTGAAGAAGTAGCCCGGCGGGCGAGGGTGGCGCCCGGGCGCCACCCCTCGCCACGATTCTTGCCTGTCTCTCCCGAGTCTGGTAGCAATAAGGCCAATCATGTCGTCTGACCGCTATCCGTTCGGCGAGATCGAGGCGAAGTGGCAGGCCGCCTGGGAGACGAGCCGGCAGTTCCGGGTTTCCCCGGACACCTCGCGCCCGAAGTTCTACTGCCTGGAGATGTTCCCGTACCCGTCCGGCCGCATCCACATGGGCCACGTGCGGGTCTACGCCATCGGCGACCTGCTCGCCCGCTACAAGTGGATGCGCGGCTACAACGTGCTCCACCCGATGGGCTGGGACGCCTTCGGCCTGCCGGCCGAGAACGCCGCGATCGAGCACGGCGTGCATCCGGCCATCTGGACGTACGAGAACATCGACAACATGCGCGCGCAGCTCCGGAAGATGGGCATCTCCTACGACTGGGACCGCGAGGTCACGACGTGCGATCCGGCCTACTACCGGTGGGAGCAGCTGATCTTCATCAGGATGCTCGAGCGCGGGCTCGCCTACCGCAAGCGCTCGACCGTGAACTGGTGCCCGTCGTGCCAGACCGTGCTCGCCAACGAGCAGGTGGAGGCCGGCCGTTGCTGGCGGTGCGACTCCGAAGTCACCACGCGCGACATCGACGGCTGGTTCTTCAAGATCACCGAGTACGCCGAGGAGTTGCTGGCGTGGTGTGACCGCCTGCCGGGCTGGCCCGAGCGCGTCATGACCATGCAGCGCAACTGGATCGGCAAGAGCGAGGGCGCCGAATTCGACCTGCCGGTGGCCGGGCGCCCCGGGCTGAAGCTCCGCGTGTTCACCACGCGGCCCGACACCGGCTTCGGCATGACGTACGCGGTGCTGGCGCCCGAGCACCCGCTCGTCGCCGCGCTGGTGAGCGGGCCCGAGGAGCGGGCGGCCGTCGAGCGGTTCCAGAGCGAGGTCGCCCGGCAGTCGGAGCTGGAGCGGACCGCCGAGGACCGGCCCAAGCGCGGCCTGCGTCTGACGGCCCGCGTGGTCAACCCGTTCACCGCGGCCGAGATCCCGCTGTTCGTCGCCGACTACGTGCTGATGACGTACGGCACCGGCGCCATCATGGCCGTGCCCGGCGAGGACCAGCGCGACTGGGATTTCGCCCGGCAGCACGGGCTGCCGATCGTCGAGACGGTCGAGCGGCCGGCGGGCTGGACCGGCGAGGCCTACCCGGGCGACGGCGTGAAGATCAACTCCGGCTTCCTCGACGGCCTCGCCATCCCCGAGGCCAAGCGCAAGGCCATCGACTGGCTCGTGCAGCACGGGCTGGGGACCGCCAAGGTCAATTACCGCCTGCGCGACTGGGGCATCAGCCGGCAGCGGTACTGGGGCGCGCCCATCCCGGTCGTGTACTGCCCGGCCTGCGGCATGGTGCCGGAGAAGGAGGAGAACCTGCCGGTCGTGCTCCCGCGGGACGTTCAGCTCTCCGGCAAGGGCGGCTCGCCGCTGGCCGAGGTCGCCGCCTTCGTCAACACGGCGTGCCCGCGGTGCGGCGGCCCGGCGCGCCGGGAGACCGACACGATGGACACGTTCGTGGAGTCGTCGTGGTACTTCCTCCGCTACTGCTCGCCGAACTACGACCACGGGATGTTCGAGCGGGCGGCCGCCGACTACTGGATGCCCGTCGACCAGTACATCGGCGGCATCGAGCACGCCGTCCTGCACCTGCTCTACGCGCGCTTCTACACCAAGGTGCTGCGCGACCTCGGGCTCACGAAGGTGGACGAGCCGTTCACGGCGCTCCTCTCGCAGGGCATGGTCATCAAGGACGGCGCCAAGATGTCGAAGTCGAAAGGGAACGTGGTCGACCCCGACGATCTCATCCGCACGTTCGGGGCCGACACCGCCCGGCTCTTCTCGCTCTTCGCGGCGCCGCCCGAGAAGGACCTCGACTGGAACGACCACGGCGTCGAGGGCGCCAGCCGCTTCTTGAACCGGGTGTGGCGGTTCGTGGTGCCGCACGCGGAGGAACTGCTCACCGCCCCCCCGGCTCGCGCGGGGGCAGCGACGCGCTCATCCAACACCACGTCGACGGCCGAGGGGAGGGCGTTTCGGCGGACGATTCACGAGACGATCGCGCGCGTCACCCACGACATCGAGCACGACTTCCACTTCAACACGGCGATCAGCGCGATCATGGAGCTCGTGAACGCGATCTACGCCTTCGAGCCGGCGGCGCGCGACCGCATGCCGGCCGGCGAGCGCGCCGCCTTGCTGCGCGAGGCCGTGGAGACGGTCCTGCTGCTGCTGGGGCCCTTCGCGCCGCACGTGACCGAGGAGCTGTGGGAGCGTCTGGGGCACCGCGGCAGCCTCTTCAAGCAGGCGTGGCCGGTGGCCGACCCCCTCGCGCTCAAGCGCGACGACGTCACCGTCGTCCTCCAGGTGGACGGCAAGGTGCGCGGCCGCCTCACCGTCGAGGTCGACGCCGCCGAGGCCCGCGTGCAGGATCTGGCCCTGGCCGACGACCGGGTCCAGGCGTGGCTGCGGGGTCGGGCCGTCGAGCGGGTGGTGGTGGTGCCCAACCGTCTCGTCAACGTCGTGACGCGCGCGTGAGGGCGCGCGCCCTCCTGGTGCTCGTGCTGATGGCCGTGGCCGGCGGCTGCGGCTACACGGTCCGTGGCACGCTGCCCTCGCACATCAACACGATCGCGGTGCCGATCTTCCGCAACCTCACCGAGGAACCGGCGATCGAGAGCCTCATCACCCGGGCCGTGGTGGAGGCCTTCTCCACCAACGGCCGGCTGCGCGTGGTGAACAGCGGGCAGGCCGATGCCGTGCTCGATGGGGAGATCACCACCTACGACGTGCACTCCATCGCGTTCGACAGCGACGCCAACGTGCGCCTGTACCGGCTGGTGGTGACGGTCAACCTCCGGCTCCGCGACGTGCGCCGCAAGACGGTGCTCTTCCAGCAGGCCGGCGTGCGCGAGCAGGCCGACTTCCGGGTCCAGAACGCCGTGTCGCTGACCCTCTCGCGCGAGGAAACGGCGGTGCGGACCGCGGCGACCGACATCGGCCGCGCCATCGTCGGCCTCGCCGTCACGCGGTTCTGAGGGTCGCCCCCGGCGCGTGAGCCGTGGACTACGCCGCGTTCCTGCAGGCCGCCGAGCGCGGGCAGCCACCCCCGGTGGCGCTCGTGCACGGCGCCGATGACCAGCTGCTCGACGACGCCCTCACCCTGCTCGCCGGCGGGCTGTTCGCCGACGCCTCCGAGCGGTCGCTCGGCCGCGAGGTGCTGGAGGGCGCCGAGGCGTCCGTCGAGACGGTCGTGCGCTCGGCGATGACGCTGCCCTTCATGACGCGCCGGCGGCTGGTCGTCGTCCGGCGCGCCCAGGCGCTGGCCGCCAAGGGCACCGAGATGCTCACCGCCTACGCGCGGGATCCCAATCCCGCGACCTGCCTGGCGCTCTTCGCCTCCGAGGCCCTGGCGGCGTCACGCGAGCGGCGGGCCGACCACTGGCTGCTGAGCGCGCTGCCGGGCGCCGCGATCGTGGCCCTGCCGCTGCGCAAGGGGCGCGGGCTTCAGGAGTGGCTGCGGCAGCGGGCCGCGGCCGAAGGGCTCACGGTCACCGAGGGGGCGGCGCGGCTGCTCGTGCAGTGGGTGGGCGAGGACGGCGCCCGGTTGCTCGGCGAGGTGCGCAAGGCGGCGCTGGCGGGCGGGGCCGACAACCGTCGGGTCGGCGAGGGCGAGGTCAGCGCGGTCGTCGGCGAGCACGCCGTCAAGGACGTTTTCGAGCTGACGCGCGCGGTGGAACGGCACGATCTGGCCCAGGCGCTGCCGCTGCTCGATCGCCTGCTCGCCACCGAGGAGCCGATGCTGCTGCTCAGCGTGCTGACCCGCAGCGTCCGGGTGTCGCTGACCGTGCGCGAGCTCGCCGCCGCCGGTCAGTCGGCCGATCAGATCGCCCGCTCGGTGCGGCCGGTGCCGGCCCCCGTGGTCCAGGCGATCATGGCGCGGGTGGCGGGCGAGAGCGGCGCCGAGCTTCCACGGCATCTCGCGCGGTGCTGGCAGGCCGAGTGGCGCTGCAAGTCGGGGGGCGTGCCCGAGGCGGAGCTGACCGCGCTGGTGGCCGAGTTGTGCGGGGCGAGGTGAGGCGGCCGCTTCGGCTCGCGCTCGCTCTGCTGGTCGTGCTCGTCGCCGGTCCCGCCGGTGCCCAGCCGTGCCCCGAGTGCCTTCAGGCCGGGGCCGCGCGCGTGACGCTCCGGGTGCCGGCGGGAGCCCCGCTCGCCGGCTACGGCGCGCTCGCGCGGCGGCTGCTCATCCCCGACGTCCTCGGCCGCCACCCGCACGCGTTCTGGCTGGAGCCCTCGGTGGGGGAGCGCGACCCGCTGGCGGCACGCGCACTGGTGCTGGAGTCGGCGGGCCGCCGCGTGGCGTGGGTCGCCGCCGACTTGCTGGCGGTGGACGGGACCTTCGTCGCCGACGTGCAACGGCGGCTGGCGGACGCCGGCGTGTCCCCGGCGATCCTCATCGTGTCAGCCTCGCATACGCACTCGGGCCCCGGCGCGTACGTCGACTCGGCGCTGCTGGGCTGGCTCGCCCTCGACCGCCTGGACCCCGTCGTGCGCGAGGCCCTGCTCGAATCGGTCGTGACCGCCGTCCGCGAGGCCGACGCGAACCGGCGCCCGGCCCGGGTGTCGGCGGCGAGCGTGGCCGTGCCGAACGTGGTCAAGAGCCGTCTCGACCAGGCGCTCGATTTTGGGCTGAGCATTCTCAAGGTGACCGACGCTGGCCACCAGCCGGTCGCCGTGGTGTGGAACTATGCGATCCACGGCACGACGCTCGGCCCGCGCAACCGGCGCCTGTCCGGCGACGTCATGGGGGAGGCCTCCCTCCGGCTGGAGCGCGCGCTGGGCGTCCCCGCGCTGTTCGTCAACGGGGCGGTGGCCGACGTCAGTCCGGCCCGGCACGGCGAGCGCGCCACCGCCGATCTCGGCGCCGCCCTGGCGGCGGCGGCTCAGGCCGCCTGGGCGCAGGCCGTCCCGGTGGCGCGTCCCACGCTGCGCGTCGGCACGCGAACGGCGGCGCTGCCGTCGCCGTGGCTGCCGGCGCGAAACTGTCTGCGCGGCTGGGCCCCGGCAGCACTCGCGCTGCCGCTGGGCGGCGTCTTGCCGCGCGAGGCCACGCTCACCGCCGTCGCCGTCGGCGACGTGGGGTGGGTGACCGTCCCGGGCGAGCTCCAGACGGCGCTGGGACAGGGGATCAAGCGGGCGGCCGGCGCGCACCTGCGGCACGCGCTGGTGGCAGGCCTGTCCAACGATTATCTCGGCTACTTCACGACCGCGGCCGACTATGCGCGCCCATCGTACGTGAGCTGCACCACCCTCTACGGCCCCCACGCCGGCGCGTGCCTGGCCGACACCGCGGCCGATCTGCTGGGCGCCGTCGCCCGCGGTGAGCGCGAGCCGGCGGAGCCGGCGGCCTGCGACCGGTGAGTCGAGGCCCCCGGGAACGCGCTACGGGGCGGCGGCCAGACGGCGGGCGAGCGCGGACTTCTTGCGGGCAGCGGTGTTGCGGTGAATGACGCCCTTGGTGACCGCCTTGTCGAGGGTGCGGATCGCCTCGGCGATGGTCGCCGGCCGCTCGGGACCCTGGATCGTGCGCGCCACCTTGAGGGCCGTGCGGACCTTCGAGCGCACGGTACGATTGCGCAGGCGCCGGCGCTCGTTCTGCCGCATCCGCTTGATGGCCGACTTCGTGTTTGCCACTCGGTGACTCCTCCTCGGAAGACCTGGACTGGAGCGGCCGCGCGCGGCGGGCGCGCGGTGAACCGTCGTGCATCATGCACGACGGACGGGGTGTTTTCAAGGTGACGTCCTCCGAGCGGCAGGTCGTGGGCGCGCTCGGCGCCATCGGCGCCGCCACCCTGGCCAGCCGGATCCTCGGCTTCGTGCGCGACATGGTCGTGGCCCTCGTCTTTGGCGCCGGCCCGGTCACCGACGCCTTCCTCGTCGCCTTCCGCATCCCCAACATCCTGCGCCGGCTGCTCGCGGAGGGCGCCCTCTCGACCGCGGTCATCCCCGTCTTCACGGAATACGCGGTGAACCGGCCGCGCGACGAGCTGGTCCGGATGCTGCGGGCGGTGCTGGCCGGGGCCCTGCTGGTCCTCGGCCTCACCACGGTGGCCGGCATCGGCGCGGCGCCATGGCTGGTGGCCGTCATCGCGCCCGGTCTTGCGAGCGATCCCGGCCAGCACGCGCTGGCGGCGCTCCTGACGCGGGTGATGTTCCCCTACCTGGTGCTGGTCGGCCTCGCCGCCCTGGCGATGGGGATCCTGAACGCGCAGGGGCGCTTCTTCGCGGCCGCCCTCGGCCCTGCCGTCCTCAACGTCGGGATGATCGCCGCCGTGCTGGCGCTGGCCGGCCGCGTCGATCCGCCCATCCTCGCGCTGGCGCTGGGCGTGCTCGCCGGCGGCGTCGGTCAGCTGCTCGTGCAGCTGCCCAGCCTGCGCCGGCTCGGCCTGCTCGTCACCCCGTCCAGCGCGCTGCGCCATCCCGCCCTCGGCCGGGTGGCGCGCCTGCTGCTGCCGGCCGTCTTCGGCCTGGCGGCCGTGCAGGTGATGGTGTTCGTGAACACGCTGCTGGCCTCGCTGCTCCCGGCCGGCTCGATCTCGTTCCTCTACTACGCCGACCGGGTGATGGAATTCCCGCTCGGGATCTTCGGGATCGCCCTGGCCTCGGCGTCGCTGCCGGCCATGTCGCGCCAGGCCGCCGCCGGAGACACGCGGGGGGTGGCGGCCACCCTGAGCTTCGCGTTGCGGCTGGCCGCCTACGTCTCGGTGCCGGCCACGGTGGGGCTGATCTTGCTCAGCACGCCGATCACGCGCGTGCTCTTCGAGCGCGGGCGCTTCGGCCCGGCCGATACCGAGGCCACCGCCGCCGCCCTGGTGTGGTACGCCGTCGGGCTCGCCGGCTTCGCCGGGGCCCGCATCACGGCCCAGACGTTCTACGCGGTCTCGGCGCCGGGGACGGCGGTCCGGCTCGGCATGCTCGCGATCGCCGCCAACGTGGTGGCGGCGGTGGCGCTCATGGGGCCGATGGGCCACGCCGGCCTCGCCGCCGCTTCCTCGCTGGGCGCCTACGTGAACCTCGGCGGTCTGCTGTGGGCGGCCCGGCGCCGCTTCGGCCCGCTCGGCGGGCGCGCGCTGCTGCGCTCCGTCGCTCGGACGGGGCTCGCCTGCGTCCCCCTGGCGGCCTGGTGCGCCCTGTCGCTCGCCGGCGCGCCGGCGCTGGCGCTGACGACGACCGGGCGGCTGGTGACCTGGCTCACGCTGACGATCGGCGGCGGTGCAGCGCTCTTCCTGGTGACGAGCGCGCTGCTCGGCTCGCCCGAGCGCGTGACGCTGTGGGGGATGTTGCCGCGGCGCCGAGCGCGCTGATATAATCCGGCGTGCACTCCAGGCATCCCGCGCGGTCGGCTCCACGCCCGCGGGCCTCGCTCCCGAGGACCCGGCGCCGCCGATGACGGCGGTCGCCGAGTATCTCGGGGCTCTCCGCAGCGAGCGCGGAGCGTCTCGAAATACTCTCGCGGCCTACCGGCGTGACCTCGACGACTTCCTGAGCTTCCTCCGCGCACACCGCCTGGAGCCGGCCGCGGCGGCGCCCGACGACGTCGTGAGCTGGCTCGAGCGGTTGCGGGCGCGGGGCCTCGCCCCCGCCAGCGTGGCCCGGCGCCTGTCGGCCGTGCGTGGCTTCTATCGCCACCTGGTACGTGAGGGCGAGACCCCCCGCGACCCCACCGAGCACCTGGACGCGCCGCGCGCGTCCCGCCCGCTGCCGCGCGCGCTCTCGCTGGAGTCGGCGACGGCGCTCGTGGAGGCGCCCGATCCGCGCCGCCCCGCGGGGGTGCGCGACCGCGCCGTGCTGGAGCTGCTCTACGCGACCGGGATGCGCGCCTCCGAGTGCCTGGGCCTGCGGGTGGAGGACGTCAACCTCACCGCCGGCTACGTGATCTGCACCGGCAAGGGCAGCCGCCAGCGGCTGGTCCCGGTCGGGGCCGAGGCGCTCGAGTGGGTCCGGCGCTACCTGCGCGACGTCCGCCCGCGCGACGCCCGCCGGCGCGACTCGGGCCGGCTCTTCGTCAACCCCCGCGGCGGACCGCTCTCGCGGCAGTCGCTGTGGACGCTGGTGCGGCGGGCGGCGGCGGCGGCCGGCCTGCGGCGGCGCGTGTCGCCCCACATGCTCCGCCACTCGTTCGCCAGCCATCTGCTGGAGGGTGGGGCCGATCTGCGCTCGGTCCAGGCGATGCTCGGCCACGCCGACATCTCGACCACGCAGATCTACACGCATCTGCCCTCGGCGGCCATCAGGCGGATGTACCTCGACCACCACCCGCGGGCGAGGGCCCGCTGATGGCGCGGCGCGCGCACGCCTACCCGCAGGTGAGCCCGGTCGCCGCCGACCTCGTGGATGGCGCCGTCCTGCCGGCGCCGCCGGGGCTGACCGCGGCCGACGCCGCGCGCCTGGCCCGCCGCCGGGAGGCCGACGTGCTGGCCGCCGGGGACGGGCGCTGGGTGCTGCGCGAGGATGCGGCGCGCGCCGACGCGCTGGGTCTCGGAGGCCTGCCGCTGCGCCGGCTGGCGCGCCCGCTGCCCGTGACCGGCGCCCGGGATTCGGAGATCATCGTCCGCCGGCACCTGGCGGCCGGGGCGCCGGCGGTGGTCGTCCTCCGCGGCCGCACCCCGCTCGGCGTCGTCCGGCGGGCGCCGCCGCCCGCGGTCATCTCGATGCGGGCGCGCTTCGAGCGATGGCTGGACGCGGAGAGCCGCGCGCTGCTCGCCGAGGCCGGCCGCCTGGCCGCGGCGCAGGGAGCGCGCGCGTTCGCGGTCGGCGGGCTCGTGCGGGATGCGTGGCTGGGACGGGCCGCCGCCCGCCACGACCTGGACGTCGTGGTGGAGGGCGACGCGCGGCAGGTCGCGCGGGCGCTGGCCGATGCTCTCGGCGGCACGCTGGTGGAGCACGAGCGCTTTCTCACCGCGTCGGTGACGCTGCCCGGCGGGCGGCGCGTCGACGTCGTCACGGCCCGCTCCGAGCGCTACGAGCGCGCCGGGGCGCTGCCGCGGGTGATGCCGGCCTCGATCGCCCAGGACCTCAGGCGGCGCGACTTCACCGTCAACGCCATGGCGGTCGAGCTGGCGTCGCCGGCGTACGGGTTGCTCGACCCCGTCGGCGGCGCCGCCGACGGGGCGCGGCGGCGCCTGCGCGTCCTGCACCCGCTGTCGTTCGTGGAGGATCCCACGCGGATCTTCCGGGCGGCCCGCTACGCCGCCCGCCTGGGGTTCGTCCTGGACGCCTGGACCGCGCGCTGCCGCACGCTGGCCCTCGAGCTGGCGCCCTACCCGACGCTCTCCCCGGCGCGGATCGTCGCCGAGCTGGAGCGGATTCTCGACGACGAGGCGCCGGGACCGGCGCTGGCCGCGCTGGCCCGGGCGGGCGCCTTCCGCCTGCTGGCGTCGCGCCACCGCGCCACCCGCGCGACCGTGACGTGGCTCGAGGAAGTGCCGGGCGCGCTGCAATGGGCACGCGCCCACGCGGTGGCGGCGCCGGCCGTCGAGGTGCTCGCCGCCGCGCTCGCCGCGGGGCAGGGGCGCGACGTCGCCGCCGCGGTGCTGGGCGGCCTCGGGCTCGCGGGGGCGCCGTTGGACCGTGTGCGCGAGGCGCTCGAGCGGGGGCCCGTGCTCGGCGAGCGGCTGGCCTCCGCACGCCGACCGAGCGAGGCGGCCCGCGCGGTGCGGCAGTCGGGGGCGACCGCGCTGGCCTGGCTCCGGCTCTCCGGCGATGCCGTCACGCGCGTGCGGCTGGAGCGGGCGCTCGGGGCCGAGGCGGCCGCCCGGCCCCTGCTCGGCGGCGACGACCTGCTCGGCCTCGGCATGGCGCGAGGCCCGGAGGTCGCCGCCGTCCTCGGCGCGCTGCGCGACGCCCGCGTGGACGGGGAAATCCGGGAGCGGCAGGACGAAATGGACTACGTTAAGACGTGGCTCGCGAAGCGGACAGAAAGGGAGGGATGACTTGGGCCCGAAATTCATCTTCGTGACCGGCGGCGTCGTGTCCTCGCTGGGCAAGGGGCTGGCGGCGGCCTCGATGGGCGCGCTGCTGGAGGGGCGTGGCTACCGCGTGGCGCTGCAGAAGATGGATCCCTACATCAACGTCGACGCGGGCACGATGAGCCCCTACCAGCATGGCGAGGTCTTCGTCACCGACGACGGCGGCGAGACCGACCTCGACCTCGGCCACTACGAGCGGTTCACCTCGGTCCGGGCGACGCGCGACCACAACATCACCACCGGCAAGGTGTACTTCTCGGTCATCCAGAAGGAGCGCCGGGGCGACTACCTGGGGCGGACGGTGCAGGTCATCCCCCACATCACCGACGAGATCAAGGCGGCGGTGCGCCGGGTGGCGCGCGACACCGACATCGTCATCGTCGAGGTGGGCGGCACCGTGGGCGACATCGAGAGCCTGCCGTTCCTGGAGGCCATCCGCCAGCTCAAGAAGGACGTCGGCAAGGACAACGTCCTGTACGTGCACCTGACCCTGGTGCCCTTCATGCAGGCGGCCGCCGAGCTGAAAACGAAAGCCACTCAACATTCGGTCAAAGAGCTGAGAGCCATAGGAATCCAGCCCGATATCTTGTTGTGCCGCACCGACCGCTACCTGCCGCCGGGCATCAAGTCGAAGATCGCGCTCTTCTGCGACGTCGAGGAGGAGGCGGTGATCACCGCCAAGGACGTGGAGACGGTGTACGAGGTCCCGCTGGTCTTCCACCGGGAGGGACTCGACGAGATCGTCGTCAAGCTGCTGGGGCTGGAGGCGCGCCCGATCGACCTCTCGCGCTGGGAGGACGTGGTCCGCCGGGTGAAGTCGCCGCGGACGACCACCCGGGTCGCGGTCGTCGGCAAGTACGTCGAGCTCAAGGACTCCTACAAGAGCCTCATCGAGGCGCTGGCCCACGGCGGCATCGCCAACGACGCGCGGGTCGAGGTGGCCTGGGTGGACGCCGAGCACATCGAGCGCGACGGCGCCGCCGCCCACTTCCGCGACGTCCACGGCATCCTGGTGCCAGGCGGCTTCGGCGACCGCGGCATCGAGGGCAAGATCGAGGCGGTGCGCTACGCGCGCGAGGAGGGCGTGCCGTACTTCGGCATCTGCCTCGGCATGCAGTGCGCCGTGATCGAGTACGCCCGCCACGTGTGCGGCCTCGGCGGCGCCAACTCCTCGGAGTTCGCGCCGGACGCCCCCCACCTCGTCATCGACCTGCTGCCCGAGCAGCGCACCCTGTCCGACAAGGGCGGCACCATGCGGCTGGGGCTGTACCCGATCCTGCTGACCGAGGGCTCCCGTGCCTCACGGCTCTACGGGCAAGGGATCATCCAGGAGCGCCACCGCCATCGCTACGAAGTCAACAACGAGTACCTGAAGAACCTCGAGAAGCACGGCCTGGCGATCTCGGGGATCTGGGCCGAGAAGCAGCTCGTCGAGATCATCGAGCTGCCCGACCATCCCTACTTCGTGGCCGGCCAGTTCCATCCCGAGTTCCGCTCCCGCCCGTGGGACCCGCACCCCCTCTTCGCCGGCTTCGTGCAGGCCGCCCTCGAGCACGGCGAGCGGCGATGACCGTCCCCCGCGAGGTGCCGGTCGCGCCCGGCGTCACGATCGGGGGCGGCCGCCCGCTCGTGCTCATCGGCGGGCCGTGCGCCATCGAGAGCGAGACGCACGCGCTGATGACCGCCGAGCGGCTCACCGCCATCGCGACCGAGCGCCGGGTGCCGTTCGTCTACAAGTCGTCCTACGACAAGGCCAACCGCTCCTCGGTCAACAGCTACCGCGGGCCGGGGCTGGTCGAGGGCCTGCGAATCTTGAGAAAGGTCCGGGACACGCTGGGCGTGCCGGTGCTCTCGGACATCCACCAGGTGAGCGAGGTGGATCCGGCCGCCGAGGTGCTGGACGTGCTCCAGATCCCGGCCTTCCTCTGCCGGCAGACCGACCTCATCCTGGCCGCCGCCGCCACCGGCAAGCCCGTGAACGTCAAGAAGGGGCAGTTCGTGGCGCCCCGCGACATGCGCAACGTCGTCGACAAGATCCTGTCCAAGGGCAACGAGGCCATCCTGCTGACCGAGCGCGGGGCGTCCTTCGGCTACAACAACCTCGTCGTGGATCTGCGTGGCCTGGCCATCATGCGCGAGCTCGGGTACCCGGTCGTGTTCGACGCCACGCACTCGGTGCAGCTGCCGGGCGGCGCCGGCGACCGCTCGGGCGGCGAGCGGCGCTACGTGCAGGGCCTGGCGCGGGCGGCGGTGGCCTTCGGGATCGACGCGCTGTTCATGGAGATGCACGAGGATCCCGACCGCACGCTGCCCGACGGGCGCCCGCTGTCGGACGGGCCGAACATGCTGCGCATCGACGACCTGCCGAAGCTGCTCGACCAGCTCCTGGCGATCCGCGCCGGCCTGGGGCACGCATGAGCGCCGTCCCGCGCCGCGACGCCCGCCGCCTCGCCGAGCGCGTGCTGCAGATCGAGGCCGAGGCGATCCTCGCGCTCGTGCCCAGGCTCGACGAGCGGTTCGAGCGGGCGGTGGAGGTGCTCCACCGTTGTGGCGGCCGCGTCATCGTCACCGGGATAGGCAAGTCCGGCCACGTCGGCGGCAAGATCGCCGCCACCCTGGCCGCGACCGGCACACCCGCCTACTTCCTGCACCCGGCCGAGGGCGCCCACGGCGACCTGGGCATGGTCGCCCGCAACGACGTGGTGGTGGCCCTGTCGAACTCGGGCGAGACCGACGAGATGCTGACGATCCTGCCCGCGCTCAAGCGACTCGGCGTGCCGATCGTCCTGCTCACCGGCAATCCGAAGTCGACGCTGGCGACCCAGTGCGAGGTGGTGCTCGACGTCAGCGTGGCCGAGGAGGCGTGCCCCATGAACCTGGCGCCCACGGCCTCCACGACGGCCGCCCTCGCCATGGGCGACGCCCTGGCCATGGCGCTGCTCGATCTGCGCGGCCTGCGGCCCGAGGACTACGCCGCGCTCCATCCGGGCGGCATGCTCGGCTGGCGCGCCCTGTTCCGCGTGGCCGATCTCATGCACGGGGGCGACACGATACCGACGGTCACCGAGGACGCCTCGCTGCCCAGCGCGGTCGAGGAGATGTCGCGGCCGCGCGCGCGCTCCACTGCCGCCGGCGAGGCGCCGCACGCCTGCGGCATGACCACGGTGGTGGATGCGCAGGGGCGGCTCGTGGGGGTGATCACCGACGGTGATCTCCGACGCCTGCACCTGCGCGGCGTCGGATTCGACGGGCTGCACGCCATCGACGTCGCCTCCCGCACCCCCATGACCATCGGCGCCGACGACCTCGCCGCCAAGGCGCTCGAGGTCATGGAGGGGACGATCACGACCCTGGTCGTCGTCGACGACACCCGGCGGCCGCGCGGCGTCATCCACCTGCACGACATCTTGCGAGCCAAGATCGTCTAACGCCCCTCGTCTCGTGCATCACGTGGGACGTTTTCCCTTTTGGGTCTCGGAGTGCCGTGGTAGGCTGGTATCGAAATTGCACAGCGGCTCTCATGCGTAACTTGGCGCGCGTCATCCTGGTGGTCGTCACCGTGTTCGTCATCGCGGTGACCGTCACGCTCGTCGTCCGCAGCCGCGCCGCGCGCGTCGAGTCGCGCGGGCCGTCGCCGACCCAAGCCGACCTGGAGATCAAGGAAGTCGACCTCGAGGAAGAGGGCAGGGGCGTGCGGTGGCGCCTCAAGGCCGAGCAGGCCTTGATGTTCGAGCAGGCCGGCCGGACCCGGCTGCGCAAGCCGGTCGCCCACATCTACCAGCGCGAGCGGACGTGGACGATCCTCGGCGAGGAGGGCGACCTCGACCGGACGACCAACAACGTGGAAGTGCGGCGTGACGTGGTCGTGACCGCGGACGACGGATTGCGGTTGGAGACCACGGTGCTTCGCTGGGATGCCGCCGGCAAGCGCCTGTGGACGGACGCGCCGGTGACCATCACGCGCCGGGGCTCGGTCGTGCGAGGCAGCGGCATGGACGTGCGGATGGCCGACGAGGCGACGACGATCAAAGGGCCCGTGCGGGCGGTGTTCGTGACGGGCGGGACGCCGTGAGGGGAGTGGTCGCGGTGGCGGCCATCCTGCTCGGGGTGGTGACCGCGGCCGGGGCCCAGTCCCGGGCGCCCGGCCCGGCGGCGCGGCCGGCCACCGGGACCACCGGAAGCCAGCCGGTCACGGTGGACTCCGACAAGATGGAGCGCTTCGGCAAGGAGAGCCTGGTGATCTTCACGGGCAACGTCGTGGCCCGCCAGAACAACTCGGTGCAGTACGCCGACCGCATGGAGGTCTACCTGGACGAGAAGGGCGACCGGATCCTCCGCACCGTGTCGACGGGCAACGTCCGCATCATCACGCGGGACTGCCGCACCGGCACCGCGCGCCGCGCCGAGTACCACGACCTCGAGCAGCGCGTAGTGCTGACCGGCAACGCGCGCGTGTGGCAGGAGGACAACGTCGTCAGCGGTGAGACCATCGTGATCTATCTCGCCCAGGACCGCTCGGTCGTGGAGGCCGGCACCCAGGAGCGCGTGAAGGCGATCTTCTATCCGCGCGAGGCCAGGAAGGACGGCGTGGCGACGGCCACGGCGCCGGCCCCGCGCTGCGCGAACTGACGATGGAAGGCCTGGTGGCTCAGGGGCTCCAGAAGTGGTTCAAGCACCGCAAAGTCGTGGACAATGTGTCGCTGGACATCCAGCGGGGCGAGGTCGTGGGGTTGCTGGGACCCAACGGGGCCGGCAAGACGACGTCGTTCTACATGATCGTCGGCTTGCTGCCGACCGAGGGCGGACGTATCTTCTTGGAAGGACGCGAGATCACGTCGTTGCCGATGTACCAGCGCTGCCGGATGGGCGTTGGCTATCTCCCGCAGGAATCATCCGTCTTCCGGAAGCTGACGGTCGAGGAGAACATCATGGCCATCCTGGAATCGCTCGACCTGGACGCCGTCGAGCGGCGGCAGCGGGCGCGTGATTTGCTGGCCGAGCTGGACCTCACGGCGCTGGCGCCCTATCCGGCCTCCACGCTGTCGGGCGGCGAGCGCCGGCGCCTGGAGATCACGCGGGCGCTGGTCACGTCGCCGCGCTACCTGCTCCTCGACGAGCCGTTCACCGGCATCGATCCGATCGCCATCACCGACATCCAGGAGATCATCGCGCGGCTGCGCGATCGGGGCATCGGCATCCTGATCACCGACCACAACGTGCGGGAGACGCTGGCGATCACCGACCGCGCCTACATCCTCTACGCCGGCAAGATCCTCGTTTCGGGCACCGTCAGCGAAATCGCCCATAATCCGATTGCCCGGGAAATCTATCTCGGGGAGAAGTTCGCCCTCTAGGGCGGCTTACGAGACGAGACGTCACCATGGCCATGGAAGCGCGCCTCTCACTTCGGCAGAGCCAGCGGGTCGTCATGACCCCGCTGCTCCAGCAGGCCATCCAGCTGCTCCAGCTATCCACGCTGGAGCTGCAGGAGGTCGTGCAGAAGGAACTGCTCGAGAATCCGCTCCTGGAGGAGGTGGCGCCGGAGACGGCCGATGGGCCGGAGCCGGCGGCGGCCACCCCCGACGCGCCGGCGCCGACGCCGGTGGAACCGGCCCCGGTGGAGCCGGCGCCGACCACCGAGCGCCAGACCGACGACCTGCCGTTCGACCTCACGGCGGTGATGTTCGACGACCACAACGAGGAACGCTCGCTGGTCGCCCAGGAGGACCGCGAGGAGCTGCCGTTCGAGAACATCGTGCGCTCGGTCAATTCGCTCACCGACCATCTCGACGAGCAGCTGCGCTTCACCGTCGAGGACCCCCTGGCGCGGCGCATCGGCAACGAGATCATCGGCAACCTCGACGAGGACGGCTACCTGCGGGCCGAGCTCGCCGAGATCGCCCAGCGCTGCGAGACGACGGTGGAGCAGGTGGAGAAGGTGCTGGCGCTCGTGCAGGCGTTCGATCCGCCCGGGGTGGCCGCCCGCTCGATCCAGGAGTGCCTGCTCATCCAGCTCAAGAGCGATCCCAACCCCGACCCGGTGTCGGTGGAGATCATCGAGGACCACTTCGACGAGCTGAGCCGCCGCCGCTACCCGGACATCGCCCGCGCGCTGAAGCTGCCGCTCGACCGCATCATGGAGTCGGTCGAGGAGATCATGGGGCTGGAGCCCAAGCCGGGCCGCCGGTTCGGGGGCGGGGACTCGCGCTACATCGCCCCCGACGTCGTCGTGCACAAGATGGGCACCGAGTACGTGGTCGTCCTCAACGAGGACGGCATCCCGCGCCTGCGGGTCAACTCGCTGTACCGGTCGCTGCTGCGCAACTCCGGCGACGAGGCCCGCGCGTACGTCGAGCAGAAGCTGCGGTCGGCGGTGTGGCTGATCAAGTCGGTCGACCAGCGGCAGCGCACGCTGCGCAAGGTGACGCAGTCGATCGTGAAGTTCCAGCGCGACTTCCTCGACAAGGGCCTGCCGTGCCTGCGCCCGCTGTCCCTGCGTGACGTCGGCGAGGACATCGGGATGCACGAGTCGACGATCAGTCGGGTGACCACGAACAAGTACGTCGAGACACCGCAGGGGTTGTTCGAGCTGAAGTTCTTCTTCCACAGCGGGATCGCGTCGGGCGACGGCGAGATGGTGTCGTCGGTCTCGGTCAAGAAGATGATCCAGGATCTGCTGGCCAACGAGGATCCGGCCAAGCCCCTGTCCGACCAGGAAGTGGCCCAGATCCTCAAGGGCCGCGGCCTCACCATCGCCCGGCGGACCGTGGCGAAGTACCGGGAGGAACTGGGCATCCTGCCGTCTCACCAGCGACGGCTGGCGCCGAAGCGGCGGTGACCGCGCCGCGCCGCGACAGGGGCGCTCCGGCTCCGCCGGAGCGCGACGAGCGTCGGGGGGATTGCTCCGAGAGGGGGCCATCTCGCGGCCCGCGCCGGTGATCGAGGAGCGCTCCGGCTCCGCCGGAGCGCGACGAGCGTCGGGG
>DASWJN010000202.1:0-5628 GCA_036397135.1 Candidatus Methylomirabilota bacterium
GCGGCGCCCTGCGCCGCTACGCGTATCGCTGGTTCGGGATCGGGGTGGAGCCCATGATCCCCCGCCGCCTGGGGCACTGATCCAGCTGATCGCGGGGCCCAGTCTGACCGTCGCTAGCGCTTCGCTTGACAGCCCCGGCACCCTCGCGCACAGTGCGGATGCTCGGAGGCCGGCTCACGATCCCCTGAGGAGGACCGCCATGCGCTCACGCATTCTCGTCGCCGTGCTCGTCGCGCTGCTCGTGCTGCCGCTCGTCCCGCCCGCGCGCGCCCAGAACGCGCTCGTCGTCAGCATCTGGGGCGGCAACTGGAAGAACACGGTGGAGTCCGTGATCGGCAAGGCGTTCACCGCGAAGACCGGCATCCCGGTC
This sequence comes from Candidatus Methylomirabilota bacterium, assembly GCA_036397135.1. Classification (GTDB taxonomy): domain Bacteria; phylum Methylomirabilota; class Methylomirabilia; order Rokubacteriales; family CSP1-6; genus AR5. The sequence continues at coordinate 371 of DASWJN010000202.1, forward strand.
GAGTACGAGGTCGGCGGCACCATCGACCGGCTGGCCAAGGCCCGGGTGGCCAAGGGCAACCCGCTGGTGGACCTGAACTTCACCACCACCCACGTGGCGCGCCTGTACATCTCCGACGGCCTCTACGAGAAGCTCGACATGGCCAAGCTCCCCAACGCCCGGGAGATCGCCAAGGAGGCGTTCCGGAGCGACTTCCACCTGGGCGTGTGGGCCTACGTCTACACGGTCGTCTACCGGCCCGACCTCGTGAAGGAGGAGATCACGAGGTGGTCGGATCTCTGGAAGCCCTCGCTCAAGGGCAAGATCGCCATGCCGGACTTCGACCCCTCGCACATCATCACCATCGCGGCCCTGATGGAGGGCGGCGACGAGGTCAACTGGCAGAAGGGCGAGGCCAGGCTCAGGCAGCTCAAGGACTCGGTGGCGGCCTTCTACTCGACGGACGCGCAGAGCCAGGACCTCATGAAGACGGGCCAGGGACCGGTGCAGGTGATGCTCTCCGTCAACGCGTACCATCTCCAGGAGCAGGGCATCCCGGTCAAGCTCGTGCAGCCGGCGGACTACCCCGGCATCGTGGGCATCGACACGATGGCCGTGATGGCGGGGACCAAGCGGGCGGACGCGGCGCACCAGTTCATCAACTTCGCGCTGTCGAAGGAGATCCAGACCGGGCTGGTCAAGGCGCTGCGGGCGGGGCCGGTCAACCTGGGCGCCACGGTGCCGGCCAACCTCAAGGGGCAGCCCGGCATCTTCGTGAGCACGGCGGAGTGGAAGCAGCGCGGCTACATCATGAACGACGACGCCCGGGCCAGGAACCTGCCCGGCTGGCGGGAGTGGTTCACGGCGAACATCGTCAAGAAGTGAAGCTGCTGCTGGTCCCGGCGGTCGTGGTGCTCGCCGTCTTCGCGGCGGCCCTCGCCGCGCTGTTCCGGTGGAGCCTGCTGGAGTTCATCCCCGGCTCGCTCCAGACGGGGGGCCTCACGCTCGCCAACTTCCGCGGCGTGCTGGCCCCCCAGTACCTCGGCGCCGTCCGGGACACCGTGGTCCTGAGCGCCCTGACCACCGTGCTGACGCTCGTGGGCGCCTACCCGGTGGCCTACGTGCTGGCGCGCACGCCGTCGCGCCGGGTGCGCTCGGCCCTGCTCGTCCTCACCCTCGCCCCGTTCTTCACGGGCGCGATCGTGCGCACCTACGCCTGGGTGCTCGTGCTCGGCAACACCGTGGTGACGTGGCCGGTGCCGATGCTGTTCACCGAGCGGGGGGTCCTCGTCGGCCTCGTCCACTTCTCCATGCCGACCATGATCCTCATCCTGGCCGCCGCCCTCAGCCACGTCGATCCCGTGTACGAGCGGGCGGCGGCCAGCCTCGGCGCCCGCCCGTTCCGGGTGTTCTGGCGGGTCACGCTGCCGCTGTCGATGCCGGGCATCGTCTCCGGCGGCCTCATCGTGTTCGCGTGGACGCTGTCCGCGTTCCCCACCCCCGAGCTGCTGGGCGGCGGCAAGGTGAAGATGATCGCCAACGTGGTGAAGGACCTCGGCCTGGATTCCTTCAACTGGCCCGGCGCGGCGGCCTTCGCCATGCTGGCGCTGGCGCTGACCCTGGCCCTGCTCACCGCGGTGGGCCGGCTGTCGGCGGGCCGCGCGACGTGATCCTGAACGCCGCCGTCCTCGGTCTGCTGGCCTTCATGACCCTGCCGACCGTGGTGGTCATCGCGGTGTCGTTCAACCCGACGGCGATCCTGTCGTTTCCGCCCGCGGGGTTCTCGCTGCGCTGGTACGAGAACGTCCTCACCTATCCGCAATTCCAGCGGGCGGCGGTGAACAGCCTGCTCGTCACCGGGGGCGCGGTGGCGCTGGCGCTGCCCGTCGGCACGCTGGCCGCGCTGGCGCTGGAGCGCGGGCGGCTGCGGGGCCGGAGCGTGTGGGCGGCCGTGCTGCTCTCACCACTCGTCGTCCCCGGGGTCGCGGCCGGGCTCGGCTTCCTCATCCTGGCCGCCGCCCTCGGCCTCCTGCGCAGCCGCAGCATCCTCATCGCGGCTCACGTGGCGCTGGTGCTGCCCTTCGTGGTGCGCTCGGTGTGGGTGAGCGTGCGCAACCTCGACCCGGCGCTGGAGCGGGCGGCCGCCAGCCTCGGCGCCACGCCGTGGCGCGTGTTCCGCCGCGTGACGCTGCCGCTCCTGCGACCGGGGCTCTTCGCCGGGCTCCTCTTCGCCGTCGTGGTCTCGCTGAACGAGTTCGTCGTCTCGCTCTTCATCTCCAACCGCGTCACCGAGATCCTGCCGGTGGCGATGTTCACCTACGTCGTGAACTACACGGACCCCACGATCGCGGCGCTGTCCTCGCTGTTCATCGTCGCGACCTTCCTGGTGGTGGGGCTGGCCGACCGGTACCTGAACCTCGGTCGGGTGTTCCTTCGGCATTGACGAAGCCGGTCGTGGAGCTGCGGGGCTGCACGCGCGACTACGGCACCGTGCGGGCCGTGGACGGGCTCGATCTGGCGGTGCACGAGGGCGAGTTCCTGGCGCTCCTGGGGCCGTCCGGGTGTGGCAAGACGACCACGCTCAACCTCGTCGCGGGCTTCGTCGAGCCGACCGCGGGACGCATCCTGATCGACGGCGAGGACGTGACGGGCCGCCCGGCGCATCTGCGGGGCCTCGGCGTCGTCTTCCAGTCCTACGCGCTCTTCCCCCACCTGTCGGTGCGCGAGAACGTGGCCTTCGGCCTGCGCGAGCGGCGCGTGCCGGCGGCGGAGATCGGCCGCCGCGTGGGCGACGCCCTCGAGCTGGTGCGGCTGGACCGCCACGGCCGGCAGCGCCCGGCCGAGCTGTCGGGCGGGATGCAGCAGCGCGTGGCCCTGGCCCGCGCGCTCGTCTACCGCCCCCGCGTGCTCCTGCTCGACGAGCCGCTGGCCGCGCTCGACAAGAAGCTCCGCGAGGAGATGCGCGGCGAGCTGCGCGCCATCCAGCGCTCGGTGGGGATCACCACCGTCTTCGTGACCCACGACCAGGCCGAGGCCCTGGGGCTCGCCGACCGCATCGCCGTGCTGAACCACGGGCGGATCGAGCAGCTCGGCGCGCCGCGGGAGATCTACGAACGCCCGGCCACGCGGTTCGTGGCGGATTTCATCGGCGCCTCCACCGTGCTGCGCGGGCATGCCGTCGCCGCTGACCGGGTCACGGTGGCGGCCGGCACCCTTCGCGTGGCCGGCGGCGGCGCGTGGCCGGCGGGCGCCGATGTCGAGCTGGCGATCCGGCCGGAGCGCGTGCGGCTGGCGGCCGGGCCCGGCGACAACGTCCTCGACGCGCGCGTGGAGGGGCTCGTCTACCAGGGCGCCCAGACCGAGGTGACGGCGCGGCTGGACGACGGCCAGCGCGTGCTCGTCTTCGTCACCGAGCCGGCGCCGGTCCCGCTGGCGCCCGGCCAGACGGTGCGATTGCACCTGCCCGCCGACGCCTTCATGGTGCTCGCATGAGTGGCGTGCGGATCGGCGTGGACGTCGGCGGGACGTTCACGGACCTCGTCGCCGCCGACCTCTCCGGACGCACGTGGTCGTGCAAGGTGCCGACGACGCCCGCGAATCCCGCCGACGGGGTGCTCGCCGGCCTGGCCCTCCTCGGCCGGGAGGCGGGGCCCTGGACCTCGCTGGCCCACGGCACGACCATGGTCACCAACGCCATCGTCGAGCGCCGCGGCGCCCGCACGGCGCTGGTGACGACGCGCGGGTTCCGCGACGTGCTGGAGATCGCGCGCCAGAACCGGACCCATCTCTACCGGCTGGACCTGCCGGCCAAGCCCGAGCCGCTCGTGCCCCGGCGCCTGCGGCGCGAGATCAGCGAGCGCGTCGGGCACGACGGCACGGTGCTGGCGCCGCTGGCCCTCGACGAGTTGCCCGCGATCGCCGCCGACCTCGAGCGGGAAGGCGTCGAGGCGGTCGCGATCTGCCTGCTCCACGCCTATGCGAACCCGGAGCACGAGCAGGCGGTGGCAGGCGCCCTCCGCGGCCGCGTCGCCCACGTCTCGGCGTCGAGCGACGTCAACGCCGAGTTCCGGGAGTACGAGCGGACCTGCACCACGGTGCTCAACGCGATGGTGATGCCGCTGGCGGCGCGCTACCTGGACGACCTCGTGGCCCGGCTGGATCCCGCGGCCGGGCGCCGCCCCCTGCATCTGCTCCACTCGGCCGGCGGCATGATGTCGGTCGAGGCGGCCAAGGCGCGCCCGCTCGCCATGGCGATGTCGGGGCCGGCGGCAGGGGTGGCGGCGGCGGCCCACGTGGCGCACGCGCTCCATCTCGATCGCGCGCTCGCCTTCGACATGGGCGGGACGACGACCGACGTCTGCCTGATCGCGGGCGGCGTCCCCGAGACCGCGGGGCAGCGCCGGCTGGGCGAGTACCCGGTGCGCCTGCCCATGCTCGCCGTCGAGTCCATCGGCGCGGGCGGCGGCTCCATCGCGCGGGTGGAGCCGACCGGCGCGCTGAAGGTCGGCCCGCGCAGCGCGGGCGCGGCGCCCGGGCCCGCCTGCTACGGCCAGGGAGGCGTCGAGCCCACCGTGAGCGACGCGAACCTGATCCTCGGCCGCCTCGATCCGGAGCGCGTGTACGGCGGCGCCATCCGGCTGGACCGCGGGCGGGCGGAGGCGGCGCTGGAACCCATCGCCCGGCGCCTCGGGCTCTCGCTGGTGGAGGCCGCCCACGGCGTCGTCGAGGTGGCCAACGCGAGCATGCTGCGCGCGCTCCGGCTCGTCTCCGTCCAGCGCGGCTACGACCTCCGCGACTTCGCGCTCATCGCCTACGGCGGCGCCGGCCCCCTCCACGCCGGCGCCCTCGCGCGCGAGTGCGGCATCGGCCGGGTGGTGGTGCCCGCGCACTCGGGCGCCTTCTCGGCGCTGGGCTGCCTCGTCTCGCCACTGCGCTACGACGCGGTCCAGACCCACCGGGCGCGGCTCGATGCCTGGGACGCCAAGGTGGTCGAGGACCGCTTCCGCGCGCTCGAGGCCCGCTGCCTCCGCCCGCTGCTCGACGAGGGCCACGCCCTCGGGCAGGTGGTGGTGGCCCGGAGCGCCGACCTTCGCTACACGGGCCAGAACTACGAGCTGGAGATCTCCTGTGGCGCTGGGGATCTGGCCGGCTGGCGGGCCGCCTTCGAGGAGCGGCACCGTCTGCTCTACGGCTACGCGACGGGCGAGGGGGTGGAGTGCGTCAACCTCCGCGTGATGACGAGCGTGGTGCCCGCCGCACTCGTGGTCGCGCCGCCCGCG
>DASWJN010000203.1:0-50919 GCA_036397135.1 Candidatus Methylomirabilota bacterium
CGCGCTTCGCCCAGCGCAGGCCGAGCGCGCCGCCGACGATTCGACTTGATCTGATCCCAGCCCCCGCTGGGGGATGGGGGGCTCGCGCTCGGCCCGCGCTGGGCGAAGCAGCGGCGTACAGGCGAGCCATCCGGCGCGCGCGAACCCCCCGCGGCCCGGACGCCCACACCCGGCGGGGCGTCGCAACGCGGGAGAGCGTCTTTTCCTCGGGGCGCTTTTGCATTAAGGTGGGAGCGTGATCGAGCGGTACACGCGGCCGGCGATGGGGAGGATCTGGAGCGAGGCCGCGAAGTACCAGGCGTGGCTCCGGGTGGAGGTGGCGGTGTGCGAGGCCCACGCCCGCCGCGGGCGCATCCCTGCCGAGGCCATGGCCCGTATCCGGGGTGCCCGCGTCGACGTCGACCGCATCCTCGAGATCCAAGAGCGCGTCAAGCACGAGATGATCGCGCTGCTCACCAGCCTCGAGGAGCAGCTGGGCGCCGACTCCCGCTTCGTCCACGCCGGCCTCACCACCAGCGACGTCTGGGACACCGCCACCGCGCTCCAGCTGCGCGACGCCACCGACCTCCTGCTGGCCGGGCAGGAGCGGCTGCGGGCGGCCCTCCGGGGGCTGGCGCTGCGCTATCGCGACACGCTGACCATCGCGCGCACGCACGGCGTGCATGCCGAGCCCACGACCTTCGGCCTGAAGGTCGCGGTCTGGTACGTGGAGGCCGGGCGCAATCTCGAGCGGCTGCGCCGGGCCCGGGAGGCGATCGCGGTCGGCAAGCTGTCGGGGGCGGTGGGCAACTTCGCCCACGTGGAGCCCGAGATCGAGGAGGAGGTATGCCGCGACCTCGGCCTGGGCATCGAGCCGGTCTCCACGCAGATCGTGCAGCGCGACCGCCACGCCGAGCTGTGCGCGGCGCTCGCCATCGCGGGCGCCTCCCTGGAGAAGATCGCGCTGGAGGTCCGCGGGCTGCAGCGCACCGAGGTGCTGGAGGCGCAGGAGCCGTTCGGCGAGGGGCAGAAGGGCTCCAGCGCCATGCCCCACAAGCGCAATCCCGAGCTGGCCGAGCGCATCTGCGGCCTGGCCCGCCTGCTGCGCACCAACGCGCTGGCGGCCGTCGAGAACGTTGCGCTGTGGCACGAGCGCGACATCAGCCACTCGTCGGTCGAGCGGGTGATCCTGCCCGACTCCACGATCCTGCTGGACTACATGCTCGATCTGGCCGCGTTCATCGTCGAGGGTCTGGATGTCGACCCGGGCCGGATGGCCGCGAACCTCGAGGCCAGCCACGGCAACATCTACTCGCAACGCGTGCTGCTCAAGCTCACCGAGTCGGGCCTGGCCCGCCAGGTCGCCTACGAGCTGGTCCAGCGGCACGCCCTGCGCGCGTGGAAGGAGCGGCGGCCCCTGCTCGAGCTGCTGGCGGCCGATCCGGCCGTGACCGAGCGGCTGCCGCCCGCCGAGCTGAAGGCGTGCTTCGACCCGGCCTGGTACGTGCGCAACGTGGAGGCGGTCTTCCGCCGGGCGGGCCTGGTCGGCGCGTGAAGGTCCGCGTCCTCGTCCGCCTGAAGCCCGGCATCCTCGACGTGCAGGGCGCCGCCGTGCAGCGCGCGCTGGCCGGCCTCGGCTTCGACGAGGTGCGCGAGCTGCGTGTCGGCAAGCTGATCGAGGTCGACGTCGACGCCCCCACTGCCGCCCGGGCAAGGGCGCGCGTCGACGAGATGTGCACGCGCCTGCTCGCCAACACGATCCTCGAGGACTACACGATCGAGGCCGACGAGGCCGGGCACCTTGCCCCACCCGGAGCGGTCCGGTAAGATGACAAGTGCCGTCGCGCCGCGAATCCCGCACCGTGAGAGGAGAGACTCGACTCCATGAGATTCGGCGTCGTCGTGTTCCCGGGCACGTGGAGCGACTGCGACTTCCACTACGTGATCTCGGAAGTGATCCGGCAGCCGGTCAAGTACGTGTGGCATCGGGACCGTCACCTCGCCGACCTCGACTGCATCGTCTTGCCGGGGGGCTTCTCGTACGGCGACTACCTGCGCGCGGGCGCCGTGGCGGGGCGCTCGCCGGTGGTGGAGGTGCTGCCCGCGTTCGTCGCCGGAGGCGGCCTCGTCCTCGGCTCCTGCAACGGCTTTCAGATCCTCTGCGAGGCCGGCCTGCTGCCGGGGGCGCTGATGCGCAACGAGTGCCTGCAGTACCGCTGCCAGTCCACGCATCTGCTCGTGGAGAACGCCGAGACGCCCTTCACGCGGGCGATGCGCCCCGGCCAGGTGCTGACGATGCCCATCTCGCACGGCGAGGGCAAGTACCACGCCGATGCCGAGACCCTGCGGACCCTGCGCCGTCAGAACCGGGTGGTGTTCCGCTACGCGACGGCCGAGGGGCAGGTGACGCGGGCCGCCAACCCCAACGGCTCGGTCGAGAACATCGCCGGAATCGTGAGCGAGGACGGCAACGTGCTGGGGCTCATGCCGCACCCGGAGCGCGCCACCGAGTCCGCGATGGGCGGCACCGACGGACTGCAGATCTTCCACTCACTCCTCGGCAGCCTGGTCGAGGACGGCACGTTCCTCAAGCGGTAGTGGCAGTGCGAGCCGAGGCGCGGCCGGCGCGGCGAAGCGAGCCGGAGATCGAGCCGAGGGTGTGACGGGCGCTGAGCCGAAGGTCACCCTCGACCTGGCCCGCGGCCTGGGGCTGACAGCCGACGAATACGACCGGATCATCCGGCGCCTCGGGCGCGAACCGTCCTACACCGAGCTCGGCCTCTTCTCGGCGCTGTGGTCCGAGCACTGCGCCTACAAGCACTCCAAGGTGTTCCTCGGGCGGCTGCCCCAGGGCGGTCCTCACGTCCTGCAGGGTCCCGGCGAGAACGCCGGCGCGCTCGACATCGGTGAGGGCTGGGCCGTCGTGTTCAAGATCGAGAGCCACAACCACCCGTCGTTCATCGAGCCCTTCCAGGGCGCCGCCACCGGCGTCGGCGGCATCCTGCGCGATATCTTCACGATGGGCGCCCGGCCGATCGCCCTGCTGGACTCGCTGCGCTTCGGCGATCCCTCCGATCCCCGGACCCGCCGGCTGATCGCCGGCGTCGTGGCGGGCATCTCGTGGTACGGCAACTGCTTCGGCTGTCCCACGGTCGGCGGCGAGATCGCGTTCGCGCCCGAGTACGCCGGCAACCCCCTCGTGAACGTCATGTGCGTGGGCCTCGTACGCTCCGACCGCATCTTCCGGGCGCGCGCGGAGGGCGTCGGCAACCCGGTGTTCTACGTCGGCAACAAGACCGGCCGCGACGGCATCCACGGGGCGACGATGGCCTCGGCCACCTTCGACGAGCACGCCGAGGAGCGCCGGCCGACCGTGCAGGTCGGCGACCCGTTCACCGAGAAGCTGCTGCTGGAGGCGTGCCTGAAGGCGATGGCGACCGGCGCCGTGGTCGGCATCCAGGACATGGGAGCGGCGGGCCTGGCGTGCTGCACCTCGGAGATGCCGGCGCGCAGCGGCACCGGGATGGACGTCGAGCTGTCGGCGGTGCCCCAGCGCGAGGAGGGCATGACGGCCTACGAGTTGCTGCTCTCGGAATCGCAGGAGCGCATGCTCCTGGTCGGCGCCCGCGGCCGCGAGGACGAGCTGCGCGCCGCGTTCGCCCGGTGGGAGCTCGACGCGGTGAAGATCGGCGAGGTCACCGCCGGGCGCGAACTCGTCGTCCGCCACCGGGGCGAGGAAGTGGCCCGGGTGCCGGTCGAGGCGCTGGCCGAGGCGCCCCGCTACGAAAAGCCGTACGCCCCGCCCGCCTGGCTCGCCGACCGCCACGCCTTCGATCCGCTCGGGCTTCCCGAGCCGGCCGACTGCGGCGAGGCGCTGATCGCGTTGATGGGATCCCCCACGCTCGCCTCCAAGGAGTGGGCGTTCCGCCAGTACGACCAGCAGGTCGGCCTCAACACGCTCGTGCTGCCCGGCTCCGACGCCAGCGTGCTGCGGGTGAAGGGGACGCGGCGCGCCCTCGCCGTGGCCACCGATGGCAACGGGCGCCAGGTGTTCCTCGATCCGCGCCGCGGCGCCGCGATGGCGGTCTGCGAGGCGGCCCGCAACGTCTCCTGCGCCGGCGGCCGCCCGCTCGGCGTGACCGACTGCCTGAACTTCGGCTCGCCCGAGCGCCCCGACATCCTCTGGCAGCTCGCCGAGGCGGTGGAGGGGATCGCCGAGGCGTGTCGAAGCCTCGGCCTGCCCGTAGTCGGCGGCAACGTTTCCCTCTACAATGAGACTCTCGGTCGAGCCATCCTTCCGACGCCGATCGTCGGCGTGGTGGGGGTGCTGGAGGACGCGGGGCTGCTGGCCACGCAGTGGTTCAAGGGCGGCGGGCACCGCATCGGCTTGCTGGGGCCCGACGCGGTGAGCCTGGGAGGGTCGGAGTACCTGTGGGCGCGCCACGGGCAGCTGGCCGGGCGGCTGGCGCCACTGGACCTCGAGGTGGAGCGGCGGGTTCAGGCCGCGGTGCGCGCGGCCATCGAGGCGGGCCTGGTGACAGCCGCCCACGACTGCGCCGAGGGTGGGATCGCGGTGGCGCTCGCCGAGGCCTGCGTGACCGGCCGGGCGCCGGTGGGGGCCGAGGTCGTGCTGCCGGTGGGCGGGCGCCGCGATCACGTGCTGTTCGGCGAGGGCCCCTCGCGCGTGCTGGTGAGCGTGGAGACGGTGCGCGCGCGGGAGTTCGAGGCGCTGATGGCGGAGTCGGCGATTCCGTGGGGCTGGATCGGCACGACGGGCGGCGACCGGCTGCGCCTGCGGGTGGGGACGGACACGGTCGTGGACGTGGGCTTGGACCGCATCGAGCACGCGTGGAGGAACGGCTTTGAGCGTCACCTGGCGTGACGACAAGTTCCACGACGAGTGCGGGCTGTTCGGCGTCTGGAACCATCCGGAGGCCGCCAACGTCACCTACCTCGGCCTCTACGCCCTCCAGCATCGCGGCCAGGAGTCGGCGGGCATCGCGGCCACCGACGGCCAGGCCTTCCACCTGGAAAAGGCGATGGGCTGGGTGGCCGACGTGTTCAGCCCGGAGCGTTTGCGCCGGCTGCCCGGTCACCGCGCCATCGGCCACGTGCGCTATTCGACGGCAGGCTCGTCGAATCTGCGAAACGCCCAGCCGATCACCGCCAGCACGGGCCGCGGCCCGATCGCGATCGCCCACAACGGCAACCTCACCAACGCCGACGCGCTCCGCCGGGCCATGGAGCGCGAGGGCGCGATCTTCCAGTCGAACTCCGACACCGAGGTGATCCTGCACCTGCTCGCCCGGGCGCCGGCGGGACCGCTCGAGGAGCAGATTCCGCACGCGCTGGCCCAGGTCACCGGCGCCTACTCGCTGCTGATCCTCACCCGGGAGGCGATCTACGCGGTCCGCGATCCCCACGGCTTCCGGCCGCTCACGCTCGGCCGGCTGGGCGAGTCCTGGATCGTGGCCTCCGAGACCTGCGCGCTCGACCTGATGGAAGCGCGGCCCGAGCGGGACGTCGAGCCGGGCGAGCTGGTCGTCATCAGCGACGAGGGGCTGCGCGCGATCCGCGCCTTTTCGCCCGGCGAGCGGCTGCAGTGCGTGTTCGAGTACGTCTACTTCGCCCGCCCCGATTCGGTGCTGTGGGGCCGCAACGTGCACACCGCCCGCAAGGAGCTGGGGCGGGCGCTGGCGCGCGAGCACCCGGCCGAGGCCGACATCGTCATCCCGGTCCCCGACTCCGGCACCAGCGCCGCCCTCGGCTATTCCGAGGAGTCGGGGACGCCGTTCGAGCTGGGGCTCATCCGCAATCACTATGTCGGCCGGACGTTCATCGAGCCCAAGCAGGGGATCCGGCACTTCGGCGTGAAGGTGAAGCTCAACCCCATGCGCGAGATGCTGGAAGGCCGCCGGGTCGTCGTGGTTGACGACTCCATCGTGCGGGGGACGACCAGCCGCAAGATCGTCAGGATGATCCGCGGTGCCGGCGCCCGCGCCGTCCACGTCCGGATCTCGTCGCCGCCGATCCAGTGGCCGTGCTACTACGGCATCGACACGCCGACCCGCAAGGAGCTGATCGGCTCCAGCCACTCGGTGGAGGAGATCTGCCGCTACCTGGGGGCCGATTCGCTCGGCTATCTCTCGCTCGACGGCATGCTGAAGGCGACCGGCTCCGATCCGGCCAACTTCTGCCACGCCTGCTTCACCGGTGGCTACCGCGTCGGCATGGAGTCCGAGCCGACGCCCCAGCTACGCCTCTTCGACGCCTGAGGCCGCCGTGGACTCGGCGCCGTTCGAGCGTCGGTGTCGCCGCGGCCTCGAGCCGGCGCGATGACCCGCATCGTCGTCCTCGGCGGCGGCTTCGGCGGGATCGAGGCGATGGGCGTCCTCGAGCGGCGGGTCGGCGGGCGGGCGGACGTCGAGCTGCTGCTCGTCAGCGACAAGAACTACCTGCTGTTCACGCCGCTGCTGCCGCAGGTGGCCTCCTCGCTGGTCGAGCCGCGGCACATCATCCAGCCGATCCGCGACATCCGGGGCAGCCGGCGGTTCCGGTTCCGCCGCGACCGCATCGAGGCGATCGACCTGGCCGCCCGGCGCGTGCACCTGGCCGAGGCCAGCGTCGACTACGATCGGCTCGTCATCGCGCTCGGGGGGGTCACGCCGACCTTCGGCATCCCCGGCGTCGAGGCCCACGCGCTCAACTACAAATGGCTGGAGGACGCGGTCCTGCTGCGCGACCACGTCATCGACCTCGCCGAGCACGCCGACCACGAGCCCGATCGGGAGTTGCGCCGGCGCATGCTGACCGTCTGCGTCGTCGGCGGCGGCTACACCGGCGTGGAGTTGATCACCGAGCTGCAGGACTTCTTCGAGTCCTACCTCGTGCCCCGCTACCGGGGGATCGACCCGGGCGATTACCGGCTGCTCCTGCTCGAGGCCGGCCGCGAGATCCTGCGCGGTGTCCATCCGGCCCTGGCCGAGCGGGCGCGCCGGAGCCTCCGGCGTTCGGGCATCGCGGTCCGCACCGAGGCCCGGGTGACCCGTGTCCTGGCCGGGGCGGTGGAGCTGGCCGGCGGCGAGACGGTCCCGGTCGGGCTCACGGTGTGGGCGGCCGGCGTGAAGGGCCACCCGGTCGCGGCCGGACTGCCGGTCGAGCGCGATCGTCTGGGCCGGATCGTGGTGGATGCGCAGCTGCGCCTGCCCGGCCGCCCGGAGGTGTTCGGCGCGGGCGACGCGGTCACGGTCCAGGGCCGGCCCGACGCCTCGATCCCGATCATCCCCGCCGCGCTCGCCCACGGCCGGCTGGCCGGCGAGAACCTCGTGGCCGATCTCGAGGGACGGCCGCTGAAGTCGATCGAGTTCGCGCCCCGCGGGATGCTCGTCTCGCTCGGCGAGCGCGACGCGGTGGTGGAGCTGATGGGGCTCCGCTTCTACGGCTACCCCGCCTGGCTCTTCTGGAACGCGGTGCACCTCTACAAGCTGGTGGGGCTGCGCAAGCAACTGCAGGTGGCGCTCGACTGGTGGCTGGCGCGCTGGTTCCCGCGCGACTCCGCCATCATGCGCCAGCCCCCGCGCTGCGCGATCTGCCACGCGCCGGCCCCGCGCCGGCGGGACGTCGCGTGACCCTCGCCCTCGGTGTCCTCGCCTCCGGCCGCGGCTCCAACCTCCAGGCCATCCTCGACGCCTGCGCGCGGCCGGGCTTCCCGGCCCGCGTTGCCGTCGTGATCTCCGACCGCGAGCGGGCGCCGGCCCTGGATCGCGCCCGGGCGGCGAGCGTCGAGGCGCTCTGGGTCAATCCGAAAGACTTCGCGGACCGCGAGGCCTTCGACCTCGCCCTCGTACGAGCGCTGGAGTTGCGCGGCGTCGGGCTCGTCTGCCACGCCGGGTTGATGCGGATCCTGTCGCCGGCCTACGTCCGGGCGTTCGCCGGCCGCGCGCTCAACATCCACCCCTCGCTCCTGCCCGCCTTCCCGGGCCTGCACGCGCAGCGCCAGGCACTGGACCACGGCGTCAAGGTCGCCGGCGCCACCGTGCATTTCGTCGACGAGAGCGTGGACACGGGCCCCATCGTGGCGCAGGCGGCCGTGCCCGTGGCGCCCGGCGACACCGAGGAGACGCTGGCAGCGCGCATCCTCGTGCAGGAGCACCGGCTCTACCCCGAGGCGATCCGGCTCTTCGCGGAGGGACGCTTGCGGATCCAGGGCCGGCGCGTCATCGTGCTGCCGGAGGGTCCCCGATGAAGGTTCGACGCGCGCTGGTGTCGGTGCACGACAAGACGGACGTGCTCGACTTCGCCCGCGGGCTGGCGGCGCTGGGCGTGGAGATCGTGTCCACGGGCGGCACCGCCCGGCTGTTGCGCGACGCCGGCGTGGTCGTGCGCGACGTATCGGAGGTCACCGGGTTCCCGGAGATGCTCGATGGCCGCGTGAAGACGCTGCATCCGAAGATCCACGGCGGCATCCTGGCCCGTCGCGACGTCCCCGCCCACCTGGAGGCGCTCGAGCGCCACGGCATCCCGCCGATCGACCTCGTGGTCGTCGCGCTCTACCCGTTCGAGGCCACCGTCGCGAACGCGGGCGTGACCCTGGCCGAGGCGATCGAGCAGATCGACGTGGGCGGCCCCACGATGATCCGCGCCGCCGCCAAGAACCATGCGAGCGTGGCCGTGGTGACCGATCCCGGGCAGTACCGCGCGTTGCTGGACGAGCTGGAGGCGACCGGCGGCGAGCTGGGTGACGCCACGCGCATTCGCCTCGCCCAGGACGCCTTCCGCCGCACCGCCCGGTACGACGCGGCCATCGCCGCCTGGCTGTCGTCCGCCGAGGCGTCCCCGATCGCGAGTGCCGGCAACGCCGGCGCTCGACCGGAGCAGTTTCCCGCAGCGCTCCGCCTCGATCTCCAGCGAACACTCCCGCTGCGTTACGGCGAGAATCCCCACCAGAGTGCGGCGTTGTACCAGGTTCCCGGTGCGCCCGCGGTGGGGCTGGCCGGCATGAAGCAGCTGCATGGGCCCGAGCTCGGGTACAACAACGTGCTCGACTTCTCGGCCGCGCTGGGGCTGCTGCTCGAGTTCGACGAGCCGGCGGCGGTCGTGATCAAGCACACGAACCCGTGCGGCACGGCGCTCGGGCACACGGTTGGCGAGGCGGTGGAACGGGCCAGGGCCTGCGATCCGGTGTCGATCTACGGCGGCATCGTCGGCGTCAACCGCCCGCTCGACATGGCGGTCGTGCAGGCGCTGGCCGGCATTTTCGTCGAGATCCTCTTCGGGCCGGCCTTCGCGCCCGACGCGCTGGACGAGCTGCGGCGGACCAAGAAGAAGTGCCGCGTGTTCGAGGTCGCCTGTGACCGGACCGCCCTGCCCGGCCGGCTCGCCGAGTACCGCAGCGTCCTCGGCGGGCTCCTCGCGCAGTCCACCGATCTGACCGACCTCGAGCCCGGCGCGCTGAAGACGGTGACGAAGCGGTCGCCGGCCGCGGCCGAGATGGCGGCCCTGCGCTTCGCCTGGCGGGTGGCCAAGCACGCCAAGTCCAACGCGATCGTGCTGAGCACGGCCGATCAGGTGGTCGGTGTCGGCGCCGGTCAGATGAATCGTGTCGACTCGGCCCGCATCGCGGTGATGCGGGCCCGCGAGATCGGCCTGTCCACCCGGGGCGCGGCGTGCGCCTCCGATGCGTTCTTCCCGTTCCGCGACGGCTTCGATGTCGTGGCCGACGCGGGCGTCACGGCCGTGATCCAGCCGGGCGGCTCGCTGCGCGACAACGAGGTGATCGCCGCCGCCGACGAAAGGGGAATCGCGATGGTGTTCACCGGCCTCCGGCACTTCCGTCATTGATCAGGCGTGGTCGCGGTCGTCCCGCCCGATGAGCCGCGCGCAGGCCGAGCGCATCTACGGCATGCGGGAGCTGACCCGCATCCTGACGCTGACGCCGAAGCGCGCGGGCCAGCTGCGGCGGCTCGGGCTCCTGCACGGCGACAGCGGCTACACGTTCCGCGAGCTGCTGGCCTTGCGGGCCGCCGGCGCGCTGCTGGACGCCGGCGCCTCCGTCCGCCAGATGCGCCAGGCGCTGGACGCCCTGCGGACCCGGAACCCCGGGCTCGAGCAGCCGCTGGCCGAGCTGCGGCTGCTGCTGGAGGGGGGCCGCCTGCTCGTCCAGTCCGACCGCGTGAAGTTCGAGCCGCGCACGGGCCAGACCGTGCTCGACCTCGACACGCCCAGCCTCGAGGCGGCGGCGGCCGCCACCCTGATCACCGGCCTCGTGCGCCCGCTGGCGCCGCCGGTCGAGCAGGCCGAGACGTGGTTCCAGCGCGCCAGCGAGTGGGACGGCGACCCGGCCCAGTGGGACGACGCCGTCACCGCCTACCGCCGCGTCGTCGCGATCGACCCCACCTACGCCGCCGCCTGGAACAACCTGGGCCTGCTCCTGCACCGGATGGGCAAGTACGACGAGGCGCGTGACGCATACGCGGCGGCGTTGCAGCAGGACGCGCGCTGTCACGAGGCCGTCTACAACCTCGGCTCGCTGGCTGAGGACCGCAACGACGTCGACGAGGCGGTGCGGTACTACCGGCGGGCGCTCGATCTCTCGCCCGACTACGCCGACGCCCACTTCAACCTGGCCGGGGCGCTCGCCCGCTCCGGCCACGCCGACGAGGCCGTCGGCCACTGGCAGCGCTACCTCGAGCTGGACGCCGGCAGTCCGTGGGCGCGCATCGCCCGCGCCCATCTCGAGGTGCTGGACCCGCCCGGCACGGGCAAGGAGTGAACGCCTGAGAATCCTGGTGGTGGGCGGCGGCGGCCGCGAGCACGCGCTCGTCTGGAAGCTCGCCCAGAGCCCGCTCGTCGAGCAGCTATGGGCGGCGCCCGGCAACCCGGGTATCGCCCGCCACGCGCGCTGCCTGGATCTCGCGGTCGACGACGCCGACGGCCTCGGCGGGTTCGCCGCCGGCCACGGCGTCGATCTGGTCGTCGTCGGGCCGGAACAGCCGCTGGTCGCCGGCCTGGCCGACCGCCTGCGTGACCGGGGCCTCGCCGTCTTCGGGCCCGGCGCCTGGGCGGCGGCGATCGAGGGCTCCAAGGCGTACGCCAAGCAGCTCATGGCCCGCCACCGGATTCCCACCGCGCGGTTCGCCGCGTTCGACGAGGCCGCCCGCGCCCGGCGCTTCTGCCGGGAGCTGGGCACGCCGTGCGTGGTGAAGACGGACGGGCTGGCGGCCGGCAAGGGCGCGATCGTCTGCGCGACGCTCGAGGAGGCCGATGCGGCGATCGCCCGCTGCCTGGAGGTGCGCGAGTTCGGCGCCGCCGGCGCCACCGTCGTCGTCGAGGAGTTCATGCGGGGCGAGGAGGTGTCGTTCTTCGCGCTCGCCGGCGCCGGCGGCGTGTTGCCGCTGGCCGCGGCCCAGGACCACAAGGCCGTCTTCGACGACGACCACGGGCCCAACACCGGCGGCATGGGCGCTTATTCGCCGGTGCCGGCGGTGGACGGTGGGTTGCAGGCGCGGATCATGGGCGAGATCGTCGAGCCGACGCTGGCCGCGCTGGCGGCCGACGGGGCGCCCTACCAGGGCGTGCTCTACGCGGGACTCATGCTCACCGCCGAGGGTCCGAAGGTCGTGGAGTTCAACTGCCGGTTCGGCGACCCCGAGTGCCAGGCGATCGTGGCCGCGATGGACGAGGATCTCGTGCCGTTGCTGGCCGCGGTCGCGCGCGGCGAGCGGTTGCCGGCCCGGCGGCGGTGGACCACCGGCGGCCGCGCGGCGGTCTGTGTGGCGGTGGCCTCGGGCGGCTACCCCGGCCGGTACACCACCGGCCATGCGATCACCGGGGTCGAGGCGGCCGAGGCGCGGACGGGCGTGCACGTCTTCCACGCCGGCACCGTGAGGCGCGAGGGGCGCCTGGTCACCGCCGGAGGCCGGGTGCTCGGCGTGACTGCCGTCGCCGACGACCTGCCGGCCGCGATCGCCGCCGCCTACGCGGGCGTGCGGGAGATCCGCTTCGAGGGCATGCACTATCGGACCGACATCGGCCGCAAGGCGCTGGAGGCGCGCGCGACGTGACGGCTCCCGTCCAGGTGGGTATCGTGCTCGGCAGTGACTCGGACCTCGACACGATGCTCGAGACCGTCGCCGTGCTCGACGCCCTCGGCATCGGCAGCGAGGTGGTGGTGGCATCCGCCCATCGCACCCCGCGCCGCACCGAGGAGTGGGCGACCGGCGCCGCCGCCCGCGGCCTGCGCGTGCTCATCGCGGCGGCCGGCGGCGCCGCGGCGCTGCCCGGGATGGTGGCCGCGTTCTCGCCGCTCCCGGTCATCGGCGTGCCGATACCGTCCACCTCGCTCAACGGTCTCGACTCGTTGCTGTCGATCGTGCAGATGCCCAAGGGGGTGCCGGTCGCCACGGTGGCCGTCGGGTCCTGGGGCGCCGCCAACGCCGGCATCCTGGCCGCGCAGATGCTGGCGCTGAGCGACGCCGCGCTCGCCGAGCGCCTCGCTGCCTACCGCGGCCGCCTGGCCGCGGAGGTCGACGAACGCGCGCGCCGCGTGGCCGACAGGCTCCGCTCGCGGCCGGGCGCCACCTGACACGCGTCGTGGCCGTCGACCCGCGAGCGCCGGCCCACGGCGTGCTCGCCGACGCCGCCGCGGCGCTGCGGGCCGGCGGGCTCGTGGCCTTTCCGACCGAGACGTTCTACGGGCTCGGCGCCGCTGCGCTGCAGCCGGCCGCCGTCCGGCGGATCTTCGACGTCAAGGGACGCCCCGAGGCCAGGCCACTCCTGGTGCTCGTCGACTCGATCGCCATGGCCGAGAGCCTCGCCGCCGAGATCCCGCCGCCGGCCCGCGCGCTGATGGCTCGCCACTGGCCCGGCGCGCTGACGCTCGTGCTCCGCGCGCGACCCCACGTTCCGGTCGAGGTCACCGCGGGCTCGGGCACCATCGGCGTGCGGCTGTCCCCGCATCCGGTGGCGTGGGCGCTCGTGGGCGCGCTCGGCGCGCCGATCACCGCGCCGAGCGCCAACCCCTCGGGACTGCCCCCGCCGGCCACGGCCGCCGCGGTGCTCGTCCACTTTCGCGACCGCATCGAGCTGGTGCTCGACGGGGGCCCCACCGCCGGCGGCGAGCCCTCGACCGTGCTCGACCTGACGGTGGATCCGCCGCGCGTGCTGCGCGCCGGCGCCGTGAAGCTCCAATGGCCGTGAACCTCCAGTGACTGTCGTGCAAGGCGGTGACGCCGGGGGCGGGGTACGGGAGCCCCGGGTGCGCCACGTCGATGGCGAGCCGTCGTCGCCGTTGCGAGCGCAGGGCTCGGCGAGCGCGCGATCGGCGATGCGACTCACTCCCGCCCAGCCCCCGTCCGGGGGATGGGGGGCTCGCGCTCGCCGAGCCCGGAGCGAGCGTACGGCGACAGGCGAGCCATCCGTGGCGCACCCGGGGCTCCCGTATCCCGCCCCCGGCGTCACCGGATTCGACGAGAGTCAGTAGCCGTGCGCGTCACCGGGGTGATCCAGGCGGGCGGCAGGAGCACCCGGATGGGCGGCCGCCCCAAGGCGCTGCTCGAGCTGGGCGGACGCCGGATCATCGAGCGCGTGCTGGACGTGGTTGGCGCGGTGGTGGACGATGTGGCGGTCGTGACGAACACGCCCGACCTCTACGCCTTCCTGGGCCTGCCGATGGTCGCCGACGCCTACCCGGAGCACGGCTCGCTCGGCGGCATCTTCACCGGGCTCGCCGCCGCCGCCGGCGACGCCGCGTTCACGGTCGCCTGCGACATGCCGTTCCTGCACCGCGACGTCGCGCGCCTCGTCGTGGCGCGGGCGGGGGAGGGCGACGTCGTCATCCCGAGGGTGGGCGGACAGTTCGAGACGCTGCACGCGCTGTACAGCAAGGCCTGCCTGCCGCACATCGAGGCGCGGCTGAAGGCCGGCCGTCTGAAGATCGTGGGGTTCTTCGAGAGCGTCCGGGTGGTGGAGATCGCCGAGGCCGAGGTGGCGCGCCACCGCCCGCCCGCGGTCGTCTTCATGAACGTCAACACCCCCGCGGAGCTGGACCGGGCTCGCGGGCTGGCCGCCGAGCTCGGCTGACACCATGACGCGGCTGCGCCCGGTGGTCGTCGTCCACTACAACGAGATCAGCCTCAAGCGCGGCAACCGGCCGCTCTTCCTGCGGCTCCTGGCCCGCAACCTCCAGCGCGCCGTCGCCGACCTCCCGCCCGTGACGCTGCGCCAGCGGCCGGGCCGCATCGTCCTCGACCTCGACGACCACCCCCAGCCGGAGGCGGTGCGCGACCGCGCCCAGCGTGTCTGCGGGGTGTCGGGCGTCACCCTCGGCTATCGCACCTCGGCCACCCTCGACGCCATGCGCGGCGTCATCGGCCGTCTCATCGAGGGCCGCGAGTTCCGGTCGTTCCGGATCAGCGCCCGGCGCGCGTTCAAGACCTATCCGATGACGAGCGTCGAGCTGAACCGGGCACTGGGCGCCTTCGTGCTCGAGCGGGTGGCCACGCGCGTGGACCTGGAGCACCCGGAGGTGGAAGTGGTCGTGGAGGTCCTGCCCGACGAGGCCTTCATCGCGCTCGACCGGCGGCCCGGCCCCGGCGGGCTGCCCGTCGGCGCCAGCGGCACCGTCGCCGCGCTGCTGTCGGGCGGCATCGACTCGCCGGTGGCGGCGTGGCGCCTGATGAAGCGAGGCTGCCGCGTGGTCTTCGTGCACTTCCACAGCGTGCCGTACCTGCCGCCGACGTCCCAGGCCA
This sequence comes from Candidatus Methylomirabilota bacterium, assembly GCA_036397135.1. Lineage (GTDB taxonomy): Bacteria > Methylomirabilota > Methylomirabilia > Rokubacteriales > CSP1-6 > AR5. The sequence continues at coordinate 14,727 of DASWJN010000203.1, forward strand.
AGGCGCGGGCGCTGGTCGAGCGGCTGACCGAGTGGCAGTACGCCTCGCGCCTGTACCTGGTGCCCTTCGGCGAGATCCAGCGCGAGGTGGTGCTCTCGGTGCCGGGGCCGGCCCGGGTCGTCGTCTACCGGCGCTTGATGATCCGCATCGCCGAGGCCATCGCCCGACGGGAGGGCGCGCTGGCCCTCACGACCGGCGACAGCCTGGGCCAGGTGGCCTCGCAGACCCTCGAGAACATTGCCGCCATCGACGCGGTGGCGGTGGGACCGGTGTTCCGGCCGCTCATCGGGAGCGACAAGCTCGAGATCACCGCGGAGGCCAGGCGGCTGGGGACGTTCGAGATCTCCATCGAGCCCGACGCCGACTGCTGCACGCTCTTCGTCCCCAGGCACCCGCTGACCCGCATGACCGCCGGCGACGCGGCGGCCGCCGAAGCCCGGCTGGACGTGGGGCGGCTGGTCGACGCGGGCGTGAGCGGCACGGTCGTGGAGACCTTCGAGTTCCCGGCCGGCGTCGCCGCCCACCGGTGACCTGGCCCGACATGTAGCTGTCCTTGACCTGGAGGGCCACAATCGGTATGGTCGGGCCTATGGCCCGGCGGCTCGCCGAGGTGGATCCCGAGGTCGCCAAGGCCCTCCACGAGGAGGCCCGGCGGCAGCACCGCAACCTGGAGCTGATCGCCTCGGAGAACTTCGTCTCCGAGGCCGTGCTGGAGGCGACCGGTTCCGTCCTCACCAACAAGTATGCGGAGGGGTATCCCGGCCGCCGCTACTACGGCGGCTGCGAGGTCGTCGACGTCGTCGAGGAACTCGCCATCGCCCGCGCCCGGGAGCTGTTCGGCTGCGAGCACGCCAACGTGCAGCCGCACTCCGGGGCCCAGGCCAACATGGCCGTGTACTTCACGCTGCTCAGGCCGGGCGACGTCGTGCTCGGCCCCAACCTCTCGCACGGCGGCCACCTCACCGCCGGCAGCCCGGTGAACTACTCGGGCAAGTTTTACTCGATCGTCGCCTACGGCGTGCGCCGCGACACGGAGCGGATCGACCTGGACCAGGTCCGCGACCTCGCCCGGCAGCATCGCCCCAAGCTGATCATCGCCGGCGGCTCGGCGTTCCCGCGCGCCATCGACTTCGCGCCGTTCGGCGAGATCGCGCGCGAGGTCGGCGCGGTCCTGATGGCCGACATCGCCCACCCGGCCGGCTTGGTCGCCGCCGGCCTGCATCCCTCGCCGATCGGCATCGCCGACTTCGTCACCACGACCACGCACAAGACGCTGCGGGGGCCGCGCGGCGGCATGGTCATGTGCCGGGCCGCCCACGCGCAGGCGCTGGACAAGACCGTGATGCCCGGCGTGCAGGGCGGCCCGCTCATGCACGTCATCGCCGCCAAGGCGGTGGCGTTCAAGGAGGCGCTCACCCCGGAGTGGCGCGCCTACCAGCAGCAGATCGTCTGGAACGCGACGGCGCTGGCCGACGCGCTGCTGGCCCGCGGCCACCGGCTGGTGACGGGCGGCACCGACACCCACCTGCTGCTGCTCGACCTGTCGCCGCGGAACCTCACCGGCAAGAACGCCCAGGAGGCGCTCGACCGGGCGTGGATCACCGTGAACAAGAACACGATCCCGTTCGAGACGAAGAGCCCGATGGTGACGAGCGGCATCCGGCTGGGCACGCCGGCGGTGACGACGCGGGGGATGAAGGAACCCGACATGGCGGTGATCGCCGAGCTGATCGACCGGGTGCTCGGCCACGTCGGCGTCTCCGCCGTCGAGGCCGAGGTCCGCGGCCAGGTGCAGGAGCTCACCGGACGCTTCCCGCTCTACCCGGATCGGGTCAGGTGACCGGACTCGCCCGAGGCCGGTTCGCCACTGGAGGTGGGCGCCGATGAAATGCCCGTTCTGCGGCCACACCGAGGATCGCGTCGTCGACTCGCGGGTCGGCCGGGACGGCGAGTTCATTCGCCGGCGGCGCGAGTGCCTGAAGTGCCACCGGCGGTACACGACCTACGAGTACATCGAGGACGTCCTGCCCCACGTGGTCAAGCGGGACGGGCGGCGCGAGCCCTTCGACCGGCAGAAGCTGCGCGGCTCGCTCCTCAAGGCGTGCGAGAAGCGCTCGATCGCCATCCAGGCGGTCGACAACGTCGTGGGCGACATCGAGGCCAAGCTGCACGAGCGCGCCGAGAAGGAGATCTCCAGCCAGGAGCTGGGCGACCTCGTGATGGAGCAGCTGCAGCGCCTCGACCAGGTCGCCTACGTGCGCTTCGCCTCGGTGTACCGGCAGTTCAAGGACATCGCCCAGTTCATGGACGAGGTGAAGGGCCTCCTGAAGGACGACAAGCCCAAGCCGCCCCCGGCCGCCAAGCCGCGCGCTCAGGCCGGCCGCGTGGCCAGGTAGACGCCGGCCGCCACCAGCCGCGCCCCCCACGTGGTCGGCGTCGGTGCTCTCGTCTACATGTTGGTGCGAAGGCCGCCCGTTCCCCCGGATATCGTGCCTCGGGAGGCGGACGGCATGTTTGACTTGGCGGCCGGCGCGCGGTAGCGTGTGGGCGAAATCTCACCGCCAACCATGGTGCCGCACACTGTCCGACGGGATGGCCCCGCGCCGAGGAGACCGAGCCTATGAAGCGGCCGCTCAGGAAGCTGGTGTTCGTCGAGCCCAAGTCGACCCACCTGCATATCTACAGCCGCGTGTGCATCCCGCGCCTCGGCTCCGTCCTCCTGGGCACGATCATGCGGACCAAGGGCTACGACGTCCGGGTCTACATCGAGGACATCCACGCCCTCGACATGAACGAGGTGCTGTCGGCCGACCTGGTGGCGGTGTCGGCGATCACGTCCACGGCGCCCCAGTCCTACAAGCTGGCCGACATGGCGCGGGCGGCCGGCGCGGTGGTGGTCATGGGGGGGACCCACACGAGCTTCATGTCGGGGGAAGGCATGCAGCACGCCGATTTCGTGGTGCGGGGCGAGGGGGAGTTCGCCTTCCAGGAGCTGGTCGACGCCATCCAGGCCGGCGAGGGGTTCGAGAAGATCCAGAACCTGACCTACCGCGCGGACGACGGCCGCATCGTCAGCAACCCCGAGCGGCCGAAGATCCCCAACCTGGACGTCAACCCGATCCCCGACTACCGGCTCATCGAGGGCTGGAAGCCGGGCGGCGTCATCTCGGTGGCCACCTCTCGCGGCTGCCCGTTCTCGTGCACCTTCTGCTCGGTGCCCGGCATGTACGGCCACGCGTTCCGGACGCACTCCATCGAGCGCGTGCTGGAGGAGCTGCAGATCCACAAGGGCAATCTGTACACGTTCTTCGCGGACGACATCTTCACCGCCAACAAGAAGCGGGTGAAGGAGCTGCTGCGGCAGATGATCGCCCGCGACCTGACGCCCGAGTGGGGCGCCCAGGTGCGCACGGAGACGGTTGACGACCCCGAGCTGCTCCGGATGATGCGCGACTCCAACTGCTTCAACGTCTACGTCGGCTTCGAGTCGATCAATCCCCGCACGCTCAAGCTGTTCCAGAAGAAGCAGGACTTGGCCAAGATCGAGCGCTCGATCGAGCGGTTCCACGAGCACAAGATCCGCATCCACGGCATGTTCGTGGTCGGCTCCGACGAGGACGACCTCGAGACCATCGACGCCACCGCTGAGTTCGCCCTCAAGCACGACATCGACTCGGTCCAGTTCATGATCCTCACGCCGATCCCCGGCTCGCCCGACTGGGACTCGCTCTACGACAAGGGCGACAAGTACGTCATCAACCGGAACTGGACCCTCTACGACGGCCACCACGCCGTCCACCAGCCGCGGCGCATGAGCCCCTACGAGCTGCAGATGGCCGCCCTCAACGCCATGGCCAAGTTCTACTCCTGGCGCGGCATCGCCAAGAAGCTCCTGAAGCGGGATCTCTACTACACGACGATCCGCTACTGGGGCAAGAAGATGATCCGCGAGTGGTGGAAGGACGACGACAACCGCGCCTACGTCGACTGGCTCAAGACCCAGCTCTACGCCGAGGCCCGGGAGTTCGGCCACCGGTCGGTCAAGACCGTCGGCCTGCCGGCCGCCCTGCTGCAGGACAAGCTCGGGCTGTTGCTCCAGCGCTTCCTGGGCGAGCTGGGCGTCACGGTGGTCCCGCTGGCCGAGGCGGCGGTGGAAGAGGCCACGACCCGGGCGCGCGAGGCGATCGACTGCCTGATCACGCCCATCGTCAAGCGGGCCGAGCAGGGCAAGGAGGACTTCTACGCCCACCTGACGTCGGTGAGTGAGACGCTCCACGCCCAGTGGGACAAGTTGCCGAAAGTCGCCTTCCCGGTGATCGGCGGCCAGGGCCCCGTCTTCGAACCCTTTGCCAAGATCGGCCTGCTCGCCACCCAGAACCTCGACCGCATCCGCGACGCCTACAAGTCCGCCGGCGTCGCCGAGGGATTGTGGGAGGCTGCGTAGTACTCGGAGGGGGGTTTCGCCCCCCTTCCGACGCTCCGCGGGCCTGACGGCCCGCTCCGCTGCCTCCCCCTGGACAGGATGGCGCCGGCGAAGCCGGCGCTCGAAGGCGGCCGGTCAGACGCTCAGCTCCAGTCGATGCGCCAGATGGGGCCCATGAAATACAGGGGGCCCTCGAACCTCAGGAAGGCGGGGGCGTCGCCGTTCGCGATCCAGCACTTGACGTCGGGAATGTCGGCCACCAGCAGCGAGGCGAGCAGGCCGAGCTGGGGTCGGACCAGGAAGCGCGTGGCGATCACCGACGCCTCGTTCACCTGCATCGGGTCCTCGGCCGCGGGTGTCAGGAGCATCTTCACCAGTCGCGGCTTCGGGGTGAAGGCCACGATCTGCACCACCACCGAGTCGCCGGCCGGCAGGTTCTTCATCAGGGTCGACAGCAGGCCGTTGTAGACGTCCAGCGGCAGCTCGAAGTCACCCGTCAGCGTCTCCTCGGAGCTGTCCTCGTCGGCCCGGTAACGCACGTGGTAGCGGCCGCTGGCCCGGTCCACCGTCGCCTCGATCGTCTCCGGGAACGACGGGCCCTTCTGGACAATGGAGTAGCTCAGCAGCGTGAAGGCGTGACGCTGAGAGAACACGACGCGCTCGTCGTAGACCGAGCCGTCCCTGAACTTGAAGCGGAGGCGGCTCTCGACGACATCGCCGCCGTGGGGGACCTGGGTCAACTCGCCCTGGGCGAGACGCTCGCCGCTGAGCGAGCGCAGCACGGGGAAGCCCCGCGTCACACCTTCGGTGTACCTGACCGCGACCGGTTCGGCCCCCGCCGGGCGTCCGACCAGGAACACCATGAGCGCGAGCAGGGTTCCGACCGTCGTCCTGATCATGAGGGGCTCCTTTTCAGATGCGCTGAGCAAGAGCCGTGCCCGGGGGATCCGAGAGGTTGGAACGTCGGTTGTCTGGGACCGCTCGGCCAGAAGATTCCGAAGACTTTACGAGGTGTTGGGCTCCTGGACCGCAGACGGGCGTCGATGGCTGGATCGCCGGACGAACTCCTCGTTCAGAGGCACGCCTTTTCGACACAGAGGACAATCGACAGGGTCATAGGTCGGGAAATCACGGCTGACCAGGCTGAACACGGGTTTGCCGTCGACCTCGACCGAGGTCCGCCGCCACAGGCACCCGACGCCGACCACCTGAGCCCCGAACTGCTCGACCAGCTCGATGAGCAGGTTGACCGTCGTCCCGCTGGACACCAGATCCTCGACGAGCAACACGCGCGAGCCGGGACGGATCAGGCGCTGGAACTCCACCGGCAGCGTCACGCGCCGCTTGCCACGCGACAGCCCCTTGGCGCCGTAGACCACGACCGGCCGGGAGGGATGCGCCCGTGCCACGCAGTGCGAGAGGATCAGGGCACCGGGACCGGTCGAGAGCACCAGGTCCACCGGCCACTGGGCGAAGTGCTTGGCGATGACGCCGCCCAGCCCCTCGGTGAACGACGGTTCGGTCGTCACCAGGGTCTTTTCGATGTACTCGCTGGTGTGCTGGCCCGACGGCAGCAGCACGTGGTCGTTGGCGTGATAGGCCCCGGTGCGCTTGAGGATCTCGAGGTGGATTTTCTCGCGCACCTCGGCCTCGACCGCGACCGGATCTTTCTTCGGGGGTGCCGCGCTCATCCGGGCCTCCTGGCCGGCATTATCGCACGAGCGCATGCTAGACTCGGCTTCCGTATGCGCGTTCTCGCGGTCGAGACCTCGTCGCTCGCCGGAGGAGTGGCGCTGCTCGACGAGGAGCGTCTCGTCGCCGAGTACCTGCTCGACGTCAGCGTCACCCATTCCGAGCGGCTCCTGTCGGCGGTGGACCGCGTGCTGGCCGACGCGCGGTGGACGCCACGCGCGCTGGGGGGGCTGGCCGTCGCGGTGGGGCCCGGCTCGTTCACCGGGCTCCGGATCGCGGTGAGCACCGTCAAGGGACTGGCCCTGGCGCTCGGACTGCCGATCGCCGCCGTGCCGACACTCGACGCCATGGCCGCCGCACTGCCGTGGGCGGCGCTGCCCGTGTGCCCCGTCCTCGACGCCCGCAAGGGTGAGGTCTACGCCTCGCGCTATCGCTGGGACGGCGGGGCGATGCGCCGAGACTGGGAGTACCTGGCGATCTCGCCGGCCGCGCTGGCCGAGCGGCTGACCGAACCCACCCTCGTCGTCGGCGACGGCGCGCCGGCCGTTCACTCGCCGTACGCGAGGGCGGTGCCGCCGCCGCGACGGCTGCCGTCGCCGGCCTGCGTCGGGGTCCTCGGCCTGGCGCGCCTGCGGAGCGGCGACACCGTGGAGCCCGTCGCGCTCTCCCCCCTGTATCTGCGACCGTCCGAGGCCGAGCTGAAGCGCCGTGTCGTCGCTGGCGCTTGACCGGATGCGGCCGGAGGACCTCGACGAGGTCCTCGCCATCGAACGGGCGTCGTTCACGATGCCCTGGTCGCGGGGCGCCTTCCTCTACGAGATGCAGCAGAACCGCGTCGCCCGCTGCTGGGTCGCGCGCGACGACGACGTCCACGTGGTGGGCTATCTCTGCCTGTGGGAGGTGGCGGACGAGGTGCACATCACCAACGTCGCCGTCCGGCCCGACGCTCGCCGGCACGGAATCGCCCGGGGGCTGCTCCGGACGGTGCTCGACGATGCCCGGACCCGAAGCGTCAAGCTGGTGGTCCTCGAGGTCCGCCCCAGCAACGATCACGCGCGGGCGCTCTACGACTCGTTCGGCTTCCGGGTGGTGGGCCGCCGCCGCGGCTACTACTACGACACCGGGGAGGACGCCCTCGTCATGGAGATCGCCCTGAGCGCTCATCCGGCGTCGCCGGGGAACCAGGCGGCGAGGTGAGGCGTTAGTCCGCTAATGCGGGGTGGCGTCCCCGGTGCGGCACTCGTCACGTGTCTGCTGCTCGCATGGGCTTCGTCCGCCGGCGCCCAGGGAACGCCGACCTCGGCCGCCGAGATCGCCCGGGGGAAGTACATTTTCGGCGCCACCGGGGGCTGCGGGTGTCACACGGTGCCCAAGGGACCGGCGAATGCCGGCGGGCGCCGGTACGACGGGCCGTTCGGCACGGTCTACGCCACCAACATCACTCCGGACCGTCAGACGGGCATCGGGACATGGACGGACGAGCAGATCGTCACCGCGATTCGCCTGGGCCGGCGGCCGAACGGCGATCGGGTGCTGCCGGTGCACCCCTTCACGGTCTTCAACGGGATGGCGGAGGAGGATTTGAAGGCCCTGGTCTCGTTCCTGCGCACGGTGCCGCCGGTGAACCGCACGAACCAGCCCAGGCGCATCACGGTGCCGCTGTTCGAGTCCGTGTTCCTGCCGGCCTGGCTGGCCGCGTTCGCCCCCCGGGAGACGCCGCCACCGAAGGCGCCGACGGCCGGCCTCGCGCGCGGCGAGTACCTGGTCAGGGCGGTCGGTCACTGCGGCGAGTGCCACACGCCGCGCACCATGACGATGGCGACCGACAACAGCCGGTTCCTGGCCGGCAACCCCAAGGGGCCCGAGGACCAGGCGATGCCCAACATCACGCCCGACCGCGAGACCGGGATCGGCACGTGGTCGGTGGAGGAGATCGCCGACTATCTCGGGACCGGCAACAAGCCCGACGGCGACGTGGCGGGCGGGCTCATGGGCGAGGTGATCGAGGGGACGCTGGCCGGCTACAAGGACCTGTCCCAGACCGACCTGGTGGCGATCGCGCGGTACCTGAAGACGATTCCGGCCGTCCGCAACAAGATCGGCAAGTAGCGGTGCACCCCCGCGGGTAGGCCCGGGCCCGCGTACTACAAGGAGGCGACCAGATGAGGTCACGAGCGATGTTGCGCGCGACGGTGGTGATCGGCAGCCTGACGGCGCTGACGGCGGTCGGGTGCGCGAGCGGCGGCGGGATGGCGAAGATGAGCGCCGACGAGGCGATCGAGAAGCGGAAGGCGCTCATGAAGGAGCAGGGGGCGACCTGGCGGAGCGTCCAGGACAAGGCCAAGGCCGGCCAGGTGACGGCCATCGCGACGGACGCCGAGAAGCTGGTGTCCACCGCGAGGCAGATCCCCGCGCTGTTCCCCGAGGGCTCGCTGAACCCGGCCAAGTCGGCCGCCAAGCCCGAGATCTGGCAGAAGCGGGCGGAGTTCGACGGGGCCGCCAAGAATCTGGAGACGCTGGCGATGCGGCTGGCGGCCGCGTCCAAGGCGAACAACGCCGCGGAGACGGACGCGATCGTCAAGACGTTCGGCAAGATGGCGTGCGGCACCTGCCACACGCCGTTCCGCGTGCCGCCCAAGCAGTAAGAGGAGGGGATGATGCGGCGACGCGCGATCCAGGCGGCGTTGACGCTGGCAGTCCTGGCGACGCTGCCGGTGGCGGCGGCGGCCCAGACTATCAGCTTCACGCTGCTGCCCCGTTATTCCTTCGCCACGTTCAAGAGCGACGCGCCGCTGGAGACGGTCGTGGGTCACACGGCCGACGCCGGCCTGCTCGGTGAGCTCAGCGTGGACCCGGCCAAGCCCCAGGCGGCCCGGGGAACGGTGAAGGTGGACATGAACACCGTCCGCACCGGCATCGACAAGCGCGATGCCGACATGCGGTCGAAGAGCTATCTCGACACCGAGGTCGAAGCCAACCGGTGGGTCACGTTCGACATCGAGCACGTGGAGGTGTCGGGGCCCCTGGAGCCGGGCAAGGCTATGCCGGCCAAGATCCGCGGACTCCTGACCGTGAAGCAGAGGGGGGTCGAGCGGGTGGCCGACGGCACCGTGACGTACATCAAGCTGTCGCCGGAGCAGGTGGAGGCGCAGAAGCGGTTCGGCTTCACGTCGGACAACATCAAGGTGCGGACCAAGGTCGCCACCACCTTCACCGACCACGCCATGCAGATTCCGCGGCTGCTGATCCTCAAGCTGTCGAACGACATCGCGATCGAGACCGATCTGATCTTCATCCGGCAGTAGGGGTCCCGTCGAGAGGGGCGCCCATCGCGCCCCTCCGCGGAGCGGGTGAGACTCGCGCCCCGTATTCACCGGGCGCGAAGGGGGTTCAAACGGAGGGGGCACGTCGAGTGCCCCCCCTTGCTTCAAAAGCAAGGGCGTCGAGAAATCATCGAGCGCGGACGCGTGGCTTTGAACGGCCGCGCCTCGCGGCCGGTCGGGGTCGGGACGGTGGGGTGGGTGCTACAATCCGCTGGCTTCCGACTTCGATGGCTGGGAATTCCACGTCGCGGACGACTGATCCAGGGGCGCTCGTCGAGCGCATGTTCGCGGGCGATCGGCTGGCGCTGGCGCGGCTGATCACGCACGTGGAGAACCGGACGGCGGCGGTGCCGCGCATCATGAAGGCGGTGTCCCCGCGGGCGCGCGGCGGGTACGTGGTGGGCGTCACCGGGCCGCCGGGGGCGGGGAAGTCCACCGTGGTGGACCGGCTCACCGCCTGCCTGCGGGCCGAGGGTGCCACGGTGGGCATCGTCGCCGTGGATCCCTCCAGCCCCTTCACCGGCGGCGCCGTCCTCGGGGATCGCATCCGGATGCAGGCGCACGCGCTGGACACCGGCGTGTTCATCCGCTCGATGGCCACCCGGGGCTCGCTCGGCGGTCTGGCCCGCTCGACCAGCGAGGTGATCAAGCTGCTGATCGCCTTCGGCCACGACTGGGTGCTGGTGGAGACGGTCGGGGTGGGGCAGACCGAGCTGGACATCATGAAGCTGGCCGACACGACGGCCGTGGTGCTGGTGCCGGAGTCCGGCGACGCCATCCAGGCCATGAAGGCGGGGCTCATGGAGGCAGCCGACGTGTTCGTCGTGAACAAGGCCGACCGGGCGGGCGCCCCCGCGCTCATGGCCGAGCTGAAGTTCGCCGCCCACCTGCACTACGCCAGCTCCACCACGCCCAAGGACGTCGACTGGGAGGTGCCCGTGCTGTCGTGCCAGGCCCAGGCCGACGTGGGCATCGCCGAGCTGCTGGCCGAGATCCGCCGTCATCGCGGTGCGCTCGAGGCGGGCGGCGTGCTCGAGGCCCGCCGCGGCCAGCGGCGGCGCGCCGAGGTGGAAGCGCTGCTGGTGGAGGAATTCCGCGGACGGATCGCGCGCGGTCTCGCCGGCGGGGCGCTGGCGGCCACGTTCGACGCGGTGGCGGCGGGCGCGCTCGATCCCTACTCGGCCGTGGAGGCCCTGTTGCCCATGATATCGTTGGACCGCTCATGACGATCGGCACCGTGCCGTTCCGCGACACCTTCTGGAACGTTCCCGGCTGGGCGCAGATCGCGCTCTACGTCGGCGGGTTCGTCGCCATCGCGCTGTTCGCGTGGGGGGTGTGGCAGCACATCCGGCTCTGGCGCGCCGGCGGCCCCGAGTCGCGCGTCGACCAGATTCCCCAGCGCGTGAAGCTCGTGGTCAAGCATGCGCTCGGCCAGGCCCGCGTGCTCTCCCAGGCGTACCCGGGTGTGATGCACGCCACGATGTTCTGGGGCTTTCTCGCCCTGTTCATGGGCACCGTGCTGGCCACCATCGACTATGACATCACGCTGCCGCTCTTCGATTACAAGCTGCTGAAGGGCGACTTCTACCTCTACTACGAGACGGTCCTCGACCTCTTCGGGCTCTTCTTCGTGATCGGCCTCGGCATGGCGGTGTGGCGCCGCTTCGTCCTGCGGCCGGCCCGGATCGACCCCGAGGCGCGCTTCGCCTACGTCCTGCTGCTGCTGTTCGTGATCAACGCCACCGGCTTCGTGATGGAGGCCTGCCGGCTGGCCGTCGTCACGCCGTGGTGGGGTGGCTGGTCGCCGGTCGGCTGGGCGCTCGGTCAGGCGATGCTGGCGGTCGGGATGTCGGAGGGCGCGCTGCGGGCGACGCACCTCGGCGTGTGGCTGTTCCACGCCGCCATCTCGCTGTTCTTCATCGCGATCATCCCGCACTCGTACTTCATGCACCTGGTGACGACGCCGCTCAACATCTTCTTCTCCAAGCTCACGCCGCGCGGCGCCATCCCCAAGATCGACAACATCGAGGAGGCCGAGACCCTCGGCATCTCCCGGCTCGAGGAGTTCTCCTGGAAGCGGCGGCTGGACTTCGACGCCTGCCTGGAGTGCGGGCGCTGCCAGGATGCCTGCCCGGCCTATCTGGCCGGGACCGCCCTGAGTCCCAAGCAGATCATCGTCAAGCTCAAGCGCCACCTGCACGGCCAGCTGCCGGGGCCGATCCACGGCGAGCTGATCAAGGCCGACGAGCTGTGGGCGTGCACCACCTGCATGGCCTGTGTGCAGGAGTGCCCGGCGTTCATCGACATCGTCGACACCATCATCGACCTGCGGCGCTATCTGGCCCTGTCGGAGGGAGCGCTGCCTTCCACGGCGCCCCAGTCCTTGCAGAACATCCAGCGCGCCGGCAATCCCTGGGGTCTGCCGCCCGCCGAGCGGCTGGCCTGGGCCCACGGCCTCGACGTGCCCGTCCTGACGCCCGACACGGAGGTCGAGTACCTCTACTGGGTCGGCTGTTCGGCCTCGTACGACAAGCGCAACCAGGCCATTGCCCGTTCGGTGGTCGCCATCTTGAAGAAGGCCGGCGTGTCGTACGCGGTGATGCAGGAAGAGCGCTGCCACGGCGAGGTGGCCCGTCGCCTCGGCGAGGAGTACCTCTACCAGACGCTGCAGGCCGAGAACGTCGAGAGCATGAAGCAGTACAGGTTCAAGAAGGTCATCACGCACTGCCCGCACTGCTTCAACACGATCAAGAACGAGTTCCCGCAGTTCGGCGGGACCTACGAGGTGGTCCACCACTCGCAGGTCATCGACGAGCTGATCCAGAACGGCCGCATCAAGCCGCTCAGGCAGGTGGCGGCCGGCGTGGCCTTCCACGACTCCTGCTACCTCGGCCGCTACAACGGCATCCTCGACGCTCCCCGGCGCGCGATCGGCGCCGTCCCCGGGCTGCGGGTGATCGACCCGCCCCGTGCGCGCGAGCGCGGGCTCTGCTGCGGGGGCGGCGGCGGCCACATGTGGATGGAAGTCAAATCCGACAAGCGCGTGAACATCCTCCGCACCGAGGAGCTGCTCGCCACCGGGGCCGGCGTGGTGGCGACGGCGTGCCCGTTCTGCCTGGCCATGGTAGACCTCGGCCGCAAGGTGACGGAGGCCGAGGAGCGGCTGGCGGTCAAGGACGTCAGCGAGCTGGTCGCCGAGAGCCTGGAGTGACGAGCCTGTTGCGGGCGCTGCCCAACCTCATCCGCCTGATCGCGCGGCTGGTGGCCGACCCTCTGCTACCGCGCTCGGCCAAGGTGGCCCTGGCGGCGGCGATGGTCTACCTGGCGAGTCCGATGGACCTCGTTCCCGACCTCCTTCCGGTGCTGGGCTACCTGGACGACCTGCTGGTGGGCGCCGTGCTGGTCGACGGCCTGTTGAACTGGGTCGACCGGCGGCTCGTGCTGAAGTACTGGCCAGGCACGCCGGACTCGCTCGAGCGCGTCGCCCGGGCCGCGCGCATGCTGGCGATCTGGGTGCCGCGCCGCCTCAAGGCCCGCATCTTCGCGAGCGGAGCCAGGTCGTCGTGATCCTCGCCCGCCGACGGGCGGTCGTGTAAGACGTACACCGGACGGGACACGCGTTGTCTCCGAAGAGGCCACGGAGGTGGGCCGGCCCGGCTCTCCGGTGCTACAGCCTCGCCGAGGCGCTGCAGGCCGGCTTCGCGGCGTACCTGCCCAAGCCACTGCAGTACGCCGAGGTGTGCCGGGCGATCCTGGCGGCGACCCGCCCGCCGTCCTGAAGCGGTTGCATCCACCCCCGAGCTCTGCCACTCTCTGCGCCATGCCGGCCCTGTCCCCCGCGACCGCCGCCGAGGTGCGGGAGCGCTTCGGCACCCCGTGCTACGTCTACGACCGCGCCGCCCTCGAGGCGGCCGCCCGCCGGGCCCTGGCCTTCCCGGCGCCGTTCGGGTTCACGCTGCGCTACGCGATGAAGGCCAATCCGAGCCGCGGAGTGCTGGAGATCTTCCGGGGCCTGGACTTGCACGTCGACGCCTCCAGCGATCACGAGGTCGAGCGCGCGCTGCGGGCGGGGTTCCCGCCGGCGGCGATCCAGCTCACCTCGCAGATGCCCTCGCCGCGGCTGGGCGAGCACCTCGCCCGCGGCGTGCTCTACAACGCCTGCTCGCTCCACCAGCTCGAGGCCCTCGGGCGCGCCGCCCCCGGCCGGGAGGTCTCGGTGCGGATGAACCCCGGCCTCGGCACCGGCGCCACCAACCGCACGAACACCGGCGGCCCGGCCGCCAGCTTCGGGATCTGGCACGAGTATCTCGGTGACGTGAAGAGCCTCGCCGACCGATACGACCTGCGCGTCACCCGGCTGCACAGCCACGTCGGCTCCGGCACCGACCCCGAGGTGTGGAAGCGCTGCACGCGCATGACGCTCGACCTCGCCGCCAAGCTGCCCGACGTGCGGCTCATCAACCTGGGTGGCGGCTTCAAGGTCGGCCGGATGCCGGGCGAGCCGTCGGTGGACCTGGCCGACGTGGGCGCCCACGTCCGGGCGGAGCTGCTGGCCTTCCGCGAGCGCGACGGCCGGAGCCTTCACCTCGAGATCGAGCCGGGAACGTACCTGGTCGCCAACGCCGGCGTCGTGGTCGCCACCTGCGTCGACGTGGTCGACACCGGTCGCGACGGCTATCGTTTTGCCAAGCTCGACACCGGGATGCCGGAGGTGACACGGCCATCGCTCTACGGCGCCCAGCACCCGATCGACGTGCTCGCCGAGGGCCGCGACGAGGCCGACGTGGTCTTCGTGGGGCCCTGCTGCGAGTCGGGCGACATCCTCACCCCGGCGCCCGGCGATCCAGAGGCCCTGGCCCCGCGGCGCGTGCGGCGTCCCGAGGTCGGCGATCTCGTGCTGGTGGGCGGCAGCGGGGCCTATTGCGCGGCGATGTCGACGATCAACTACAACTCGTACCCGCAGGCCCCCGAGGTGATGCTGGAGGCGGACGGCACACTGCGCCTGCTGCGGCGCCGGCAGCGGCTCGAGCAGGTCTGGGAGAACGAAGTGTAACGATTTGTCCCGCGCCGCGGGGCGTGGGACGATGCCTCGATGGCGTTGCGGCGGGTCGGTCTGCTGGTCGCGATCGCCGCACGTTACGTTCTGGCCGGCGCGCTGGGCCACGCCACGAAGCCGCTCAATCCCGAAGACCTCGTCGACCTGATCGCGCGGCTACCGCGACTCTGACGGGTCCGGCGCGGGCGGGCTGGAGCCTGGGATGTCGAGCATGGGCGGCACGTTCGAGGTCTGGCCGTGGAGCTCCAGCCGGGTGATGCGGCCCATGTGGGCGATGATGTCGGCGATGCGGCGCGCGGCGACGAGCGCGGCGTCCATCTTGGCCAGCGTCTCGTCGTGGCCCGCCAGCCGGCGGCGCACGAGCTCCAGGCGGCCGGTGATGACGGCCAGCGGGTTGTTGATCTCGTGGGCGGCGGCGTTGGCGAGGTGCGCCACGTAGCGCAGGGTCTCGGCCTGGCGCTCGGCCGCCTCCGCCCGCCGCCGGTCGGTGATGTCCTCCAGCACGCCCTCGTAGACCAGCTGCCCGTCCTCCGAGGTCGCCCGGACCCACATGCGGGCCCACAGCGGCGTGCCGTCGGCGCGCCGGAGCTGCGCGGTGTAGTCGGCGACGCCGTCGCGCGCGAGGGTCTGGCGCAGGCGCTCGCGATCGGCGACGTCGACGTAGAGGTCGGCGGCGTTCCTGGCCTGGAGCGCGGCGCGATCGGGGTAGCCGAGCAACTGCACGAGGGCGGGATTGACCTCGAGGATGCGGCCGGTGGTCGACGTGCGCCAGACGCCGGCCGGCACCCGCTCGAGCAGACTGCGGTAGCGCGCCTCGGCGGCCTCGGCCTCGGTGCGTCGCGTGTCGGCTTCCCGGAGCAGCAGGGAGCTGCGCACGAGCAGGCCGACCTGCTGCCCGATCGCCTGCAAGGTGGCGATCTCGGCCGGCTCGAAGCGCCTCGGCTCGTGCCACCACACGAGATAGAAGGCGCCGGCGACGCGGTCACCGGCCCGCAGCGGGATGATCAGCCCCGAACGGTGGGGAAACCGCCGGAAGAGCGGCGAGGTGAAGCGCGGGTCGTGCTGGACGTCGTCCGACCACGCGACCTCGCCGGCGAACACGCTGTCGCGGAAGCCCTGGGCGTCGATCGGCAGCAGCTGGCCGGCCAGCACGGGCACGGCCTCCTTGGGCACGCGGTACGCGGCGACGGGGACGAGCGCCGTCCGGCCGGGATCCAGGATGTACGCCGAGATCGTCTCGGCGCCCGTGAGGCGGGCGACGTGCCGGCACGTCTGGCGCAGGGCCTCGGTGAGGTCGTGGACCCCGGCCAGCGTGGCGGCGATGGCCAGCAGGGTCTGGGCTTCACCCGGTCGTTGGCTCGTTGCGTTCACCGCAAGCCATTACTACTGCGGCGCGCCACCCGCCGCAAGCGCTCCGCGCGGTTGACACGCCCCGGGGAGGCCCGTACGATTCGTATCCGCGGAGAATGAACACCATCCTCGTCGTCGACGACCGTCCGGATGCCCGCTACGCGCTCGTCAGGACGCTGGCGAGCGCCGGGTACGACGTGCGGGAGACGGCGACCGGGCGCGACGCGCTGCGGCTGGCCCGGATGTTCCCGGACCTGATCGTGCTCGACATCGCGCTCCAGGACATCGACGGCTTCGAGGTGTGCCGCCGGCTGAAGACCGACGCAGTGACCCAGGCCATTCCGGTGGTCCAGAAGACCGCGGTGTTCCGCGATCCCGAGCACCGGCGCCGGGGCCTGGACGCCGGCGCCGACGAGTACCTGACGGAGCCGATCGACCCGCAGACCCTGGTGGACACCGTGAAGCGGTTGCTGGCCGCCCGCGGGAACTAGCCCGCCACCGGGCAAAGTCTTTCTCTCACCGCCTGACGAGGAGACGTGGGTGCCCGATGAGTCCTGAGCGCAAGAGCCGCATCGCCGAGTTCCTCGACCGGCACGAGAAGGACCTGCTGGCCGCCTGGGTCGAGCGGCAGCTGCAGTCCGTGGCCTCGCGCCGCGACCTCATCGACGAGCCGGAGCTGCGCGAGCAGTCCCGCCAGTTCCTGCGCGACCTGGTCGAGGCGCTCGCCGCCGGCGGCGCCGACGACCTCCAGGGGCCGCAGTGGGCGGCCGTGAAGGATCGGCTCGGCTCGATCTCCGTCGCGCGGGCCCGCCAGGGCTTCACGCCCTCGGAGACGGCGACGTTCGTGTTCTCGCTGAAGCAGCCGCTGTTCGCGCTGCTGCGCCAGCACCTCGGGTCGGACGCCCGCGCCGTCGCCGAGGAGACGCTCGACGCCTCGACGCTCCTGGACCGCCTCGGGCTGTACACGACCGAGGTGTACCAGCGCGGGCGCGACGAGGTCATCGTCCGCCAGCAGCGGGAGATGCTGGAGCTGTCCACACCGGTCGTGCAGCTCTGGGACGGGGTGCTGGGGCTGCCGCTCATCGGCACGCTCGACAGCGCCCGCACCCAGGTCGTCATGGAGAGCCTGCTCCAACGCATCGTCGACACCGGCGCCCGCATCGCCATCATCGACATCACGGGGGTGCCCACGGTGGACACGCTCGTGGCCCAGCACCTGCTGAAGACGGTGGCGGCGGCCCGGCTGATGGGCGCCGACTGCATCATCAGCGGCATCCGTCCCCAGATCGCCCAGACGGTCGTCCACCTCGGACTCGATCTCGCCACGGTCGTCACGAAGGCCACGCTGGCCGACGCGTTCGCGGTCGCGCTGCAGCGGATCGGGCTCGCCGTCGTCCGCTCCGCGCCCGCGCGCGCCTGACAGGTCCGTGGAGCGGATCCCGATCCTCAAGATGGGGCCGATGCTCCTCGTGTCGATCCAGGTCGACATGCACGACCAGCTCGCCCTCACGCTGCAGGACGACCTCACCGAACGCATCGTGAAGACCCGTGCGCACGGCGTGCTGATCGACATCTCCTCCCTCGAGGTGGTCGACTCGTTCATCGGCCGGATGCTCGGCAACATCGCGGCCATGTCCAGGGTGCTCGACGCCGAGACGGTGGTGGTGGGGATGCGCCCCGCCGTCGCCATCACGCTGGTCGAGCTCGGCGTGTCGCTCAGCGGCGTGCGCACCGCGCTCAACGTGGAACGCGCCATGGAGATGCTGCAGGCGGCGACGGTGGACGGAGACGGCGTTCCGACCGGGGGAACGGATGGCGGTCGCGCGGACTGAGAAGCTTCCCGTCCAGGCCTCCGAGGACATCGTCAGGGTCCGGCAGGTCGTGCGCGCCTGGGCCGTGGAGCTGAGCTTCAACCTCGTGGACCAGACGAAGATCGTCACGGCCGCCAGCGAGCTGGCGCGCAACACGGTCATCTACGGCGGCGGCGGCACCGTCGAGCTGGAGTGGCTCGTCGAGGGGGCTCGCCGGGGCCTTCGGCTGACCTTCGCCGACCAGGGGCCGGGGATCGCCGACGTCGAGCAGGCGCTGCGCGACGGCTTCACGACGGGCACCGGCCTCGGCCTCGGCCTCGGCGGCGCCCGCCGGCTGTCCAACGAGTTCGAGGTCCGCTCGCAGCCGGGGGCGGGGACCGTGGTCCGGATCACGCGATGGACGTGAGGCCGCGGGCGCTCGCGCTGCGCGAGACGATCTCCGTGTGCGTCCAGGAGACGACCCACGTGTCGGCGGCCCGCCGGGTGGCCGCCGAGCTGGCGCACCGGTTGGACTTCGACGAGACCGTCACCGGGCGCGTGGCGCTGGCGGCGACCGAGACCGCGACCAACCTCGTCAAGCACGCGGGGCGGGGCGAGATCCTGATCTCGGGCATCGAGGTCGGCGGGCGGAGGTTCGTGGAGCTGGTGGCCCTCGACCGCGGCCCCGGGATGGCCAACGTCGAGCGCTGCTTCGAGGACGGCTACTCCACCGCCGGCAGCCCCGGCACCGGACTGGGCGCGGTGCGGCGGCTGGCCAGTGCGGTCGACGTCTACTCCCGTCCCGGGGGGACGGCGCTGCTGGCCCGAGTGGGGCCGGCGCCAATGGCGACCGCGCCGCGTGGCATCCTGGTCGCCGGGCTCAGCGTCCCCATGAGCGGCGAGGCCTGCTGCGGCGACGCCTGGGACGAGGAGACGCACGCGGGCGTCGTGGCCCTGCTCGTGGTCGACGGGCTGGGGCACGGGGCCGACGCGGCGCTGGCCGCGCAGGAGGGCGTCCGCGCGTTTCGCCGCCACCCCCGGGCGGCGCCGGGCGCGCGGGTGGAGGCGCTCCACGCCGCGCTGCGGGCGACGCGGGGCGCCGCCGTGGCGGTCGCCGAGATCGACCCGGGGCGCCGCACCCTCCGCTTCGCCGGGCTGGGCAACATCAGCGCCGCGGTGCACGGCGACGGCCCGGTCCGTCATCTCGTCTCGAACCACGGCACCGCCGGCCACGTCGCCCGCAAGATCGACGAGTACACGTACCCGTGGCCGCCCCGCGGCGTGCTCGTCATGCACTCCGACGGTGTGGCGTCGCTCCGCGATCTCGGCGCGTACCCAGGCCTCTTCGTGCGCGATCCCGGCCTGGCCGCCGGTGTCCTGTACCGGGACTTCTCCCGCCGCCGCGACGACGCCACCTGCGTGGTGGCCCGGGGGCTCGCCGCGTGAAGCTGCCCATCGTGGCCGTGGCCATCGCCCGCGAGCACGACGTCGTCGCCGCCCGCCAGCGGGCCCGGCAGGTGGCCGAGCTGCTCGGCTTCGAGGGGCAGGATCAGACCCGGATCGCGACGGCGGTGTCGGAGATCGCGCGCAACGCGTTCCGCTACGCCAGCGGCGGCCGGGTGGAGTTCGCGGTCGAGGGCCGCAGCGCGCCCGAGCGGCTGTCGATCACCGTCCGCGACAGCGGCCCCGGGATCGCCGAGCTGTCGCGCATCCTCGGCGGCGGCTACCGCTCGGCCACCGGGATGGGGCTCGGCATCGTCGGCGCCCGGCGGCTGATGGACGACTTCGAGGTGCAGTCCACGCCGGGGGCGGGCACGGTCGTCTCGATGCGCAAGCGGCTGCCCCGCCGTGGCCGGCCGCTGAGTCCGGCCGACGTCGCGGCGGTCGCCGAGGACCTGGCCCGCCGCCGGTCCCACGACCCGCTGGCCGAGGTGCTGACGCAGAACCAGGAGCTGCTGCGGACGCTGGAGGAGCTGCGCCGCCGCCAGGAGGACCTCGAGCGGCTGAGCCACGAGCTGGAGGACACCAACCGGGGGGTGGTGGCGCTCTACGCCGAGCTGGACGAGAAGGCCGACCACCTGCGGCGCGCCGACGAGCTGAAGTCGAGGTTCCTGTCGAACATGAGCCACGAGTTCCGGACGCCGCTGAACTCGATCCTGGCCCTCTCGCGCCTGCTCCTCGACCACGTGGACGGCCCGCTCACCGAGGAGCAGACGCGCCAGGTCGCCTTCGTCCGCAAGGCGGCCGAGGATCTGTTCGAGCTGGTGAACGATCTGCTCGACCTGACCAAGGTCGAGGCCGGCAAGGTCGTGATCCGGCCGGTCGAGTTCGACGCCGGCCACCTGTTCGGGGCGCTGCGCGGCATGCTGCGCCCGCTGCTGGTGAACCCGTCGCTGAGCCTGGTCTTCGAGGACGCCGACGGCGTGCCGCCGATCCAGAGCGACGAGGGCAAGGTCTCCCAGATCCTCCGCAACTTCATCTCCAACGCGCTGAAGTTCACCGAGGCCGGCGAGATCCGCGTGAGCGCGCGCCTGGCCGGCCCCGACGCGGTCGTGTTCGCGGTCAGCGACACCGGCATCGGCATCGCCCCCGAGGACCAGCAGCGCATTTTCGAGGACTTCGGTCAGCTCGACAACCCGGTGCAGCGCCGGGTGCGGGGCACCGGCCTCGGGTTGCCGCTCACGCGCAAGCTGGCCGGCCTGCTCGGCGGCCGGGTCACGGTGGAGAGCGCCGTCGGCGTCGGCTCGACGTTCTCGCTCGTCCTGCCCCTCGTGTTCCATCCGGGCGAGAGCGCGGCCGCCGGGCGGCACCCCGACGCGGTCGCTCACTGGGAGCCGGACCCGACGCGCCTGCCCGTCCTCGTGGTCGAGGACGACGCGGCGACGATCCTCGACTACCAGCGGCTGCTCCGCGGCACGGCGTTCCAGGTGGTGGCCGCCCGCAGCCCGGCCCACGCGCGCCAGGTGCTGCGCGCGCTGCGGCCGCGCGTGGTCGTCCTCGACGTCGTGCTCGGCGGGGAGACGTGCTGGGAGTTCCTCGGCGAGCTGCGACGCGACGAGGCCACCCGCGACGTCCCGGTGCTCGTGGTGACGCAGCTCGAGGAGGCCGGCGAGGCGCTCGCGCTGGGCGCCCGGGCCTGGGCGCGCAAGCCGGTCGAGCGCGGGTGGCTGCTCGACCAGCTGGGCGCGCTCGGCGGCACGGCCGACGCCCGGCGGCTGCTCGTGATCGACGACGACGAGGTCGTCCGCTATCTCATCAAGAGCCTGCTGCGGGAGACGGCGTTCGTCATCAGCGAGGCCGCGGCGGGCGCCGCGGGCATCGAGCTGGCCCGCCTGCAGCGGCCGGCGGTGATCCTGTGCGACCTGCACTTGCCCGGGATGTCGGGACTGGAGGTCAAGGCGACGCTGGCGGCGGACCCGACGACGGAAGGGATCCCCGTCATCATCCACACCTCCCGCGTGCTGACGGGCCAGGAGCGCGACGAGCTGCAGCGCCGCGGCGTGATCACGATGTCCAAGGAATCCCTGGCCCGCCACGACGCGGCCGGCGAGCTGCGGCGGGCGCTGGCGGAGGCGGGTGTCGAGCGATGAGCGGGGCGGCGCCGCCGCTGCGGGTCCTCAATGTCGACGACTACGCGCCGGCCCGCTACGCGCGCACCAAGGTGCTGCGCCAGGCCGGCTTCGAGGTGGTGGAGGCGTCCACCGGCGCGGAGGCGCTGGCATGCGTGGAGGCGCTGAAGCCGGAGGTGATCCTGCTCGACATCAACCTGCCGGACATCAGCGGCTACGACGTGTGCCGGCGGCTGAAGGACACTCCGGCGACCGCGACCATCCCGATCCTGCACCTGAGCGCCTCGCACCGCGGGGCCGGCGACCACGCCCGCGGACTCGATGCCGGCGCCGACGGCTTCCTCGTGGAGCCGGTCGCCTCCGAGGTGCTGCTCGCCACCGTTCGCTCGGTGGCCCGGGCGCGCCAGGCCGAGGAGGCGGTGCGGGCCGCCGCGCGGCAGTGGCAGCTCACGTTCGACGCCATCACCGACGGCGTCTGCCTGCTCGACCGCGACGGCGCCGTCCAGCGCCACAACACGGTGTTCGCGGCGCTGGCGGGCGGCGAGGGCGTGGCCGGGCAGGACGGGCTCGCGCTCCTCGGGCGAGTCCTGGGACGGCCGGCCGCCGACCTCCGCGATCTGCTCGTCCTCGATCGGCGGGTGGCGCTCGAGTTCTCCGCCGGCAGCCGCTGGCTGCGACTGGGGGCCGAGGCGGTCCGCGACGAGGCAGGCCGGCCCGAGGGCACGCTCGTCATCATCACCGACGTCACCGAGCACAAGCGCATGGAGGACCTGCGGGGCGAGCTGCTCCGCATGGAGCAGCGCGCTCGCCTGGGGGCCGAGGCGTCGAACCGGGCCAAGGACGAGTTCCTGGCCGTCCTCTCCCACGAGCTGCGCACCCCGCTCACCGCCATGCTGGGCTGGATCCGCATGCTGGCGGTCGGGCGGCTGGATGCGGCGGCCACGGCCCACGCCATCGAGGTGATCGAGCGGAACACCCGGTTGCAGGCGCAGATCGTCGAGGATCTGCTGGACGTCTCGCGGATCATTTCCGGGAAGATGACCCTCCAGCTGCGCGACCTGTCACCGGCCGCGGTGCTGGAGACGGCGGCCGAGGGCATCCGCGCGGCCGCCGCCGCCAAGCAGATCCAGCTCGAGGTCCGCGTGTCCGCCGACCTCGGCTGCGTCCGGGGCGATTCCGGCCGATTGCAACAGGTCTTCTCGAATCTCCTGTCGAACGCGGTGAAGTTCACCCCGGCGGGCGGGCGTGTGGGCGTGATCGCCGGCGCGCACGACGCCGGCGTGCGCATCGCGGTCACGGACTCCGGCCGGGGCATCGACCCGTCCCTGCTGCCCTACGTCTTCGAGCCCTTCCGTCAGGCCGAAGGCGCCCGCCGCCGCACCCACACCGGCCTGGGCCTGGGGCTGGCCATCGTACGGCACCTGGTCGAGCTGCACGGAGGGCGGGTGGACGCCGCCAGCGCCGGGCTCGGACAGGGCGCGACCTTCAGCGTCTGGCTTCCGGCGGAGCCGCCCGAGGCGGCCGAGGTGCCCGCGGCGGGCGAAGCGGCCGGCGACGTCGTCGATCGGCCGTCCCTGCACGGCATCCGTCTGCTGCTCGTGGAGGACGACGCCGACACCCGCGAGGTGGTGGGGTTGATGCTGCGCGAGTCCGGCGCGGTCGTCATCGGCGTGGACAGCGCCGACGCCGCGCTGGCCGTGATCAATATCGAGCCGCCCGACGTCCTGATCGGCGACATCGGCCTGGGCGATCGCGACGGGTACGACCTCATCCGCGCCGTGCGCCGCCTGCCCGGCGAGCCCGGCGACGTGCCGGCCATCGCGCTGTCCGCCTTCGCGCGCGAGTCGGACCGCCTCGAGGCGCTCCGCGCCGGCTACGATCGTCACCTGTCCAAGCCCATCGAGCCGGCGACGCTTCGCTCCGCCGTCGCCCAGCTCCTCTCCGCCCGGCCAGGCCGCTGAAAGGGGTCCCAGTTCGGGGCTCCTTGGTACAATTCTTGGAGCACTCCCTCCCTGCGCCCGTGACGGTGGCGGCAGCACGCCCGACTCGCGCGGGACGTCCCCGGACACTGGAAACTGGATGCCCGATTTTGACGTCCAACCGGCACCATCGACCACCGTCGTGGTCAGGGGAGCGGAGGACCATGGGAGTGCTCGGCGACCTTCGCACGTTCGTGCGGCAACACCGCGCCTGTGGCGTGCTGGCCATCCACTTGGAGCCGCCGGCCGGGGCGGCCTACAGCATCGAAATCACGTGCCGCCGCTGCGCCACCGGACTGGTCCGCAGGGTGGACGCGGCGGCTGCGGCCCGGGACCTCGTCTACACCGATCTGCTTCCTGCCCGGAACTGACACGATGTAGGACTTACACAGCGCGCTCCGGGGCTCTGGGAAAAAATTTTCTGTCTTCCCTCTTGCACTATTATCTTCCTATACTTTCCTATACTTTTTCGCCGATCCCGGCCGCGCCGGACCGGACGGTGGAGCTCGAAACGCCCCTCGATCGGGAGAGCATGCGAACGGATCTCCAGCCGATGAATGGTCGGGCCAGTGGGCTCGTGGACGTGCTCGACCGCGTCCTGGACAAAGGTCTCGTCGTCGCCGGCGACATCAAGGTCTCGCTCGCCGAGGTCGAGCTGCTCACGATCCGGATCCGCCTGATCGTGTGCTCGATCGACAAGGCCGAGCAGATCGGGCTGGACTGGTGGCGGTACGACTCGCATCTGGCGCCGGGCCGCGATCGCCTGGCCGCCGAGAACGACGCATTGAAAAAGCAGATCCGGAGCCTGGAGCGGCGCGTCGCCGCGCTGGCGAAGCCGGTCGGCCGGGCCCCGACGGCCCGAGCAAGGGGACGATGACGGTCCCGGGGAGATCCAACGATGCCTGTTGAACGCACGACCGGTGGCAGCAGTCTCATCGATGTCCTCGATCGCGTGCTCGACAAGGGGATCGTCATCGACGCCTGGGTGCGCGTGTCCCTCGTCGGCATCGACCTGATCACGGTCGAGGCGCGCGTGGTGGTAGCGTCGATCGACACCTACCTCAAGTACTCCGAGGCGGTCGGCGCCGTCGGCTCGGTGTCCAAGCCGGCGCTGCCGGGCGAGGGGCGCGCCAGCGACGCGGTGCTGGCCGAGAACGCGATGCTGCGCAGGCAGCTCGCCGCCGCCGGCCGTGACGGCAGCCTTCGTCGCCGCCGCCCCCCGGCGATCAAGACGACGTAATCGATGCCGGCCGCGCGGACCGCGGCGGGGCGTGTCGGCCGCCGGGCCAGGCCGGGTACCGGCGCGACCGGCCGCCTCGAGCTGCTGGAGAGCTTGCTCGTCGCCGGCGATCCCGTGCAGTGCGCGCAGCGCGCGCTGTCATGGCTGCAGCGCCAGGCTGGCGTCCGCCGCGGTCTCTGCCTGGCCGCCGATCCGGGGGAGAGCCCCCGGCTGCTCCCGCTGGCGAGCCTCGGCGTTTCCGACGCCGCGGCCGCACGGTTCAGCGTCGATCTCGAGATGCGCGACCACCCCTTGACCCGCGCGCTGCTGGCCGCGGGCCCCGTGCTGATGCCGAGCAACGGGAGCGGGACGCCGGTGACGCCGCTGGGCAAGGCCGAGGTCCAGGCGGTCCCGCTGGCGCCGTTGCGGGCGGGAGACCTGCCGGCCGGCCTGCTGCTGGTGACGCCCCCGACGCCGGCGGTGGCCCGCGACGCCCGCTGGCTGGGCCGCGTGCTCGGTCCCCGGCTGGCCGCGCTGACCGCGGCCGGCCGGCTGGAGGAGACCGGGCGCCGCCTGCAGCGCGAGCGCGGCTTGCTGTCCAGCATCATCAACGCGGTGACCGATCCCATCCTCCTCACCGACGGCGAGGGGCGCATCATCATCGCCAACGCGCGCGCCGAGACCCTGCTGGCGACCGACGACGAGCAGAGCGAGGGACGCCGGCGGGCGGTGGCCCTCAACAACATGCTGTTCTCGGCCGCGCTCACCCGGCGCGCCATCGAGGGGGCGGAAGCGCCGCGCCACGAGGTGCCGCTGGTCGATCCGGTCGACGGCTCCGATCTCCTGTTCGAGCTGCTCAGCACGATGACCAGCGACGCCCGCGAGGGCACCGGCATCGTGTCCATTCTGCGAAACGTCACCGACCTGCAGCGGGCCACCGCCGAACTGGAGGAGAACTATCGCAAGCTGCGGCAGACCGAGGCCGACGCCCGGGCCGAGCGCGACCGGCTCGACCTGGTCATCGACTCGGTGGCCGACCCCATCCTCGTCACCGACCCCGGCGGCAACATCGTGATGATGAACGCGCCGGCCGAGCACCTGTTCACCGCGGCGCCGGGGGTGTCCAGCGCGGAGGCCGAGCGGCTGGTGCAGGCCAACGACGCCCACTTCTCGTCGTTCGTCTCCAACCTGTTCTTCGAGGGCGACAGCCGGCGCCGCAGCGGCAGCATCAACCTCGTCGACCCCGGGACCGGCGCCGCCCTGCCCATGGAGGCCATCTCCGGCAAGATCGTCTCCGAGCACGGCGAGGTCACCGCGCTGGTCACCATCCTGCACGACCGCACCGAGGAGCTGGAGCGGGCGCGCCTCTACGAGGAGCTGAAGAAGGTGTCGGCCGAGCTGGAGGTCAAGGTGCGGGAGGCTACCGCCGAGCTGGTCCGCCAGAACGAGCTGCTGCGCCGCTCGCACATCGCGCTGGAGCAGGCCTCGGCGCTCAAGTCGCAGTTCCTGGCCAACATGTCGCACGAGTTCCGCACCCCGCTCAACGCGATCCTGGGCTACACCAGCATGCTGCTCAAGGGCGTGTCGGGGGAGCTGTCGCCCCACCAGCGGCGCAACCTGGAGCGAATCGACTCCAACTCGCAGCACCTGCTGTCGATCATCAACGACATCCTCGACATCACGCGCATCGAGGCGGGGAAGATGCCGTTGACGGTGGCCGACTTCCCGCTCGTCGACCTCGTCGGCGAGGTGCTGGCGGAGGTGGAGCCGCTCATCGCGCGCACCAAGCTGGAGGTCACCAGCCGGATCGACCGCGCGCTGCCCATGCTGCGGAGCGACCGCCAGAAGGTCAAGCAGATCGTGATC
Organism: Candidatus Methylomirabilota bacterium; assembly: GCA_036397135.1. Classification (GTDB taxonomy): domain Bacteria; phylum Methylomirabilota; class Methylomirabilia; order Rokubacteriales; family CSP1-6; genus AR5. Next base: position 40,994 of record DASWJN010000203.1, read on the forward strand.
AACCTCCTGACGAACGCGCTGAAGTTCACGCCGCAGGGCTGGGTGAAGCTGACGGCGGCCCACGACCCCGACACCGACCTGGTGGCCATCGTGGTGGCCGACAGCGGCATCGGCATCTCGCCCAAGGATCAGCAGGTCGTCTTCGAGGATTTCCGTCAGGCCGACGACTCGCCGACGCGCCAGTACACCGGGGCCGGCCTCGGCCTGGCCATCTGCCGGCGGCTCACCTCGATGCTGGGCGGCGAGCTCACCGTGCGCAGCGCGCCCGGCGAGGGCTCGGCGTTCACCCTGGCGCTGCCGCGGGTGCCGAAGGACGCCGGCTGATGATCGCCGCGCCGCCCACCCTGGTCCTGCTGGTGGACGACTATGCCGACAACCGCGACATCTACGTGCAGTTCCTGACGTACTCGGGGCTGCGGGTGGAGGAGGCCGAGAACGGGCACCAGGCGCTCGACAAGGCCTTCGCGCTCAAGCCCGACGTCATCGTGATGGATCTGTCGCTGCCGGGCCTCGACGGCTGGGAGGCGACCCGGCGCCTCAAGGACGACCCGCGCACCCGGGACATTCCGGTGATCGCGCTCACCGGCCACGCGCTGGCCGGGCACTCCAGGGGGGCGTTCGACGCGGGGTGCGACGCGTTCATCACCAAGCCATGCCTGCCCGAGCGGCTGCTCGACGAGATCCGCGCCATCCTCGCGCCCGGCCGCCCACGATCAGGGGACCTTACACCATGAGCCGCACGGCCAAGCGGACCGCCCGTCCCCGGACGCCCAAGGAGGCCAAGCCGGCGCGGCCGGCGCCGGCAGAGTCGCGCGTCATCCGCGAGGCGACCCCCGGGTCGCACCTGCCGGCGGGCGCCACCCGCACGCCGGGGGGGCCGCCGGCGTCGTCGGACCGGCGGGGCAAATACGTCTACTGCATCGTGAACGCGGACGAAGCACTCAGCTTCGGGCCGATCGGCTTCGGGAACCCGCCCGGCGAGGTCTACACGGTGCTGTACGAGGACATCGCCGCCGTCGTGGCCGACGCGCCCATGGAGGTGCTCGACGCCACCCGTGACAACGTGCTGGCCCACGAGCGGGTGAACGAGGCGGTCATGAAGTACCAGACCGTCATTCCCATGTCGTTCGGCACGGTCTTCAAGACCCGCGACGACATCGTCGAGCTGCTGCGGGGGGCGCACGGCGCCTTCCAGGACGTGCTCACCAAGATGGAGAACAAGGTCGAGTTCGGGCTCAAGGTGCTGTGGGACCGCGACGCCATGATCCGCCACATCGAGCACGACGACGAGGACATCCGGCGGCTCAAGAGCGAGATCGCCACCCAGAAGGGCTCGACCTACTTCGCCCGGGTCCAGTACGGCCGGCTGGTGGACGGGGCCATCCAGAACCGCTCAGAGCAGTACGTCGGCGAGATCTTCGAGGCGCTGCGCGACGTCTGCGTCGCCTCGCGGGCCAACAAGCCCATCGGCGACAAGATGATCATGAACGCGGCGTTCCTGGTCGAGCGGGAGCGGGAGCCGGCCTTCGACAGCCGCGTGAAGACGCTGGGCGCGCGTTACGAGGCGCTGACGTTCCGCTACACCGGCCCCTGGCCTCCCTACAACTTCGTCAACATCCGCCTGAAGCTGGAGCGGGCGAAGTGACGGCACGATGAGCGAGACCTCCGGGGGGGACGAGGCCTCGGGCCCCGGGCGCGCGCCCGGTTACGCGGTCGCCGCCGGCGCCGTCGTCGGCGCCGCGCTGCTCACCTGGGCGCTGTGGCCGCTGATCCAGCCGAGCGGCACCCCGCTCTTCTTCGCGGCGGTCGCCATCAGCTCCTGGTACGGCGGGCTGGGGCCGGGGTTGCTGGCCACCGCCCTGGCCGCCGTCGTCACCGAGCGGTTCTTCGTGCCGCCGCTGCACGTCTTCACGCCGGCGACGGCCGTGCGGGGCGTCTCGTTCGTCGTGGTCGCCCTGCTCGTCGCCTCGCTCTACGAGCGGGCGCGCCGCGCCCAGGCGCGCGCCGAGGCCCTGGCCCGGTCTCGCGAGGCGCTGCTGGGCGCCGAGAAGGCCGCCCGGGAGGCGGCCGAGACCGCCAGCCGCGGCAAGGACGAATTCCTGGCCACGCTCTCCCACGAGCTGCGCACGCCGCTGAACGCGCTGGTCGGCTGGACGTGGTGGCTGCGGCGTGGCGACCTCGACGCCGAGCGCCGGACCAGGGCGCTGGAGACCATCGACCGCAACGTCAAGGCCGTGGCCCAGCGCATCGAGGATCTGCTCGACGTTTCCCGGATCATCACCGGGAAGATCCGGCTGAGCGTGCGCACGGTGGAGCTGGCCCCCGTGATCGAGGCGGCCGTCGCCGCCGTGCAGCCCGCCGCCGCCGCCAAGTCGATCGACATCGACCTGACGCTCCAGCCCGCGGTGCCGCCGGTGCGCGGCGACACCGACCGCCTGCAGCAGCTGGTGTGGAACTTACTGTCCAACGCGATCAAGTTCACCCCGGACAAGGGCCGGGTGAGCGTGCGGCTCGACCAGGGGGCGGGCGGTGTTCGCATCGTGGTGCGCGACACCGGGCAGGGGATCAGCCCCGGCGTCCTGCCGTACGTGTTCGACCGGTTCGCCCAGGGGGGCGGGGGGCCGCGCGCGGGCGCCGGACTCGGGCTGGGGCTCGCGATCGCGCGCCACGTCGTCGAGCTGCACGGGGGCGAGGTCCGCGCGGAGAGCGAGGGCGAGGGGCACGGGGCCACCTTCACCGTCACGCTGCCGAGGGCGGTGCCGGACACGCCGGCCGCCGAGTCGGCGGGGGCGGTTGGCGCGGCCATCCTCCAGGGCCTGCGCATCCTCGTCGTCGACGACGAGCCGAGCGCGCGCGAGTGGTGCCAGCTCACGCTCGGACACTACGGCGCCCGCGTGATCGCCGCTGCCTCGGCGCGGGAGGCCCTGGCCGCGCTCCGGCGCGAGGCGGCGGACGTGCTGGTGTCCGACCTGCGGCTGCCCGGCGACGACGGCTACGATCTCATCCGTCGGGTCCGCGGGCTGGACGCCGAGCGCGGGGGGCGGACGCCGGCGGTGGCGCTCACCGGCTACCCGCGCGTGGAGGACCGCAACCGCGCGCTCGACGCCGGCTACGACGCCCACGTGCCGAAGCCCGTGGCCGTGACCGAGCTGGTGTCAGTGGTCACCCTGCTGGCCGGCCGCACCGCCGAGGACCGGGCGTGATCATCCTCGACACCCTCGTCATCGGCGGGCTCAAGTTCGTGCTGCGCCGCATCGCGGAGGCGGTCGACGCCCAGCTGAACGACGTCGACACGCTGCGCGAGGAATTGCTGGCCGCCCAGATGCGGCTCGAGCTGGGCGAGCTGACCGCCGAGGAATTCGCCCGGCTCGAGCGCGAGCTGCTGGCGCGCATGCGCGAGATCCACGAACGCCGGGCGGCCGGCGAGGCGTCGGGCCCCGCGCGGATCACCGGCATCGACGTCAGCGTCGCCGACGATGTCGAGGACCAGTCGCCGGACGAGCCGCGCCCGCGGTGACGCGGCGGCCGGCGCTCCGGCTGCATTTCTTCGCGGGAAAAGGCGGCGTCGGCAAGACGACGTGCGCGGCGGCGGCCGCGGTGGTCGCGGCGGAGGCGGGAGCACGCGTGGCGGTGATCTCCACGGATCCGGCGCACTCGCTCGGTGACGCGGTCGGGCGTGCGCTCGGCCCGGCCCCCCGGCGCGTGCTCATCAGGGCCGGCGCCCTGGACGCCGTGGAGCTCGACGCCGACCGGGCGCTGGCGCGCTGGCTGGCCCGGTGGCGGCCGACGCTGTCGACCATCGCGGAGCGCGGCACCTACCTCGACGACGAGGACCTGGAGCGGCTGTTGCGCCTGTCCTTCCCCGGCGTCGACGAGCTGATGGCGCTGGTCGAGCTGGCGCGGCTGGCCGAGCACGGACGCTACGAGCTGGTCGTCGTGGACACCGCCCCCACCGGCCACGCCCTCCGCCTGCTCGCCATGCCCCGGACGCTGCAGCGCATCGCCTCGGTGCTGAACGACATGTACGCCAAGCACCGCTTTCTCGCCGACAGCCTCGGCCGCGGCTACCGGGCCGACGCCGCCGACCGCCTGATCGCGGAGCTCGACGACGGCGGCCGCCGCCTTGCCGCGCTGCTCCGCGACCCCGCCCGTTGCCGCTTCAGCTGGCTGATGCTGCCCGAGCGGCTGGCGCTGGCGGAGACGCGCGACGGCATCGCCGCCCTGGCGGCCGACGGGATCCAGGTCGGCGAGCTGATCGTCAACCGGCTCACCCCGCCCCCCGACGCCGGCTGCGCGCTGTGCCGGGGAAGGCAAGCCGAGGAGGCACGCATCGTCGGCTGGGCGCGTCGAGCCTTCCCGGCCCTGGCGCTGCGCGGCGTGCCGGCGCTGGAGGCGGAGCCGCGCGGCCTCGGTGCGCTGCGCGCGGTGGGGCGGCTGCTCCGTTCGCGATCGGTGGCGTCGGTGGCGCCGGGTCCTCGGGCGACGTCGAGGTCCAGGCTTTTGCTCGAGACGCGCGCCCACAAGCCGGCCGCCTGGCTGGACGTCATCGCGCCTGCCGGGGTGCGACTCGTCGTCTTCGCCGGCAAGGGCGGGGTGGGGAAGACGACGTGCGCGGCGGGGGCCGCGCTCGCCCTGACCCGGCGGCAGCCGCGAGCGCGGGTGCTGCTCCTCTCGGCGGATCCGGCGCACTCGCTCGGCGACGCGCTGGGCGCGGCGCTCGACGACGAAGAGCGGGCGGTGCCCGGGGCGCCGGCGGGGCTGCGCGCGCGCGAGCTGGACGCCGCCCGCGCGCTGGAGCGCACGCGCGAGCGCCATCACCGCGCGGTGGAGGACACGTTCGACTCGCTGCTGCGCGGCTCACGCTTCGACGTCGCCTACGACCGTGAGGCGCTGCACGGGCTCATGGACCTGGCCCCGCCCGGTCTCGACGAGGTGTTCGCCGTGCTCTCCCTCGTGGAGGCGCTGGTCGAGCGCCAGCCGCCCTACGACGCCGTCGTGCTGGACACGGCGCCGACCGGACACGCGCTGCGCCTGCTCGAGATGCCGGCCACCGCCCTCGCCTGGGTGCACGCACTGCTGGCCATCCTGCTCAAGTACCGCGAGGTCGTCGGGCTCGGCGAGGTTGCCGCCGAGCTGGTCGCCACCGCGGGCCGGCTGCGCGAGCTGAGCGCGCTCCTGGCCGATCCCGTCCGCGCGCGCGTCGTCGTGGTCACGCGGGCCGCCGAGCTGCCCGAGCGCGAGACCGGACGCTTGCTCTCACGGCTGCGCCGCCTGGGCATCGCCGTTCCGGCGGTGCTGGTCAACGCTCTCACGTCGGGAACCTGCCGGCGGTGCCGGCGGGCGCGCCGCGTGGAGCACCGGATGGTCACGGCCCTCCGTCGCCGGCGGACGCGCTGGCGCGCCTGGAGTATCATTTCCACGCCGGCCCTGGCTCCGCCGCCGCGCGGCGTCACCGGGCTCGAGCGATGGACGCGCACGTGGGAGTGCCAGGGATGACCGCGGCCCGCACCTCCGCCACCTACCTCTACTGCCTGGTCGAGGCCGACCGGCGGCCTTCGTCCGCGGCGGCGCCGCCCGGCGTGCCGGGCGCCGGCGCGCTGCGGATCGTGCCGGCCGCCGACCGGTTGTGGCTCGTGGCGGCCGAGGCCCCCCTGAAGCTCTACGGCAGCGAGCCGATCGAGCGCGGGCTGGGCGACCTGGAGTGGGTGGCGGTGCGCGGGGCCGCCCACGCTCGCGTGGTGCAGCACTTCGCGCGGCGGTTCACGACGGTGCCGATGAAGCTCTTCACGCTGTTCAGCACCGAGGATCGCGCGGTGGCTCACGTGCGCGGCGCCGAGGCGCGGGTGCGCCGCGTCCTCGCCCGCGTCGCCGGCCGCCAGGAGTGGGGCGTGCGCGTGCGCCTCGACGCCGCGCTCGCTCGCCGGCGCGCGCCGCGGCAACCGGCGCCGGCGGCATCGCCGCGCCGCGCCGGAACGCACTTCCTGCTGGCGAAGAAGCGGGAACGGGACGTGGCCCGCGCGGTGCTGCGCGACGGGCGGGCGGCCGTCGAGGACGCGTTCCAGGCCCTCGCCGGGCTGGCCGAGGGCACGCGACGGCGGGCGGCGGCCGAGCTGAACGGCACCCCCCTCGTCCTCGACGCCGCGTTGCTGGTGGAGGCGCGCCAGGGCGCCCGGTTCCGGCGCGCCGTCCGCCGCACCGCCACCGCCCTCGCCGCACGCGGCTACCGCCTCAGCCTCACCGGCCCATGGCCCGCCTACAACTTCGTGAGCGACGACCGATGAAGCGTGCCGACCACCTGCGGGAGATCCTCGAGACCGGCGACGATTCCATGCTCGACCTCGTCGACAACCTGCTGACCCGCGGCGTGGTGATCTCGGGCGAGGTGATGCTGGGCCTGGCCGGCGTGGACCTGATCTATCTGCGCCTGCAGGCAATACTCTGCGCGGCCGACCGCGTCGAGGACCGCGGCTCGCTACGATGACGCCACGCGCATCTCGGGTGTATCTTTACGCGCTGCTGAGCGGTCCGCCGGTGTGCGAGGCCGGGGTCGGCGTCTGCGCGGAGCCGCTACGGGTCGTCGCGGTGGCCGGACTGGTCGCGCTCGTCGGTGACGTCGCGGAGCCCCCGGCGCCGACGGCGATCACGCTCCGCGCCCAGGACACCGTGTTGCGCCGCCTGTCGGCGGGGATCGATGCCATCCTGCCCGCCCGCTTCGGCACCCTCGTCGAGAACGACATGGCGCTGGCCGAGGCGTTGGATCGGCGCCGCCCGGAGCTGGCACGGGCGCTCGATCGGGTGGCCGGCTGCGAGCAGATGACCCTGCGCGTGTGGGGCGAGTGCGCGGCGGTCGCGCCGCGTTTCGAGAGCGCCGGCGGCGGTCCCGGCACCCGGTACCTGGCCGGCCGGCGGCGGCTCCACGAGCGGGCGCACCGCGTTCCCGAGCTCGGGCCGCTGCGCCAGCGGCTCGGCGACCTGGTGCGCGAGGAGCGGGCCGAGCGGCACGACCGGCCGCCCCTGCTGGCCACGGTCCAGCACCTGGTGGAGCGCGGCGCCGGCGGGCGCTACGTGGACGAGGTCCACGCCGCCCGCGAGGCGGTCGCGCCCTGGCGCGTCAGCGTCAGCGGGCCCTGGCTGCCCTACGCGTTCGGCGAGGGGGCGGCGTGAGCGCGCGGCGTCCGGTCTTCGAGGTGCGCGAGGTGGAGTCGCTGCGCGCGGAGCTGGAGCGGCAGGCGGCGCTGGCCGCCGCCCCGCGCTGGAATGCCGATCCCGAGGACGTGCAGCGCTCGGTGGCCCGCCTCGTTCTCACCCTCGTGGAGTTCATCCGCCAGCTCCTGGAGCGCCAGGCGATCCGCCGCATGGAAGGCGGCACGCTGTCGCCCGAGGAGACCGAGTCGGTGGGCGTGGCGCTCATGCGCCTGGAGGAGACCGTGCGCGACATCGCCGCACGCTTCGGGCTGGAGCCGGAGGACCTCAACCTGGACCTGGGCCCGCTGGGGCGCCTGCTCTGAGCCGGCCTCCGCCATGGTGGCGCCCGCCCCGCTGATCGTCGCCGTCCGCTGGCTCCTGGCCTTCGCCGCGCCGGCGGCCGCGCTCGGCCTTGCGCTCGTGCTGCGGCCGCTGATCTCGCAGGTTCCGGGCCCGCCGTTCGTGGCCGCCATCATGCTCGTCGCCTGGCTCGGCGGCCTGGGCCCCGCGGTGCTCGCCATCGTGCTGAGCGTCCTCGCCCTCGCCTACTATTTTCTGCCGCCGACCGGCTCGCTGGCGCTGTTCGTCAGCGACAGCATGTGGCTGCTGACGTTCGCCGCCGTCGCGGCGTGCACGGCGTGGGTGGTCGCCACCCGCGGACGGGTGCAGAGGCGGCTGGCGGCCAGCGAGCGCCAGCTGCGGCTGGTGACCGATGCGGCGCCGGTGCTCATCTCCTACGTCGACGCCGCCCGGAGGTATCGGTTCGCCAACCGCCCCTACGCCGAGCGCTACGGCCGCACGCCCGACGACATCGTGGGCCGGCGCGTCGCCGAGGTGGCGGGTGGCGAGCGCGCCGCCGGCTTCGAGCGACACCTCACCGCCGCCCTGGCCGGCGCGCCCGCCGTCTTCGAGTTCACCGGCGAGGGGGCGGAGGGGCCGCGCCACATGCTCGCCACCTACGTTCCCGATCCCGGGCCGCGGGGCACGGTGCGCGGGGTGGTGGCCGTCCTCACCGACATCACCGACCGCAAGCGGGCCGACGACGAGCGGGTCCGGCTGCTCGAGCTGGAGCAATCGCGCCGGCGGGAGGCCGAGGCCGTCGCCGAGCTGGGGCGCATCCTCACGCAGGGGCTGGACCTCGACGCCGTGGCCCAGCGGATCGCCGAGCTGGCGCGCGGGCTGTTGCGTGCGGTGACGACGACCGTGTACCGCGTCGACCCCGCCTCCCGGGATTTCGTGTGCCTGGCCATCTCCGGCGACATGGGGTCGTTCCGGCCCGGCGGGATCGTGCCGCGGGGCGCCGGAGCGGTGGGGCGCGCCGTGGAACGCCGGCGGCCGGTGACGACCGCCAACGTGCTGGAGGACCCGGAGATCGACGCGCCGCCGTCCACCCGGGAGTGGATCGCGCAGGCGCCCTATCGCGCGGTGCTGGCGGTGCCGCTGCAGGTCAAGGGGCGGATCATCGGCGCGTTCGCCGCCGGCGACCGGCTCGGGCGCGTGTTCGGCGCCGACGAGGTCCGGCTGGCCGAGGCGCTCGCCGACCACGCGGCCGTCGCGCTGGAGAACGCCCGGCTCTACCGGGAGGCCGAGGAGCGGCGGCGAGAGGCCGAGCTGCTGGCCGCCGTCGCCCGGGTCGTCAACGCCTCGCTCGATCTCGACACCGTGCTGGGCCGCGTGACCGCCGCCGCCAAGGATCTCTGCAACGCGGACCTCGCGCGCATCGCGTTGTGGGACGCCGATCGCGAGGGCATGGTGTTTCGCTACACGGTGGGCACGCGGGCGGGGGCTCACGACCACGTGCTGCTGATCCCGGGCAAGGGGCTGGCCGGCGAGGTGCTGGCGACGGGCCGGCCGGTGCGCACCGCCAGCGTGCTGGACGACCCTCGCCTGCACCCGGACTATGCCGGCATGATCCGCGCGGAGGGCAGCGTCGCGGTCCTGGTGGTGCCGATCCGGACGGGCGAGCGGGTCGAGGGCCTGATCTACGTCGACAACCGGACGGCGCGGGCGTTCACCGACCGCGACGAGACGATCCTGGGGCGGCTGGCCGATCACGCGGCCATCGGGCTGCGCAACGCCCAGCTGTTCGCCGGCGAGCAGTCCGCGCGCGGCGAGGCCGAGGCGCGGGCGCAGCGCGCGCGCCTGGTGGCCGACGTGAGCCGCGCGCTGGCGTCGTCGCTCGACTACGAGGCCACGCTCGACGCCCTCGCCCACCTCGTGGTGCCGGCCCGCGCCGACTGGTGCGTCGTGCACCTGGCCCGGCGGGACGGCGGGCTGCGCCGGGTGGCGGTCGCCTACGCCGATCCCGCCCACGCGGCCCTCGCCGCCGAGACCGTGCGGATCGTCCCGACGGCCGACTGGCTCCGGGACGTCAGTCCGGCCGTCCAGAGCGTGCGGGCGGGGCGGTCACTGCTGGTCGCCCACGCGGCCCCGGCGCGGATCGAGGAGATCGTCACCGATCCGGACGACCGGCGCATCTTCCTGGCTCTGCGGCCGCACTCGATGCTGGTGGTGCCGCTGATCGCCCGCGGGCGCGCGCTGGGCGCCATCACGTGGCTGCGGATCGCCGGCGGCGAGTCGTACACGGCGGAGGATCTCGGCGTCGCCGAGGACATCGCGGCCCGGGCCGCCCTCGCCGTCGACAACGCGCGGCTCTACCGGCAGGCCCAGCGCGCGCGGGGCGAGGCCGAGGGCGCCAACCAGGCCAAGGACGAGTTCCTGGCCGTGCTCTCGCACGAGCT
>DASWJN010000204.1:0-10539 GCA_036397135.1 Candidatus Methylomirabilota bacterium
ATCGCGGCCATGGCCGACGCCTACGAGGTGAACGTCGCGCCCCACAACTTCTACGGCCACCTGGCCACGCTCATGAACGCCCACTTCTGCGCCGTCGTGCCGAATCTGCGGATCATGGAGATCGACCCCGACACCGTGCCCTGGTACGACGACCTCGCCACCCACAAGCCCGACATCGAGGACGGCCACCTGGTGCTGCCGGCCCGGCCGGGGTGGGGCACCGACGTCAACGAGGACGCCGTCCGAGCCCATCCCCCGAAGAAACGGTAGTGAAGGCGCTGCCGGCCGACCACGGCGCCCGGGACCGGCTGGAGGCGGCCTTCGCTCGAGAGGAGCGGCGCGGCCTCATGCTGGCGGCCGCCACGCGCTCGGCTGCGGTCGTGGTGATCGTCGGCTGGCTGGCGGTGTCGAACCCCGAGCGGGGGCTCGCCTTCGCGTGGGTGCTCGGCACCGCGTGCTTCTTCCTGGTCACCGGGCTCGTGCAGTTCTGGGTGTACTTTCAGGGGGCGGCGCCGTCGATCGCCCCCTACGCGTTCATGCTGGTGGACTCGCTGGCGCTGGCGGCGGTGCTCCTGCTCCCGAACCCGTTCGACCCGCTGGGCCTGCCGCTGGCGATGCCGCTGCGCTATGCCGGCTTCATCTACTTCTTCGTCCTGCTCATGCAGGCGGCGTTCTCGTTCCGGCCGCGCCTGCTGCTGTGGACGGGGCTGTGCGGCGCCGGCGCCTGGACGCTCGGCTTCCTGTGGATCGTGACCCGGCCCGAGACCATCATCGACCCGCCCAGCAGCGCCGGCCGGGCCGCCATGCTCGCCTCGTACTTCGATCCGAACTATGCCTCCATCTTGAAATACCAGAACGAGATGATCGCGTTCCTGCTCGTGAGCACGGGGCTGGCGGTGCTGGTCCGCCGCTCGCGCGCGCTGGTGGCCGAGCGGGCCGAGGCCGAGCGCGCCCGCGGTAACCTGGCGCGCTATTTCTCGCCCAAGGTGGTGGAGACGCTGGCCGAGCGCGACGAGCCGCTGGGCCGCGTGCGGCGCCAGGCGGTCGGCGTGCTCTTCGCCGACCTGGCAGGCTTCACCACGCTGGCCGAGGACATGACGCCGGAGGAGGTCATGACGCTGCTCCGCGCCTTCCACGGCCGGATGGAGGACGAGGTGTTCCGCCACGGCGGCTGCCTGGAGAAGTTCATCGGCGACGCGCTGCTGGCCACGTTCGGCGTTCCCCACGTGGGCCGCCGCGACGCGACCGACACGCTGGCCTGCGCCCGTGCGATGCTGGCCGCGCTGCAGGACTGGAATCGCGAGCGCGCGGCCGCCGGCCAGGCCCCGCTGCGCATGGGGCTGGGCCTGCACCACGGCCAGGTGGTGCTGGGCGACATCGGCAGCGCCCGCAGCATGGCCTTCGCGACGGTGGGGGACACGACCAACGTCGCCAGCCGGTTGCAGGCCCTCACGCGCGATCTCGGCGCGAGCCTGGTGGCCAGCAGCGCGCTGGTGAACGCGATCGAGCGCGAGAGCGCGGACCTCCCGCTGCTCGAGGGCCTGACGTCCCGTGGCGCCCACACGCTCCGCGGGCGCGACACGCCGATCGAGGTCTGGGCGGAGTAGGAACGATGCTCGGCAACAGAACTTCACAATCCGCACACACCGCCTTCACACGCGGCGGCGATCCTCCCAGACAGCAGGCCGGCCGGAGCCGGCTGCAAGGAGGACGACATGCTGAGTCGACGGACGATCCTGGGGGCGGTGGCGGTGCTGGGGGTGGGGCTGATCGCGACGGTGGCGGCGTTCGCGCACGGTGGGCCGGGCGGCCGGCACGGGATGTTCATGAAGCGGTTCGTCTCGTCGATGATCGACGAGGCGCTGGAGCCGGCGCAGGTCACGGCGGAGCAGCGGGCCAAGATCCACACGGCCCGCGACCGCGCGTTCGCCGCCGTCGAGGCCCACCGGCAGGCGCGGCGTTCCAACATGGACGAGGCGCTGAGGCTGTTCGAGGCCGACGTGGTCGATCCCGGCCAGCTCGCCACGTTCCGGGCCCAGCGCGAGGCCGAGCACCGGCAGGTGGCCGACGCCGTCACCCAGGCCATCACCGAGGTCCACGACGTGCTGACCCCGGACCAGCGCAAGGCGGTGGCGGACTGGATCCGCGCGCATCGCCGCGGGCACTGGAACTGAGGTCGCTGCTACTGTAGCGGGCATGCCCGCCCGCCGCACGGCCGCGCTCCTCATCGAGGACGATGCCCGCCTGGGCGCGCTGGTGGCCGAGTACCTCGGCCGCCACGACCTGGACGTGACCGTCGTCGCCGACGGCGAGCGCGGCCTGGCGGCGCTGCGCCGCGGGCGGTTCGACGTGGTGCTGCTCGACGTGATGCTGCTTGGCCTCGACGGGCTCGAGGTGTGCCGGCGCATCCGGGCCACACCCGAGTGGGCGGCGCTGCCGGTCCTCATGCTCACCGCCCGCGGCGAGGACGTCGACAAGATCGTCGGGCTGGAGCTGGGCGCCGACGACTACCTGGCCAAGCCGTTCAACCCGCGCGAGCTGCTGGCCCGCATCCGCGCGGTGCTGCGGCGGGGCGCCGTCGAGGCGCCCCGGGCGCGCTTCACCGCCGGGGGGCTCGTCATCGACTTCGACGCGCGCGAGGTGACGGTAAACGGCCATCGCGTCGTGCTCACGCACCACGAGTTCGAGCTGCTGGCCACGCTGGCGCGGGCCGGCGGCCGCGTGCTCTCGCGCGACCAGCTGCTGGACGCGCTGCGGGGCCAGGAAGCCGAGGCGTTCGACCGCTCGATCGACGTCCACGTCTCCAAGCTGCGCGCCAAGCTGGAGAAGGATCCGCGGGCGCCGCGGTACATCAAGACGGTGCGCGGCGTGGGGTACGCGCTGGTGCGCCCGGGGCCCGGCCGGTGAGGCTCCACTCCCGCATCTACCTGCACTCCCTCCTCGTGCTCGTGATCGTCGGCGCGGCCACGAGCCTGGTGTTCGCGCTCGTCAACCGCGGCGGTCACCTCCGCGAGCTGGGCGAGCGGATGGCCCGTCACACGGCGGGGCTGGCCGCCGAGCGGCTCGCCGACCGGGCCTCGCTCGCCGAGCGGCTCGGGCGGCTGCACGCCGACCTCGACGTCGACGTGACGGTCCGCGACCTCGACGGCCGGGTGCTCGGCAGCGCCGGGGCGCCGCTTCCGCGTTCTCGCGCGGACGAGCTCGAAGCGGCCCGGGCCGGGCGGGTGGTCACGCGCCCGCGGCCCGTCCCCCACGCGGTGGCGCCGGTGCGCGACCCGGCGTCGGGTGCCGTCGTGGCGACGGTCGAGGTTTCGGCGCACCGCCCGTTCGGGCCGCCGAGCCTCCTGCGCCCGCTGCTGTTCGTGGCCGTCGTGCTGGCCGCCGTCGCCATGGCCACGCGTCCGCTGGCCCGGCGGCTCTCGCGCCCGCTGGAGCGTCTGACGGACGCCGCGCGCCGGCTCGGCGGCGGCGACCTCGGCGCCCGCGTGCCGGCGGGGACGGGACGGCTTCGCTGGTGGCATCGCCGCCGTGCCCCGCCCGGCGAGATCGCCGAGCTGACGCGCGCGTTCAACGACATGGCCGAGCGGGTCGAGCGGCTGGTGCGCGGCCAGAAGGACCTGCTCGCCAACGTCTCGCACGAGCTCCGCTCGCCGCTGGCGCGGCTGCGGCTGGCGCTGGCGCTGCTGCCACGGGAGGGCGCGGCCGAGGCGCGGATCGCCGAGGCCGAGCGCGACCTGGCCGAGCTGGAGCGCTTGATCGAGGACGTGCTGGCGACCGCCCGGCTGGAAGCCACCGGCTTGCCGGCCCGCCTGGGCGAGGTCGACGTGCGCGCGCTGCTGGCCGGCCTCGCCGAGCGCGCGCAGGACGATCCCGTCGTGGCCGGCCGGGCGGTGCGCGTGAGCGACGGGCCCCCGCTGGCGCTCGTCGCCGACGAGGCGCTGCTGCGGCGTGCGCTCTGGAACCTCGTGGAGAACGCGGCGAAGTACGGGGCGCCGCCGATCACGCTGGCGGCGACACGGGCCGGCGACCGCGTGGCGCTGAGCGTGAGCGACGAGGGGCCGGGGATCCCGCCGGAGGCGCGCGAGCGCGTGCTCGACCCGTTCCAGCGCCTCGACGCCGCCCGCACGCCGGGCGGCGCGGCGCCGGCCGGCGTCGGGCTGGGGCTGACGTTCGCCCGGCGCGTGGCCGACGTCCACGGCGGCGCCATCACGGTGGCCGCGGCCTCGACCGACGGCGGCCGCGAGCGCGGGTGCCGGGTGACGATCTCGGTTCCGGCCGGCGACACGCTGGGGTAGCATCCCGGACCATGGCCGACGACCTGCTGGAGGCGCTCGAGATCGAGACCGCGCCGTCACCCGGCGCCGCCGTCATCTGGCTGCACGGGCTCGGGGCCGACGGCCACGACTTCGTCGACATCGTGCCGGTGCTGCGGCTGCCGGAGAGCCTCGCCGTCCGCTTCGTGTTCCCGCACGCGCCGATGCGGCCGGTGACCATCAACCAGGGCATGGTCATGCGCGCGTGGTACGACGTGCGCAACGACGCCGGCGCGCGGCGCGAGGACGAGCCCGGCGTGCGGGAGTCGCAGCGGAGGATCGAGGCGCTGATCGCGCGCGAGAAGGCGCGGGGCGTGCCGGCCGGCCGGATCGTGCTGGCCGGCTTCTCGCAGGGCGGGGCGATGGCGCTGCAGACCGGGCTGCGCCACTCCGAGCGTCTGGCCGGCATCCTGGCGCTGTCCGGCTTCCTGCCGCTGCCGGGCACCGTCGCCGCCGAGGCGAGTCCCGCCAACCGCGACGTTCCCATCTTCATGGCGCACGGCAGCCACGACCCTCTCGTCCCCCTGGCGCGGGCGCGCGAGGCCTACCAGCTCCTCACACGACTCGGCTACCGGGTCGAGTGGCACGAGTACCCGATCCCGCACTCGGTCTCGGACGCCGAGATCCGCGACGTGGCCGCGTGGCTGACGCGGATCTTGGCCTGACGACCCGGCCAATGGCCGACTTGACGCGACCGGCCACCGCGCGGCAGCATTCATCCCTATGAAAGCCGACCACCCCAGCGTCTGTCCCCTCGATTGCCCCGACACCTGCAGCCTGACCGTCACCGTCGAGGACGCGCGCATCGTGCAGATCCGCGGCTCGCGCGCCAACCCGTACACCGACGGCGTGCTGTGCGCCAAGGTGCCCAGGGCCTATCCGGAGTTCGTGCACGGCGAGCGGCGGATCCGGACGCCGCTCAGGCGAGTGGGCCGCAAGGGCGAGGGCCGGTTCGTGCGCGTGTCGTGGGAGGAGGCGCTCGACGAGATCCACGCGCGCGTCACCGCGGTGATCGCCGAGCACGGGCCGCAGGCGGTGATGCCGCTGAACTACGCGGGACCCCACGGCTTCCTGGCCGGCGGCTCGATGGACCTGCGCTTCTTCCATCGCCTGGGCGCCAGCCTGCTCGATCGCAAGCCGCTGTGCGGCGGCATCCGCACCGAGGCGTGGGTGGGCACGTTCGGCCCGGTGCCGGGCATCCGGCCCGAGCAGGTCGAGCACGCGCGGCTGATCGTGGCCTGGGGCAACAACGTCACCTGGTCGAACCTGCACCTGACGCCGATCATCAACCGCGCGAGGCGGGCGGGGGCGAAGCTCGTGGTCGTCGATCCCCGGCGGATCAAGATCGCCGAGCAGGCCGACCTGCACCTGCCGCTGCGCCCCGGCACCGACGTGGTGCTGGCGTGGGCGGTGGCGGCCGAGCTGGAGCGCCGGGGCGCGCTCGACCGGGGCTTCGTCGACCGGTGGGTCGAGGGGTTCGAGGACTTCATGGCGCTGGCCCGGCCGTGGACGCTCGCCCGGGCGGCGCAGACGTGCGGGCTGGCCGAGGCCGACGTGGCCCGCTTCGCCGAGTGGTACGCCACGATCGCGCCGTCGGCGATCAGCGTGGGCAACGGGCTGGAGCGCAACCAGAACGGCGGCAGCGGCATCCGGGCCGTCTTCGCGCTGCCCGCGCTGGCCGGCCGCTTTGCCGTGCCGGGCGGCGGCCTGGTCAACGGCGCCGGGTTCGCGTTCCCCAAGACGCCCGCCCGGCTCGCGCGCCCGGACCTGATCCCGGCGGGCACGCGCACGCTGAACATCGTCGACGTCGGCCGGCACCTGACCGAGGGGCGGCTGGCCCCGCCGCTCAGGGCGCTGTTCGTCTACAACCACAACCCGGTCGTCGTCCACCCCGACCAGAACCGGATGCGCCGGGGGCTCGCGCGCGAGGACGTGTTCATCGCCGGGATCGAGGTCGCGATGACCGACAGCATGCGCTACGCCGACGTGGTGCTGCCGGCCTGCACCCACTTCGAGCACGACGAGCTGCTCGCCGCCTACGGCCAGCACTGGCTGCAGCGCGCCACGCCCGTCATTCCGCCCCAGGGCGAGGCGCTGCCCAACACCGAGATCTTCCGGCGCCTGGCCGCCCGCTTCGGCTACACCGAGCCCTGCTTCAAGGCCGGCGACGCCGAGCTGATGGACGACGCCCTCGATCCGGCCGACCCGCGGCTGGGCGGCGTGCCGCCGAGCCAGCTCCCGCTCGACCGCGCCATGCCGATGACGGTGAACGGCCACGACGCGATGATGTTCGCCAACGTCGTTCCCCGGACTCCGTCGGGGAAGGTGGAGCTGGCCTCGACGTACCTGGCGAACAAGTACGGCGCTCGGCTGCCCTCGTTCCGGCCGGTGACGTCGTCCTACCCGCTGACGCTCATCTCGCCGGCGTCCGACCAGCGCATCACCTCGACCTTCGGGGGCACCCGGACGAGCGACGACGTCCCGCCGCTGGAGATGCACCCCGACGACGCCCGGGCCCGCGGGCTGCGCGACGGCCAGCGGGTGCGCGTGTGGAACGACCTCGGCGAGGTGCGGCTGCCGCTGCGGATCACCGGCGACGTGCCGCCGGGCGTGGTCTCGTCGCTGAAGGGCGCCTGGTTCCGCACCAGCGACAACGCGCAGACGGTCTCGGCCCTCGCCCCGGCCACTCATGCCGACATCTGCGAGGGCGCCTGCTACAACGACGCGCGGGTGGACGTGGCCGCGCTCGCGCCCGATCGAACCTCTCACTGACAAGCGAGGCATAGCCCGATGGCGTCACCGGTCGATCCCAACGAGGTCATGATGACGGGCGAGAACTCGTTCATCCGGCTGAGCCACGACGGCGGCACCACGCTGGCGAGCCGCTTCAGCCACTGGCGCGTGCTGTGGTGCGGGGCGGGCGCCGGGCACGCGCTGTTCGTGCAGAGCGACCTGACCGACGGCAAGGTGCGCGTCTACGGCGACAACCCGGCCGTGGCCCGCTGGCTGCAGAAGTCGATCGAGCACCTGCTCTTCCCGGCCTTCGCCGACACCGGCCTGCCGGTCATCGGCGCCACCTTCGCGCGCAGCGGGGACGCGCGCTCGACGGCGGTGGAGACGGTCGACTCGGCGACCGACCACTTCCGGCTCACCTGGTGGGACACCATCGAGCCGTTCGTGCTCACGATGGCGCCCGGCACCAACAACCGGCCGATCGGCGTGTTCAGCACGTTCTTCCCGGCCCGCTCGGCGCAGGCCGAGCTGAACGGCCGCTTCGCCGGCGGCCAGGTCTGGGCCGAGAAGCGCGGCGATCGCGATTCGTCGAGCGCGTGCCTGGCCTGGTCGGAGTCGTGGGTGAAGCCGCGCGGCTGAGGGACCGGGTGGGCCTGACCCGGGCGGTGGCCGTCGATCGCGCGGGGATCGAAGCGACGTACGCCGTCATCCGGCCGCCCGTGCGTCTCACGCCGGTCGTCGAGGTGGGCGGCGCCGACCTCGGCCTGGCGCCGTGCACGCTCGTCCTGAAGCTGGAGCTGCTCCAGCACTCGGGATCGTTCAAGGCGCGCGGGGCCTTCGCGAATCTGCTGCTGCGCGCGGTTCCTCCGGCGGGAGTCGTCGCCGCGTCCGGGGGCAACCACGGCGCCGCCGTCGCCTACGCCGCGATGCGCCTCGGGGCGCGCGCCAAGATCTTCGTGCCCACGGTGTCGTCGCCGGCCAAGATCCAGCGCATCCGCGGGTATGGCGCCGATCTCGTGGTGGGGGGCGAGCGCTATGCGGACGCGCTGGCGGCCAGCGAGGCGTGGGCGCGCGAGTCGGGCGCGCTGCCCGTGCACGCCTACGACCAGGCCGAGACGCTGCTGGGGCAGGGGACGCTCGGGCTCGAGCTGGCGGGCCAGACGACCGGGCTCGACACGGTCCTGGTTGCGGTCGGCGGCGGCGGGCTCATCGGTGGTGTCGCGGCGTGGTATGCCGGGCGCGTGCGGGTCATCGGCGTGGAGCCCGAGGCGGCGCCGACGCTGGCGGAGGCGCTGAAGGCGGGACGACCGGTCGATGCCCCGGCGGGCGGCGTCGCCGCCGACTCGCTGGCGCCCCGGCGCGTGGGCGAGCTGATGTTTCCCATCGCGCGAGCGCACGTCGAGCGCGTCGTGCTCGTCTCCGACGACGCGATCCGGGCGGCCCAGCAGCGGCTGTGGGAGGCGGTGCGCATCGTGGCCGAGCCCGGCGGCGCCGCGGCGTTCGCGGCGTTACTGGCCGGCGCCTACGTCCCGAAGCCGGACGAGCGGGTCGGCGTGGTCGTCAGCGGCGGCAACACGACCGCCGTGGACTTCGGCCGGTGAGCCTCACGACACGCGCGCCATCACCTGCTCGGCGAAGGTTCGGAGGATCGACTCCCGCTCGATGAACCCCCGGCCGGGGTTCTGG
This sequence comes from Candidatus Methylomirabilota bacterium, assembly GCA_036397135.1. Taxonomy (GTDB): domain Bacteria; phylum Methylomirabilota; class Methylomirabilia; order Rokubacteriales; family CSP1-6; genus AR5. The sequence goes on from DASWJN010000204.1 coordinate 8,733, forward strand.
GGCAGGATGATGATCCGCGTGATCTCGGGCACGGTCATCACGCGCCGCACCTGCTCGCGCACCTCCTCGGGCGTGCCGGCGAGCGCGAGCATGTCCACGAAGCGGTCGGGGACCAGCTCGCGATGGCGCGACGCCGCCGTCGCGTGCTGGTAGGAGTCGTAGGCGTCCCGGAGCCGCCGCACGGCGGCCTGATCCTCCGGCCCCAGCGCGACCGGCAGCGGATGGCGCATCGCCGAGGCCACGCGCCCGCGCACGTGATCGCGGGCGAGCGCGCGGTCGGCGTCGACGGCCGTCGGCGTCCACAGGAGCACCTCCAGGTCGGCCAGGCGGCGCTGCTGCCGCGCGGCGCCGCGGGCCACGCACTCCAGGCCCGCCCGCAGGATCGCCGGATCGGTGCCCGTGTACATGATGGCGCCGTCGCCGAGCCGGCCGGCCGCCTCCAGCATGCGCGGCCCCGAGCCGGCGACGAACAGGGGAACCGTCCGCGCCGTGGCGAGCCACGCCAGGCGGCTCTCGACGCCGCTGTCCAGCCGCGCGGTGCCGCCGGCGAGCAGCCGCCGGATCGACGTCGTCATCGTCTCCAGCGTGGCGACGTGGGCGGCCCGCTGCACGCTCATCCCCATCGTCTCCGCGCTGCTGCCGCCGGTGCCGATGCCGAGCAGGATCCGGCCCGGCGCCAGCTCCTCCAGCGTCGCGATGGCGCTGGCGGTGACCGACCAGTGGCGGGTGTGAGGGACGGTGACCCCGGGGCCGAGCTTGATGCGCGCGGTGGCCAGCGCACACGCGGCGAGCGTGACCCACAGCTCGCGGCAGACCAGGTGCGAGTCGGTGATCCACACCGTCTCGTACCCCAGCGCCTCCGCCAGCTGCGCCTGCCGGACCACATCCACCACCGGCTGGTTGTTGATGATCCCCAGATCGAACCGCATCGACCGTCGCCCGCCCGGTCCCGTCACCGATAACCTCAGAGGCCGCTTTCAGCGGCCTCGTTTACACGGTGACGGGCTTGTAGGTGGGGGTGCGCCACTCGGGATGCCGCGCGTCGATGCCCCGCACGAGGTCGATGTAGGCGGCCGAGATGCCCTTCGTCACCGGCCCGACGTCACCGGCGCCGAGCGAGAAGCGGTCGATGGACAGGATCGGGGTGATCTCGTAGCCGCTGCCGCAGAAGAACGCCTCCTCGGCCACGTACAGCTCGGTGCGGTCGATGTCGCGCTCGAGGACCTCCATGCCCAGCCGCTCGGGGCAGACGTAGTCGATCAGCGTCGTGCGGGTGATGCTCTCGAGAATATCGCTGCTCGTCGTCGGCGTGACGATGCGGCCCTTGCGGACCATGAAGAACGTGGCGCCGCTGCCCTCGGCCACCTTGCCGTGGCGGTTGAGGAAGATCGGCTGGTCGTAGCCGTCGGCCCGGGCCTGCAGGGTGGCCAGCCGCCCGTTCTGGTAGTTGGAGCCGGACTTCAGGCGGATGGGGATGGCGTTGTCCGAGGTGCGCGTCCACGACGACACGCAGCACTTGAGGCCGTTGCCCTCCATCACGCGCGGGCGCTTGCGCGGGTTGATGTAGAGCCCGGTCGGGGTGGTGGCGTCGAGGCCGGGCGCGGCCACGTAGGCCACCATGTGCATGTGGATGTCTTCCCGCAGCTCGTTGCCGGTCACCACCGTGCGCACGGCCTCGAAGAGGTCGTCGTCGCTGTAGGGCACGCTGAAGCGCATCATCTTCATCGACTCGCGCAGCCGGGTGAAGTGATCGGCCAGCCGGAAGCCGTACATCTCGCCGTCGCGCTCGTTCCAGTAGGCGCGGATG